>CAZAHA010000168.1:0-6434 GCA_964484915.1 uncultured Leptospirales bacterium
GAGCTGCCAATCGTGATGGTGACGGCGAAGAACCAGGTCTTTGACCTCGTTACCGGACTTGATCTTGGAGCAAATGACTACATCACCAAGCCATATAACAAGCGAGAGCTTATGGCCAGAATCAAGACCCTCGTATCGCTAAAACAGGCGGTAAGGGAAAAGAAGAAGCTGGACCTGCTTGAGCATGAACTTGATCTTGCGTGCGAGGTGCAGCGCTCGATACTGACACCTCTGGCAAAGATCGAGAAGATAGCAGGGTATGATATCGGGCTTGAGTATATTCCCCAGAACAGAAAGGTCAGCGGCGATTACTACAGTATCCTTGCCGATGAGAACGGTGCCCTCCATGTATTCATCGCCGACGCGTCGGGACACGGACTGCAGGCGGCTTTGTGTACGACACAGATCGACCTGCTAAACCGTGAAACCGGTCTGCCGGGTAATACGGCAGACAAGCTGATGAATATGAACAGGATACTGCTTGACCGGCTGGGCGGGAGTACCTATTTTTCAGCCATCACTGTACTGATTGACGAAAGTAAAATGCGTTTCTCCTCCGCCGGCCATATTCATCAGATTCTTGTAAAGGCCGACGGGACGATTGAGTATCTGAAGACCCGCGGACCGCTGTTTGGTCTGTCGATGATGAAGCCATATCTGTATGAAGACAGGGACTTTGGCGACGGAGACATGATCTTTCTCTTTACCGACGGAATATTCGAGGAGTTCGGCAGTGACGGATCGATTCTCGGCGAAGGGGCGTTCTATGACATTCTCTTAAGCGCGGTGAAATCACACCGTGACAGACCGATGGCGGAGATTACTTCGTATGTAACACGGGCCGTGCTTGACTATACTGTCGGTGAACTGCTGAATGACGATATTACCCTGATCGGGATACGGCGGAAACAGACATGAAGACGAAACTCGAGATCGCAAAAACGTGCTGCCGCGCTATACCGATACTTCTATCAATGAATTCGGCGATTTTATACTGCTGACGGCACGCCAGCCGAAGGGCGTTCTCTTCTCCCTTGTCCGCCGAATACATTACCACGCTGTTTTGGACGGTAACGGGCTCCTGTAGATCTGCAAACACGACGCTACCATCCGCCACCCCGTTTCGCACCAAACAGGAAGTGGATATCAGGGCGGTACAGCATGGGCGTAAACGGCTGCGGAAAACGTCGCTCGCCAGGCGGCTTGCACTGCGGTACGGGTTTGAATTTGTGGAAGCGGACGATTTTCATTCCGGTGATAACAGGCAGCGAATGGCATCCGGCATGCCGCTCACAGATGAGATGCGGGAGCCGTGGATGGACAGTGTCTGTTCCTTCCTGGAATCGCATGGCCGCCGGTGCAAATATCGTTATGGTGCATTCATGTCTCAGGCGGCGTTACCGTGACCGCTTCAGGCAAACAAGGTTTCGGAGTGATACATGATGACAAAAAACTTCATTAAGACGCTTATCGGTACCGTTTCGAACGATCCTTATGTCTATATTCAGCCTCATAATTTTCCTGATCACGATGCTGTCGCGAGTGGCTATGCGCTGCAGCAGCTGCTTCATCATTTTGGAACGGAATCCCGTCTGGTGTATGAGGGGGAAATACAGCGCGACTCGCTGATGCATCTGATTACCAGTCTTAAAATCGATATCCGCCACATATCGGAATATAAAATGAGCGAAACAGACCGTGTTATCATCGTGGACGGGTGCAAGGGAAACAAAAACGTCACCGACCTCATCGGTGACGAGATAGCACTGATAGACCATCACCGGGTTTCCGCACCGGACGATGTTCCCATCTGCGATATCCGTCCAGAATATGGAGCCTGTTCCACCATTCTGTTCACATACTACGACGAGCTTGGTATAGACATACCCCGGAACGTTGCCACCGCGCTTATCGTCGGCATAGACATGGACACGGCGCTTTTCACGCGTGACGCCTCGGAAGCCGACGTATCGGCCTATGCCAGTCTGTATGGTATCGCGGACATCCATCTTGTAAACAGCATACTGCGCAATTATATCCAGATAAAGGACCTGAAATTTTACCGGGAAGCGATAGACAATGTCTTTATACGGGACATGTTCGCATACTGTTATTTTCCGGAAGGGTGTAATCAGAACCTTCTTGGCATTCTGGGTGACTTCCTTCTGGCCCTGCGGGAGGTTGACTTTGTGGTCCTTGCAGCAAACAACCATGACCGTATTAATCTTTCGCTGAGATCCGAACGTGATGAGTGGAACGCGGCGCGTATTGTCCAGGAGGTTCTTGACGGCATCGGCTTTGGCGGCGGACATGCTGACATGGCCGGCGGGATCATCGACAGGCGCGAGATGTTTGATTCCACGGCTGTTAAGGAAAAATTCCTACATGTTCTGGGTATATAGTTTGCTCTGGTCGACTGTGTGTACCCTCACTTTTGTATCGGGATCAAAGAGGTGGATCTTCCGGAACGAGATCCATACCTTCATATTCTCGCCTATCTCCTGATTTATAGCCATCCTGCTGGAAAGGTCGCCAAGCTCGGTGCTGACTCTCGTATAGCTCTCCTGGTGGGAGTATAAATGGGTCACCGCTTCGACGGTGCCGCGTATTTCCCTGTAACCTGGCCGTCCGGCAGTAATGTTCACCACGGTATCTTCACACCGGACTCCGGCCGTGTATCCCGCATACTCATCCGCATATCGTCTGCCGTCAAAGAAATTGACCGGTTTAACGCCAGGCGTCAGCGAAATGAAATCGGCGACGTACATGTTTGCCGGGTGGTTGAAAACATCATCAAAGGTGCCGGTCTGCTCTATCCTGCCGTCGCGCATGACAGCGATAATGTCTCCGATAACCATAGCCTCATGCTGGTCGTGGGTAATATACAAAGCCGTTGTTTCAAGTTTGGAAAGGAGCGCCTTCAGTTTTATCCTGTACGTTTCCCGCTCCCGCGCGTCAAGGTTGGCTAACGGCTCATCCATCAGAAAAAGATTCGGTTCGCGCGTTATGCATCGTCCCAGAGCAACGCGCTGACGGTCTCCTCCGGAGAGTTTCGGGGGTTTTTTGGAAAGAAGGTGTTCCATCTCGACTCCCAGGAGTTCGCTTGTCTGGCGAAAAATTTCCTCTTTGAGTTTTTCATTTTTCCTGTTTTTTTTATCAAAAAGAAAATAGGTTGTCATGTTTTCCTGAGCGGTCATATGCGGGTACAGAGCATAGTGCTGAAAGACGATACCGGTACGCCGTTTCTCGGGCCCCAGGTCGTTTACGTTTATATCGTCAAACAAAACATCTCCGGAGTCCGCATACTCCAGGCCGGCGATGATTCTCATCAGCATGGTCTTGCCGCAGCCGCTTGGTCCGATGAGCGCAAGAGTTTTTCCGTGCGGAATGGCCAGGCTTACGTTGTCGAGAATGAGGGGACGGTGTTCCGTGCCGATTGACTGGGCGGCGGCGCACCCTCTGTCCGGTTTCAGCAGCATACGCAATGGGGAAAACGGCTTCTGCTGAAGTGTCTTCCTGAATGACTTGGTGATATGTTTGACCCGGATTTCCGCCATACTATCTACCGTAAAGATTGAATACTAACAATATGGCATACACAACGGATAATGTCAAACAGGAGAAGGATGCGGCGGGGGGAAGGCGGTGTTGATGTGAAGCTCGTGAAGTGCGGCTGATGCACGGTGTGCACGGTGCCGTATGCACGGCACCGTTTATGGAGATTATTCCTTTTTGACTTTGAATTTCCCGTCCGTTATCTCAATCTTTCTAGAACCGAAAGCAGCGGTAAATTCGAATGTTCCCTCAACGAGATCTTCATCGTTCGTGTCTATGACGATTTCACCTGAGGTGGCCTGATATGTATCGAGGGAACCAGGCACCGTATAGTTAGCCGCCGCCTTGTTATCGACGATTTTCTCAGCATCGGTAATTATCGCCTTTGTACCTGTTGCCCCTTCCGCAAAAAAAAGCGTTATCATACCGTTATCGTCGGCAAGTCTCATTTCTGTGCCTTTGACCGTTGTGATCCCGAGTGTTGTGTTGACACCCAGGAAACCGTTAAACTTGCGTTCCTCACCATCCACGGTTGCTGTAATGTACTCTTCCTTGCCGTCACTTGCAATTTCATCGAGCAGTTCGCACGATGAGAGCACGAATAATGACACAAATACTGCAATGTACATCGCTTTTTTCATACAATTCTCCTTGTTCTGTTCGTTACACGCAGGTTTTTCTTTGCGACAAACACCCGGCATGTCTGTTACAATTATTTGTGCCATGTAACTATACTGACGCTGTATGTCAACCAGTGGGGAAATTTTTCTCCTAAAACAATGATCAAACCGTCTGGATTTTTGTACCGCGCAGAATTAATTGATTGAAGCGTGTGTTACTGCGGTGTAATGTTCATATATTCGGGGCTGCCTGTAAGCGGAAGGTAACAGGTTGGTTCTTTACTGATGTTCTATATACGGAGTACATACTATACAGTTACAGAGGTATACATGAACACAGGAATCATCGTCTTTTCTCATACCGGCAACACGCTGTTGGTTGCCAGAAGACTACAGGAAAGACTTTCCAGGAACGGTCACACGGTTATTCTGGAAGAGATAACCGTTCAGGGAGGCTTTGATCCCGAGAAGGATTTTAACTCGTTTACTCTTGACAGTGTTCCGGATCCGTCACAATACGACGCCGTTGTCTTTGGAGCACCGGTCATGGCATTTTCACTCTGTCCGGTGATGAAACGCTATCTTGAGTCGGTCAGGACACTGTCCGGACTAAAGGTGGGGCTTCTTGTGACCCAACACCTGCCGTTTAAGTGGATGGGCGGAAGCCGGGCCGTCGGTCAGATGAAAAAACTGAGCTCCGTCAAGGGCGGTATGGTGAAGAGTGCCGGAATCGTCAACTGGTCGCACAGGGACCGTGAGGCCAGAATAGATGATGCTGTTACCGCTGTGGCTTCCGGTTTAAAATAATATTTATGCCGATGCAGTAACCGGCTGCAAAATCCGTTATGTATACCGAACAGCAGCCGTTACGTGTTCGGTATCATGAGACGCGCCGTATCTTGTTTGGCAGGGAGAAGTGTATGGAAAAGTCCGTTCAGATTCCACCGTTTGGCAGGGTTTTGTCGTTTCGGAAACTGTTTGAGTACACACAGTCTGTGGTCAGTAAAGACGAGAACTCGATATCATACCGTATATTTTCGATCATTCATGAGTATATTCAGGAACACCCGCAACTGACCGAAAAGATATATGATCACTCAATCCTGGACGATCACCGTGAATTTATTGACCTCATGATGAACAAGTTCTTTCAGATCACACCCGAGGCCAGGATGATCGGCGCTGTCAGCGCGCCGTTCTATCCCGAGCCGTTCTATAAAACCGAAAACTTTGATTCCATTTTTGTAAACGGTACAGCAGATATTACAGTATGCAGGAAGAACACTGCAGAACTCGAACGAATTTATCTGATGTATGCGTACAGCTATATTCTGGGCAAGTTTTTTGATATCAACTTTTCTGTTGATCTTCCCATGATGGAGTATCTGCGGGACGATACGACAGGACTCCTGAAATGCTACAAGATGGAGATGGACGTATCGTTTGCCGATGTGGATATCGTTGATCCTGATTTTGATCTGGAATCTGTTGACCGGGACGAGCTGCGTGAAAGTCTGACAGACGGATCCCGGATTATGGAGCTTCTGCCTCCCGAGATCTTTGAGTTTTCCGGTATAGTTATAATGAGCGCCGTCGATGTGACCGATTCGGAAATACTCTCAATCATTAAACATGAACTCATCGAAAACTCGTTTCTCAAGGAAAAAGAGAAATTTCTCAGGGTACAGGACCTGATACGTTCATACTTTAAGGCGCCGGAGCTTGAGCTTGGGATCGCCGGTTTTTATAACGACGAGATACTTATACTGAACTCAGGCTACCATGCCTCGAACGAGTGCATATACCGTGACTCATATCATTATAAAAGTGCTGATTTTACCGGATCGGTGTTTGACAGGGCGGTGCGCAACTCCGAGGATGTTATAATAGGGGACCTCTCGCAGAAAAAGAAGCTGTCGGGGATCGAGAAGAAGATGGTCCAAAAAGGCGCCCGGAACATCGTGATCAGTCCCTTGTCGTATAACGGTGAAGCCATCGGCGTCATGTATCTTGCTTCGGAAAAATCCTGCACGCTGTGCGGTACGGACCAGTACAAGTTAAGCGAAATAAAGCCTCTGTTTACGCTCTCGCTGAAACGGAGTATCGAGGACTTTCAAAGCAGGGTGCAGGTTGTCATACAGAACAAGTTTACATCCATACACCCCTCCGTTGAGTGGCGATTCAGAAAATCTGCGGTCAAGTATATCGATGAGTCTGCCCACCAGCATGATCCGCAAATCGATCCTAGCGTTTTCCCGT
>CAZAHA010000169.1:0-6395 GCA_964484915.1 uncultured Leptospirales bacterium
CAGCCGCCGTCGTATAAGGAAACGTCCGGCCAGCCCATGAGATATGCATTCAAAAATGCCTCGCTGCCGCGCCATCCCGTACCGCAGTAAAATGCGTTAGACTTGTCCGGTGTTATGCCCGCCTCTTTCCACAGCGCCTCTATCTCGTGGTATTCCCGTGTCGTATGGTCAAGGTTCCTGTAGTTTTCCATATGATACGCATCGCTGCCGCAATTGCCAAAAACCGATCCCGGTATACGGCCCTTCTTCTCAATGTAATTGTATCCGCTGACTTTCCCGATATATTCCGGCCAGCTTCTCACACTTACCAGGTTCTTGTCCGACGCGGCGAGGTATTCCTTTGCTTCCGGCGTGTCTATAACCAGATGCGGCCTTCCCGGAACAGGATCTCCGTACTCGACTGCGCGTTTCGGCGTCTCTTCCGTTTCCAGGGGAAATCCTTCATCAAGCCACGACTGCAGCCCCCCGTTGAGAATGCGGACATCCCTGACCCCCGCATACAACATGATGAATGCACACCGTATGGCGCCGAGATGCCCGGCACTGGAACCTGGAAACTCGTCCTCGTTTTTGGGATAAGAGAAGCGTCCGTATAGGATAACGGTTGAACCAGCCGAAATGCCGTGTTCGCCAAGCGCCTTCGCGAGTTCTTCAGGCGAACGGCGGTTCCAGGTTTCGGGAGACTCAAGCGAATTTGTGTCCAGCGATACTGCACCGGGAATGTGGCCGACAGCATAGTCCGCATGGTTCCTGTAGTGGCAGTGGCAGATGACCGCGTCAGTGCCGTCATACCCGTCTGCACTGCCGGTCTCATGAAGCGTCCGGACCCAGTCCGCACCCACGAGCATCGTATAGCGGGGAAGGCTCTGCAGCGGCGCGTTTCCCGCGGCGTATACGCCGACAAAATCGTTGTACACATAGACGGCTTTGTATCCAGCTTTCATGAAATGCCCGGCGACTTTATCAACGGAATCAGCCGTGTATCCGTACACAACGACCTTGCTGTCAGGGTGGATGCCTTTCGACCGGACGATCTCTATCCAGTCGATATATGCGGTCCATTTTTCAGGCAGACTCCTGGCACCCGGAATGTGGCCGCCCCGTTTTTCGCCACCCAGCCTCCAGCCGTTGTACGCCTCCGGCGGACGAATGTCGACAAGAACGGCATCATTTTCCTGTACAAGCTGCATGAGATTCTCTGTCGTCAGTTGCTGCTCTTCGTTCATAAAGAACCTTCATCGTATTGATAAGAGTATGCACCCGCATCCTGAAGAAGACCGCGAAGGTACCAAGCAACCGGGCAGCCCGACTGCCTTACTATCATAAGGAATGGGAGAATAAACGTCAAAAAAAATGGGGAGAGGAGGCTTTGACCAGCTTTTCCCGGGAGCTATCCTGTACTGCGGCTGAAAAACGCGTCCGTTTCCCGTATTCCATCCTCATACGGCACCGGCTTGTCGCTGAAATGATCGTTACACCGTGTCGAGACGAAAGAGTTCATGACAAAGCGAGTTTTCGTCAGAACCTCCCGCACCGGGCATGCAGTGTTTCTTACTATTTCCGTTATCTTACCTGTTTTCTCTTGCCAGGTTTCCGTTATCATACCGGTAATAAATCGGGACACCGGTTTTTATCTCCAGTTTCAGAACCTCATCTTTGGTAAGACCGTCGATGTACATGACGATCGAACGGAGGCTGTTTCCGTGTGCAGAGACAAGTATGCTGTTGCCCTCCTTGAGCCGGGGAAGTATCTGCTGTTCAAAGAACGGTATGGTGCGTTCTGCCGTGTCCTTGAGACACTCTCCGTTTGGCGGGGGTACGTCATAACTCCGTCTCCATAGATGAACCTGTTCGTCTCCGTATACCTTTGCGGTCTCCGCCTTGTTTTTCCCCTGCAGTTCACCGTAGTAGCGCTCGTTCAGATGCCAGTCACGATAGACGGGGAGGATTTCTTTTTGAATTTCCTCACTGTAAATCCTTGCCCATTCATTCATCTTTCCTTCTTCATGAATGATAACGGGAGTTTTGCCGCTCTTGCTGTAGGCCAGCGCGAGCATCGCCGTCTGAATCGCACGCACCTGCACCGATGTATAAACCATATCAAATGTTTTTTCTGCGAGAAGTTCACCCGCTTTTCTGGCCTCCTCGATTCCGTTTGGAGAAAGCGGTACATCAACCCAGCCGGTAAAGACATTCTTCTTATTCCATACAGATTCTCCATGGCGGAGCAATACAAGTTCAGCCATAACATCCTCCATCGTGTTGGTATCCGAGTGCATAAACAGAGAACACTCACTCGCACGCGACAGTAACCGACAAGACGCTGTTCATTCCCTGTCAGAAATCACTGCTTCCTGCTTCTAAATATGTATACGGTAAATATAAAAGTAAACCAAGACACATCCAAAAACCGAAAATTTGTGTCCGTTGTACCGGCACTGACACAGCAAAAGCCGCCGCGTTACCGCTGTGTCAGCCGGTTTCCGCACACGATACGGTTTAGTATGGGGACGGCAGTCCCTGCAGGACGGGATAGCTGCCGTCCGATATGTTCCATGTTCCCGAAGACCAATGAAGTGACGTATCCGTTGCCGCAGTTTGCATCTGTGGTGTCGTCAACGGAACACCCTTCCCCGAATCAGAACAGCCGCTTGTGTCACGGTCATATACACTAGTATTGATCGTTCCTGCGTTATTAAAACCGACCAGACCGCCCCTGTTGGAAGTACTGGTGACCGATCCGACCGAATAACACAGTGAAACAGCAGAGTCTTGTGCCAGAAAACCGGTAATTCCTCCACCATAATTGGCAGCAATAACCGTTCCGGCAGCAAAACAGTTTTTGATTCTTCCGCTAATCGTTAAACTGTACCCAACCAGGCCGCCTATCCGTTCTGTACCGGTAACGGCACCCGTCGCATACGAACGCTCTACAAAAGCCCGGTTACTCCCGACCAGGCCGCCGACATTTTTAGCCCCGGCGACATCACCCGTCGCATAACATAATAATAGTGATTCTTGATTATCGTCCACCAGGCCGCCGACATTTTCAGCCCCGGCGATGTCACCCGTCGCATGACACGAATTGACTAATCCAATGTTTTCTCCAACCAGCCCACCTGCGCTGTTGCCTGTTGTTGTGATGTCTACTGATGCACCGCAGTTTTCAATGTAGAATGCATTCGAATTCTGGTACCCGGCAATGCCCCCGTACCGGACACCTGTACCGTCGATCGATCCCGATGCATGACAGCCGGAGATTATACCCCCGGAATTAACTATGATCTCTCCAGCAATACCGCCGACACTTGCCGCCGAACCGGCATTAATCTCGATAACCGAGCGGGAATTTTTGATGGCTGCCGAAGGATGCAAAAGTCCCGTTACACCGCCGATCCGCAATGGAGAAATGCCTGTTGCATTGATGGCGGCACTTACTTCACAGCTTCGTATGTCAGACAGTGCTTGGCCGGCAATTCCCCCAACCATTGTAAAGCCGTATACCGTACCGGAAAACGTGCAGTCACGGAGATCAGCCGTAAGGTCGGTTAACTCGCCGATGATCCCTCCAACTTTAAACTTACCTGTTACCTGTCCCGTGACCCTGCAGTGAGATACCGCACCGGATATTTTGCCTGCCAGACCGCCTACATTCTCATTTCCAGTTACCGACACATTTTCAAGTGCGAGATTCAGGATAGAGCTCCCCGGTGCTGTTGCGGAAAAGAGGCCCGCATGGTCGAGGGAGGGATTATTGACCGTCAGGTTGGAAATGACATGGCCGTTCCCTTCAAATATGCCGGAAAAGTATACCGCACCGGTTTCTTCCACCGGCATCCACCCGGTACCCGCCGCGTATCCGGAAAGGTCGATGTTTTCCATGAGGATGTAGTTAGCAGCCACATCATCGCGAACATCATTCATCTCCGCCGGAGTATATACCGCACGGTATACGGTATCCGAGGCCGTCGGCGCCAGAGTAAACGTCTCTGCAACGGACTCCCGTCCGCTTTCTGTTCTGCTGTAGATGGACACGCGGTACGGTACGTCGTTTGTCAGGGGCGATATCGTGATCATTTCCGCACCCTTTGCCACCGTGTACTCTTCCGTGCTGGAATCGCCGGTATTCAGACACACGACACGGACCGATTCAAGGTCCGCCTCCGCAGGGTCGTCCCAGTTCACCGTAATGGCGCCGTTATGCGTTGTGACACTCCGCACGGCAACCGCAGCCGGTGCATGGACCACGGTAACGGTGCACTCATCCGTAAAGTCACCGTCGCGGGTCTTTGCGGTAATGACCGCCGTTCCGGCAGCATGTGCAGCCACCGTTCCGGAAGCGGTGACCGCCGCGACGGCAGCATTGTCCGTGGTAAAGGTCACCGTCCGGTCATCGGCATTTTGGGGTTCGACTGCCGGAGTCAACCGGTATTCGTATCCGATTTTAAGCTCCAGTTCCTGCGGCTCAACAGTAATGCCCGTCACACGGACGTTTTCCGGGTCTGTGTTTTCGCCAGGCGTGTTATCTGTGTTATCTGCAGGCGGGTCAACTGTCTGTTCATTCTCCGAAAGTGGCCTGTTGGCCTCCTCCCATACGTTGTTGTTGTAGCATGACATGACAAGAGCAGCAAGAATGACGCCGGCCGACAGTTTCTGCAGGGCTGCGGCAAAAATCCTGCCAGTTCGGTTTGTGTTCGGTGTAAACAATTACGGCCTCCAACCTGTACCCTATTGTATAAATCAAAAAAATCAATGCAGATATCAGGCAATAATTAGCAACAAACTTTTTGTCTCTTCAGGAATTGGAGCAGCAAAGCGGATTTACTGTCATACAGAAAACCTATGAAAAAATCAATACCGCCAAAACACCGGATACAATCCTTACTCCACAATTCAGTGTATCGTTATCCGCTTTTAATCACATCGTTTATCTTGACTAATTCAAAACAGCGAATATACTACTTCTATACACAACACAGGACGAGAACGATGGAAAACCAGAAAATACACATTCAGAGGAAACCCGGAGTGACAAAACCGGAACAGAAATTCAGCCCAATCGGTTGTACGGTTAACCTGGCAATCCTGATTGCAATAATCATCTTCTTCGGCAACTGGTTCAGGGAAATAGTGCAATCGTACGTACCAGGCATGGATGATCCTGTTTCGGGCTATATCCAGTTTGTGTCTGCCTTTATCGCATACAGTCTTGGACTTATACCTGCCACTTTTCTCATGATCGCTGCAAGAAAACTGTTACTTGAAGAAAAGCAGGATAGCTTCGCTCATATAGACATAACATGGGATGATTCTCTTAACAGAAAACTTACGGCTTTTGAAACTAAGCGCCAAAAGCTGTCATTTTTCTTTTATTGTGTAACGGCTCTAATCAGTGTAGTGATTATTTTTATCCTATACAATGTTTACATGGTTTCGCTGACGCTCGAAGCACCAGCAAACCATATTGTACCTGTCATGGCCGTTGTTTTCATGTTATTATTGGGCGGGTTTATTCTCATAACGGCAAAGAACCTAATCTTTAAAAACTACCAACAAAAATATCGGAAAGAACTGGTCCCGGAAATCATTAACATGATCATACCCGATATCCGGTATGATCCATCACGGATGATTGAGCAGGAAGAATTTAACAAAAGTGAGATTGTATCTGCACTTGGCGGACAGACTTCCCTTCCGGTTTCCTATTCGGGCAAGGATTATTGTGAGGGTGAGATAGACAACCGTCCTGTACGCTTCTCAAATCTCAAGGTCATACGACGTTCACGCGGCACCAGTCAGTCAGCTCAATCAACCGTAGTGTTTACCGGACTCTTTGCAATAGCAGACTTTCAAAGAGAAACCTCCGGCAAGACACTGTTATACCCCGATCTTGCAGAACGGTCATTTGGCAAGCTGGTCGGTACATTTTTGCAGGAAAAGGCTGCGGCACTGTTGAGTAAAGAATATAAGATAGTCCAGCTCGAAAATCCTGATTTTGAACATTTTATTTCAGTCTACTCGACTGATCAAATTGAGGCCCGGTATATACTCACAACAAGCCTTATGGAACGGATCAATGAATTTTACAGAGATATACCGGATGAACGGTCATTATCAATCGCAATTCACAGCGGAAAGCTCTTTATCGCAATCCACGACCACACCGGATCAGGAGATTTTATTGATGCCCCCATGTTGAAAGGGAAATGCACCGATCCCGCATATTTCAAGGAGCTGGTGCTTGACTTGTATCTCATCAAAGACCTGTTCAAGGCCATTTATCACAATACCGGTCTATGGGAGCATTCCTGAGATAATCTGACTGATAAATGATGTTTTTTGTCAACAACGGTTTATTTTTTCCGGTTTTCAACGGTTTAAATTTGCCAGTTTTT
>CAZAHA010000170.1:0-6334 GCA_964484915.1 uncultured Leptospirales bacterium
GCGGAGAGATGTCGCTCTTCTGCGACCGCCCCCGCTCAGCGGACGTTATCGCGCGGACAGACGTCAAGCTTGCGTATATCGAAAGCCTGCAGCAGCTGAAGCAGTTCCTCATCAACAATCCGGCATTTGCGTTCAAGATGGTCCGTATTCTTGCTGAACGGCTCGCGAGTACGGACGAGCTTCTGATCGGCAAGGTTTCCGAGATCAACCGTCTGAAGGTTACGACGACGTTTGACGAGGATGAACTCTTCAAGGATATGTAGGCGTTACCGGACGGTCCGTTCGAGGTCGAATTTCCAGTACGGTTTTTCTTGTATAAAATAGAGTACTACGTTGTTTGGCATCCGGTAGCAGACATGGTCGCCGTTTTGAAGCACCTCAACGGGGGCGTTTTCAAGCGATTGCGCGATGATGTCCTTGGAATGGCTGCTGTTGAGGGCGAGATAGAGCTTGAGATAGCCGTTTGGCGACATGTTCTCCAGGAGCTCGGTCTTAAGGCCGAACTTCTTCGCCATGTGGTCCTTCGACTTTCCTTCAAGCCGTGATATCGCCAAGGAAATCTTCCTGACGTATCGTATGCTGTTGTGTGACAAAAGCGAGGTAAAGTACGAGTTATTTCCCGTACTGTACACTTCCTGAAGCGCAGCGTACGCCTGTTCGTGTGTGACCGGTCCTCGCTGTGAGCATCCGTTGAGAAGAACAACAGCCGCGAGGGCCGTTAGAAGTACTGGCAGACATTTTTGCAGGCACATTTCAGATTATCCATTATACTGATACGATGATGTTGTCAATAAGCCGTGTTGTACCAAAAAATGCCGCGAGTGCTACAACGCATTTTCCGGACAAAACGTCAAGCGGCTGCAGTGAATCGTAATCAACGATTGATACATAGTCGACCGCATCCGGTTGCCCCTCTGTTTCAACAAGCGAACGCATCTTCCCGCAGATAACCGCTGTGTCGCGTTCGCCGTTCCTTATACATCTATCGGCAAGCGAGAGTGCATTAAAAAGGGAGAGGGCACGTTTTTTTTCGTCCGCGGAAAGATGCCTGTTCCGCGAGCTCATGGCAAGGCCGTCGGCTTCACGGATAATGGGGGCAAGGACAATCTCCACCGGTATGTTGAGGTCAAAGACCATCTTTTCGATCGACCGCGCCTGCTGTATGTCCTTCTGGCCGAAAAACGCGTAATCGGGCTGCACAATGTTAAAGAGCTTGGTGACGACGGTAAAGACACCGGTAAAGTGGCCCGGCCTGACCGCACCGCAGAGGTGCTCTGTCAGGTCGCGGACCTCCACGGAAGTCTTCTGATCGGTATACATCATCTCGTCAGACGGAAGAAAAACGCATGAAACGCCGGCTTCCCTGCACCGCTCAAGATCCGATTCGACAGTGACGGGATAGGTCTGGTAGTCAGCCGGATTGTTGAACTGCAGCGGATTGACGTAAATACTTGCCACGGTTACATCGCATGTTTCACCCGACATCTCTACAAGCGACAGGTGTCCGTCATGCAGGGCTCCCATGGTGGGAACAAATCCGATGGTCTTTCTGTTCCAGCGTGATTTGTCGGTGAACGAGCGCATCTCGTCAACGGTATGTGCGATAATCATGATCTCTCCCTGTGTGTTACCGCGGCCAGGCCGAAACGACAACCATGTCTCCGAGCCGCATTCTCTTGGCCAGTATATCGGCCGCCCTTCTCAGCGGAGTGCCGCCTTTACCGAGACCGCTGCCGTAAGTGAATAAACGGTCGATGGAAAAGCCGCACGATTCCAGGAGAATGGAAAGCGAACTGTTGGAGAAGTAGTGGATATGTTCCGGGACGTTGTAATAGCGCCACTTTTTCCCGTGCAGTTTTTTGAAAGCGGAATCTGAGCGGCATGTCGACAGATATAACCGGCCGCTTCTGAATATTTCCGTGCTGGCCTTCTTCAGAAAGAGGTCGGGACGGGGAAGGTGCTCTACCGTTGCCCACATCGTGATCAGGTCAAACGGTTCCGGATACCGTGTGGTAAGATAATCGCCGCAGACGACGTCAAGCTCCAGGTTTTTTTTTGCATACAGGGCACATTCGCTTGATATGTCGATTCCCGTGGCGTTCCATCCGCGTTTTTTCAGAAGCTCCACGAAATATCCGGCGGCGCAGCCGATATCGAGCGACCGTTTGGTCGGAGGAAGCGTGTGTTCAAACGCTGGAAAGGCGATGTCCTTCAGGTTAAGGTCAAAGACCCGGATTATCTGTTTCTTCGTCTCTTCGGAAAAATAGTCATTATAGCCGCGCTCGGTTCTGACCGTAAAGTATGACTCGTCGTAGTATGCCGCCACCTCATCCCCGGTTGGAAGGGGAAAGATAAACTCATGGGCACATCGTCTGCACGCGTATATCATGAAATCATCGCCGTGTTTTGACTGCTTGGTAAACCGTTTCCGGATGCGTGATGTCGTACACACTGGACATACAGGATGGTCCATTCTACTCTCCAAGGTAAATGTTGTTGCCATATTCCATGTGCTGTATCACATTGGGTCTGACGGTGTTCCTGTTTTATACAAATACCGGACTTCATTTTGTCAAATAGAAATGGACGCCTTATGTCTCATTATGATTACTCCAAATATGCCGTCGTCCTTACGTCTACCAGCCGCTTTGACATGGTAGTAAAATCGGCACTCAACCGGGTCGGTATCAAACCGATTACCGATATACCGAACCTTTCCTCTCTCTCCACCATCAGCAGGGTCCTCAGGACCACACGGAACACCGCATTTATCCGTGCGGAACTCTACCGCTTCATACAAGAGTACGGTTTCCCATACATCGTGGTGATGGACTTCAAACTGGATGTCGGTCTCGACAAGACGAACGATCCGGACAACATGAAGATATTCCGGGCCTTTCTCATCTCCTATCTGATATTCAGCATGGGCCGCGGGTTTGAAAAGCTTCATCTCAATCTTATGCTGCTGTACGATGAACAGGACACAGAGATTGCACAGATGCTCGGGCAGAAACCGGAGAAGATCCTTTCAGCGCTCAATACAAGAAACGAGAAGGTCAATGAGCTCATCGCACAGCTCAAAAAGGATAGCGCCTCCTTTTACCGGATATTCACGTTCAGGTTTGTTGCAAAGTCAGACATCCACCGAACCATAGACGACGAAATCACGCAGTTTAAACAGACAATAGAATCTAAGAAGAAGATACGAGACAAGGTAGTCAAGAAAAACGCCGCATCCGTCTCCAAGGAAGAGAATGAGCCGGCATCCGTCTTCTTTACCGCTAACGGGCAGCTCTACATAAACGGTGAAGCCGCCGATTTCGATGAGTATGAAGAAAGCGGCGACGACGGCGACCTCATCGTTAAGGGGCACTGGACCGGAATGACATCAATGGAGGTGTCTAACAGGATCAAGCGGTCAATCAGTCAGGCGATCAAGGACAGAAACTTCAAACAGGACCGGCCGGTAAATATTCACCTGCCAGAGAAGTGCATCATAGACGGCTCTATCGCTTCGGTGCTTGCCGGTATCGTGATTACGGACCTCTCTTCGTTTCCCAATAAGAAGATCCATGTCTCGCGGTTTAATCAGGCAACCCTCTCGGAGTCACAGGGCTTCAACATGATCAAGGAGTTTGTGGTCTACCAGTAGGTCATCCAGCGGTCTCCACTGGTTTTCCGTCAGTGACACACCCCGTTTCTGAACGTGTAACGTATGGAATCGTTCCCCAAAATGCCGCGAAGGTTGCCGATCAGTTCCTCCGTTGGATCAATGTTGAAACATGAATGCGCCTGGACGATATGTTCCTTGCCGTCACTGCTTGATACATGAAAGAAGACAGGACACTTTCCCTGATCGTGTTCAAGCGTCCTTCTGATTGTATCAAGAAGGGTTTCGTCGGTTCCGACCGTATCGATGTTTATGTGCAGCGCCGATATCGATCCGTGCCGCGCTTCGGTCAGGGTCCTGACTTCGTTTACCAGCATCTTCTTGCTCTTGTTTTCTGAGGAGTCCTCCTCGTCCACCTTGACCTCGCCTGTCAGCATGACGGGTTCCTTGCAGAAGATGAGGCTTTCATATTTCGCGTAGGTCCTTGGAAAGAAGACCACCTCCAGCGATCCCTCCATGTCTTCCAGGAGTGCAAACGCCATCTCCTTTCCGGCCTTGGTTATGTGTTTTCGCTGATTTTCGAGTATACCCACGATTGAGAACGTGCTTCCGTTCTCGAGCGCATCATCAAGGTTGACTATGGAACATGACGAGTACTCACGGATCTCCGCCTCGTACCGTGCAAGCGGGTGACCCGAAATGTAGAGCCCAAGCATCTCCTTCTCGTACCCCAGTTTCATGTTGTCCGGCCACTCTGGAATGACTGGAAGGTTCAGTATCTCCTCGTCTCCAGCGTCGGCATCGTCACCGCCAAAGAGATTTCCCTGGCCGGTTTTTTTGTCCTTCTGCAAAAATTTTGCCGTCTCAATCATGATGTCGATCCCTGCAAGCAGGGAGGCCCTGTTCTCATGCAGAGAATCCAGCGCGCCGCATTTGATCAGCGACTCAAGCGCGCCCTTGTTGATGACGCCGATATCGATGTTCTCGATCATGTTCTGGACCGTGGTAAACGATCCAGTCTTCTCACGGGCCTGTATGATGCACTCTATGGCGCGGTCTCCCAGTCCCTTTACGGCTGAAAAACCGAAGCGGATTTTTCCATCCTCTATGGTGAAACTGTATCGTGACCGGTTAATATCCGGCGGCAGTATGCGGATACCGGCCATGCGGCAGTCCGCGATATACTTGGTAATATCGTCCTGGCTGTCCTTTGAGGCGGACAAGAGCGCCGCCATATACTCCGGACGGTAGTGCGACTTGAGGTACGCCGTCTGGTAGGTCACCAGACCGTACGCTGCCGCATGCGACTTGTTGAAGCCGTATTCGGCAAACTTGGCCATGTCGTCATATGTCGATTCCGCGAGATCCGGATCGATGTTACGCTCCTTCGCACCTGCCAGGAACTTTCCGCGAAGATTCTCTACGATGTCTACCAGCTTCTTGCCCATCGCCTTCCGCAGCTTGTCTGCTTCACTCAGCGAGAATCCACCCATTACCTGTGAGATCTTCATAACCTGTTCCTGGTAGATGATGACCCCGAGCGTGTCCTCAAGAACGGGTTTCAGCGATTCGTGGGGGTACTCGATCTCGGCGGGGTTCCGTTTGCGCCGGATAAACTTGTCTGCCATGCCCGAGTTCAGGGGACCCGGACGGTAGAGTGCGCCGACCGCAATGATATCGTCAAAAACGGTCGGGCCAAGTTTCCGCAGGAGGTTCTGCATACCGGAGCTTTCAAGCTGAAAGATACCGTTGGTGTCGGCGTTCTGCAGCAGCCGGTACACGGCCGGATCGTCAAGCGGCAGCGTGTCAATGTCAAGCTCTACGCCGCGGTGTTCGGCGATGAGCTTGATAGCGTTGTCTATGATGGTGAGGTTCTTGAGACCCAGAAAGTCCATCTTCACAAGGCCCGCGGCTTCCGAGTTGTTCTTCTCAAACTGGGAGCAGATGCTCCGGTCGCGCGAGTCCATGTAAAGCGGTACATATGATGTCATCGGTTCCTTGGAGATGACGACACCGGCGGCGTGCTTGCCGAACGCGCGGACCAGTCCCTCAAGCTTGACAGCCGTGTCGATAACCGTGCGAGAGAGTTCGCTCGACTCGTAAAACTCCTTCAGCTCCGGAGACTCCTTGAGGGAGTCGGTTATGGTCTTGCCGTTTATAAACTTTGTCAGCCTGTTTGATTCCGTAAAGGGGATGTTGAGCGCCCGCGCGACGTCCTTGACGGCGGCCTTCGGTTTTAACGTGTTAAACGCCATGATCTGCGAGACGTGGTCCTCTCCGTACTTGTCCCGGACGTACTGGATGATCTCGTCGCGGCGCTCGCCGCAGAAGTCGATATCCATATCGGGCATCTCGTTCCGGTCCGGATTGAGGAACCGCTCGAAGAGGAGGGTATAGTCCAGCGGGTCGAGCTGCGTTATACCCATACAGTATGAGACGATTGAACCGGCTGCGGAACCCCGTCCAGGACCGACCGGTATTTTCATCTTGCGCGCGTGGTTGATGAAGTCCCACACGATGAGGAAGTAGCCGGAAAATCCCATCGAGGTAATAATGGAGAGTTCGTATTCTATCTGTTCCCGCTGCTTCTCGCCGATGCCGCCGGGATACCGCGTCTTTGCGCCTTCGTATACGATCTCGCGCATATACGAGTCCAGGGTGTGGCCGTCCGGCACATCAAACTCGGGCAGAACGGGTTTGTTGAGTTCAAGCTCTACATCGCAC
>CAZAHA010000171.1:0-6319 GCA_964484915.1 uncultured Leptospirales bacterium
AAATGTCGTTAGTCCGGACCATTTCTTACGCGATCGTTCCATAACAGCCATAACAGTGGAGTCGAGGCGGGTCGAAGCGCTTGGGCTGACGATGCTCAATCTGCATCCGGGTGCTCATCCGGGAGAAACCGGGCCTGATGCGGCGTTCACACGAATCGCCGAGGCTGTCGATGAGGTACTGAATGAAACGGAGTCTATCGTGCTGGTACTTGAAAACACGGCTGGTATGGGCAACAGTGCGGGATACCGGTTTGAACACCTTTCTGAAATTATCTTGCGTGCCAGAGGCAAGGACCGTATAGGAGTCTGTATCGACACCTGCCATCTGTTTGCTGCGGGATATGATATCCGTACACCGGAGGCATTCCGTTCGACATTCAAGCGATTCGATGAGATGATCGGTTTCAGAAAACTGCGCGCCATGCATCTGAACGATTCAAGGGTTCCTCTCGGCAGCAGGCGGGACCGTCATGCGAATCTCGGTGCCGGAATGCTGGGATTGGCTCCGTTTCAGATGATCATGCAGGATAAACGGTTTAATGACATACCGCTGGTACTGGAAACAAGCGACCGCACACTCTGGCCCGAGGAGATTCTGATGCTTAGAAATTTTGAGCGGAGTGATTTACGTTCTCACTTTACATTGAAACTGCGTTCATTTTGCGGTACGACCGTCAAGATGCTTCAGAATTTTGAAAAATATCTACTTGACTGAAAATATTGCATGTGTCTAATGCTGATAATAAAACAAAGGAGATTCTCACATGGCTTATACAATTACTGACGCATGTACTTCATGCGGTTCTTGTGAAAGTGAATGCCCCGTTGAGGCAATTTCTCAGGGAGATTCCCAGTATGAAATCGATGCAGATACCTGTACAAGCTGCGGTCTCTGCGCAAGCGTTTGTCCGGTAGACGCAATCGTTGAAGGATAATGAGACGGGCCGACGGGCCCGTTTTTTTTTGGTTTATTCGATCTCGACAAAGGCAAATGTAATATCGTCATTTATATTTTTCTGGTCATTTTTGTCTATGTAAAGAACAAGCTGTTCCATCTTCTCTTCAATGGACGCATCCACTATATCCCGCAAAGTCTCTTCAAGAAAGGTTGATCCGATGTTCATGTCTGACTGGCTTTTCTGTATTTCCACGATGCCGTCAGTATAAAACAGTATCTGACTGCCCTGCGTCAGGGTAATGGTACTTGTACAGTAAAACGGCGTTTCCATAACGCCGAGAATGTGTCCACGGCTTTCGATTGGGCTGATTTTACCCTCAACGGGTGAGATGACGTACGGCATCGGATGGCCGGCGTTTATATATTCCAGCGACCGGTCCCGTTTGTCGAACATGCAGCCGAAAAGCGTCAAGAGCTCGTGTCCTCTGTATCGGGATGTAAGAAATGTATTGAGTGTCAGCAGGATCTTCTGGAGATCGTATCCTTCATGCAGAAGGGACCGTACCAGGGCCGCCGTTGTTGAATGCACCATCGCCGCCGGCAGTCCGTGTCCTGTGATGTCTCCGATAAAGATGGCGGTACGGTGTTCATCTACCGGGATGATATCGATGAAATCACCGGTTACCTTGTTATACGGCCGGTAGTATATTGAGGTGTCTATCCCTCTGTCCGGTGGTATGGTTGCCGGAAAAAGTCTCATCTGAACATATGATGCATTGTCGAGCTCCCTTTCATACTTTCCGCGGATGACTGACTGATTAAAGAGGGCCTCGTTTTCGATCATCTGCATGACCAGTGTTCCCGCAGTTGACAGGTAGTTGATATCATCCTTGAAAAAGGGGAACCTGTTCCGCTTTTCACCTGCGAAGAGTATACCGCTGACGCGGCCGTGAAGATAGACGGGGACGGCAAGATATATCGAATCGGAGTCGTCGAACGAGGTCAGACAATCGTCGAGTGACCTGTTGAGAAGCAGGTCCCGTTTTATGATGTCTCCCCGTTTGTCGTAGTACCGTGCAAGCGGCGACGAGGGGGCAATGTAAAGAACATCGGGATAGTCGGCAGTAAGTATGCTTCTGGTCTTCTCCTCAAATATACCAAACCTGACAAAATTGATCTGAAGCAGCGAGAATATTTCAGATTTGATCCTGGCGATACGGTCACCAAGCGACAGCGTGGTTACCGTGTTTTCAATAATACTCTGGAGTGATTCCGTATACCTGTCACGTCCCGTGATGATTCTGTTCCGAATGCGGGACAGAATGAGGAAGCGGAATACCAAAATGGCGAGTACGGCGGTAAAAATGGCGTGAAGGGCAAACATCTTGGACGGATGCGGTATCTGAAACAGCGCCGTGAGGAGAAACGCTGCAAGTATACCGCTGATTAAATCCAGGGAAAACTGCAGCGAGTAGATCTTGCGGGAAATCAGGTCGTTAAACTGACTCTGTTCAAGAAAATTTCTTCCGATGAGCAGGGGGGTTATTATTGTAATCAGACTCACTAGACTGAACGGAATCGGAAAGTCGGTATGGATCATGATGCCGACAAGGGAGATCGGCATCAGAATTCCGATTATTCCGGCAAAAAGTACGAGATAGGTTGTCTGGTTGCGGTAGCGGTTGCCGAGGTTCCGCCTGATTACAAAGAGGCTGAACAGCGAAACGGTTACAAGAATTACGGCAAGGTAGACGGTAACCGATGTCCTGAACGGATAGGTGACCGGTGCACACAGAAGAAGGGCCGTCAGGACGGCGATGGTGAACAGCAGAAGATGACTGACGGTCTTTCGTCTGGTGAGGCGGCTCATTTCCAGCAGCATTCGGAGGACCTGATAAAAAAGCGACGCCGCGACGACGGTTATAACAGCCGGACTTGCACTGATATAGTAATGGATAATGGCGATATAGAGGAGGCCAAAATTGATGGAAAAGCGGGAGTAGTATCGCGCGGATGAATAAATCTGCCGGATATGGTAGACCATAAGTCCCCAGAGAAAGTGAAAACTTCCAACCAGAAGAAGAAAGAATCAGAAAACGAAGAAATCGGTGTTGAAGCTGTCAGGATCGGTTCGGATCAGGCGCATGGTGTCGTTACTGACAAGCGTGACGCTGTTTACATCGTTGGGTCGGGTAAAATGCTGAGCAGCGGTTTTGTTCTTCAAAGGCTGTCCGTTGATTAGACTGATTCGTGTGTCAAACAGTCCGTCGTCATTGAAGAGTCTGACAGAATGCGTCAGGGTTGAGCGGATAAGAACCCGCGAGAACGGATAGACTTCGCAGTATTGCCATGTCCGGGTAAGGAGATACACCACGGCAAAGAGGTAAAACGATATGATGACGCCCTTTGCAATCCTGTTGCCTGTCATCGGCCCCCTCCGTACCGGAAGAGGGCAAAGAACGACTTTTCCTGAATAATGTTGATCGAATGCAGAAAGCGTATGAGTGCGTCACGGACCTGATCAGTGGTCGAATCCGCGTTTGACGACAGAATCCCGGCTATTTCGACGCTGTACTCGATAAATATGCGTTTGATATGCGTGTTTGTATAAATAAACATGTCTCCCTTTACGAGTGTACCCGGTTTGGCCGGATAGATGAGCGATGTTCCGTTAAACAGAAAAGGTTCGATACGGGTCTCGTTCTGAAAGGAAAGGGTGCCGTCTGGCGATATGCTGCATACGAATGTCTGGGGCGGAGCGTCAAACATGTTCCGTTCCATGATGTATTTTTTTGATTTGATGACCGCATCCAACAGCGGCTCGCCGGCGCAGATAAATGTCTCGATGAGGATCGCCAGCGGCGGAAGAAAAATGAGCGTTGAACGGTTTTCCGGCAACGTTCGGTAGGATACGAAGAACGTTATACCGTTATGTGCGAAAAGAGTATGGAAACGGTCAAAAAGGACTGCATTCATGTTGAAGAAGACCGAGACGCTGCAGCTGTCAGTCATGAGGCGCTCCTCCGGAAGGAACGAACGCTGGACGCGGAGTTCGAGTTTCCGCTCCTTTTCAAGCTCGATTTTCCGGGCCAGTTCCTTCCAGAACATGGAGTTAATCGACAGGGATGCGATTTTTGATGCAAGGATCTTCAGTGCCGATATTTCCTCGGACGTGTACGGAGTGTCGCGGTTACCGAGAAGCATCGCGCCAGTCAGCATCCCTGAAAAGTACATTGGCACGATGATCTCCGCGTTCAGATGGTCCATCATCTTGACGAGACTCCGTTCGACGCTCAGCTTCCCCGCTATGGAACTCCTTATGATGATGTCCTCAGGTGAATTGATGAACCTGAGAAGTACATTGTCGTAGTCGAGTGTCAGAGTTGGTGTAAACGTATCAGGGTTGACCTTCTTCAGATAAACGGTATATTCCTCCCGCTCACGGTCATAGAAGATCATCGTGCCCTCTTCGAGTCCCAGAAGGGAGAGGATGCTGTTGAACTGTGAACTGAGAATCTCGTCAATCGAATTGATCTGTATGATGGAGTCGATGGTTTCGATGTACGCGTCCGGTGTTATGGTGAGACCGCCACCTTTCTGGATGATCCGGCTGAAATGGTCTGTTAACGGAAGCATGACAAATATGAGTATGAGGGAAAAAAGGAAGAAATACTCCGCGTGAACGGCAATAGACTGTGCGTGGAAAGCTGTAAATACCAGGAGCGCCGCGAAAAGGCACTGTAACCCAAATACCAGCAGACGTTTCATCCGTGCTGTTCCCGCTCCTGAAACGCCTCTATGTCAGACAGGATCTCTTCCACGATTGATTCTGGAGAGTTCCGTGCGTCGATACGTACTGTTCCTGTCGGCAATATGTGATCATACCGCGCGGCGATAGCTTCAAGACGGTCCTGGTTGTCGAAACATTCGCGTCCGGTATTCTCAAGACGGGTCATGATGCGGTCCATCGCTTCCTTCGGAGAGAGTTGAAGGTAGTAGATTCTGTCGGGTTCTGGCATTCCATACGAACGGTTCCGATCGGCGATGGCATCGGATTCGTCCATGCTGTTCGCCTGATACGCGGCGTTTGAGTAGTAGTATCTGTCGAGAATTACGATTGATCCGTTTTCCAGGGAAGGGGTAATGTTTTTTGCGATGTCTTCAAGCCGGTCCTGAATAAAGAGTTCAAGGAGTATGGTATTGTCCGGTTTTCTTGATCCAAGAAGTGTACGGATCTCCTTTCCGTACTTACCGCGTGTCGGTTCGGAATAAACGGCGCTTGCAATGCCCCGTGACTGCAGTGTATCATGCAGGATTGATGCGACGGTGGACTTTCCTGAACCGTCAATACCCTCAAGCAGAAGAAAGAGCGGCTGTTGTCGAATACCGGCCTTACTTCTCATCAGTGTTTTGCGTAAACTCGATATACGGCAGGATTTTCTCCCTGAAAAGCATGGCGGCTCCGGTTGATGTGAAGGCGTGGCTCATAAATCCGAGAAGCGGGATAAAACTCAGTATCAGAAACGATATACCGCTGCCAATAACGGTCCATTTGTATTTCCATAAAAGAGACATTTTAGACGTACTTTCGACCGAGCGTCTGTCCAGCGGATACGAGTAAAACGGCAGACCGGTGAAAAAACCGATAGCGCCGAGAGCGAGTACTGAATAAAGGAGGTTGCCGGCGAACGGTATCAGGTTAAGCGGAAAAAGAACAACTACGGCAACGACAACCGCGATGATTCCGCGGAAAAAGGTGATAAAGATCCGCGCAATCTCAGAAAATGGATACGTAAGCCTGCCCGTGCCTGTTTTTTCTCCCGAGAGCCTCTTCTCTGTAGAAGATGAGAACGCGTCAAGCAGCGGCGATGATATGAGTGTTCCCAGAAACGCATAGAGGATAACGGCGCAGAACAGCGTTAACAGTGTTATGACGCTTCCGGTGATCATCCGCACGATAACCATGTACCAGCCTTCTGAAGCCGGACTGAAAGATGAGAAGACCGGATACAGCCTGGTAAAGGCAAGGTACACCAGGCCGCAGAGGATGGCACCGTTGATGAAAAACACGAGCATCAGCATGAAGTAGTATCCCTTGTGGCTGAAGGTGTAACCAACCGCATCAAACGGGGCGCGCAGACCGTCCGCAAGGGATGAAAAGAGATTCCGTTTGGTTTTTTTTACATGTATGACGACAGGCATCTTGTTCTTTCCTGATCATTCAGAATTCTTTCGGTTTAATGCAAGCCATGGTGCTGACATAAAAATGCTGCAAAAAAACGGTTCTGTCAAATATAAAAAACCAGAAACGGTGAAATTACTCTACGCCGTTTTCAAAAACGTTTCGAGTCATGCAAAAAGTGCCCGGTTTGTACTGAATGCACAAACCGTCTCAGGATGTTCGTGGAGCTGCAGATTTTC
>CAZAHA010000172.1:0-6283 GCA_964484915.1 uncultured Leptospirales bacterium
TGCCGTGACGTACCTGGATGTAATTTTAACGGTAGAATCGGATGTGAGGGGGGCCCACCCGGCTATGTCCGATTTCAGTGAGATGCTTAGATCACTCGAGTCGGATGCAAGGGTAAGGTCCGCCGTGCACGCTTCCTCGGTAAGGTGGAAATCACCGTTCATGTCAGAGACGATCTGTGTATGTGAGTCAGTCCGTTTAATGTATGCGCCGGCGTCGATAAATGAAAGGTCACATCGCGCAAAATGGGCACGGTGGTTCAGCAGATCGTAGGAAAACGACGCGCGGGTCTCAAGAAAGCCCGACAGACCCATGGTGTGTCCCCACGGATTGATCTTGCCTGAAAAATCAGCGAGGTTCATGTTGCCGCTTTGCAGATTACAGGCGATTTTTCGCTCCCTGTCACCTGCAGCGAATTCACCGTCCACCAGTATTTCGTTGCCGCCGGAAGTGATCCGCGCCTCCCGTACAACGTAACGGCTGCCGCTAAAGATGTCGGCACGGCATTGTACCGAAACGTCCAGATCGTTCAGATACCGTTTCCTGTTAAAGTGGCGTGATATTGTATCAACTGAAAGATTCTTCGCCTGCACCAAGCCGTCAAACGACAGTGTATCATTATAAAAACTGAAGTCGCTTTCCACCGATATCAAACCGTCCAGCTCATACTCCTGTTCTCCCAGATGTCTGATATACGGATTAAGATCATCAACAGAAAAACTGTCAAGCTGTACGGTGCCGCTCCCAACGGTGACCCCGTTGTCACCGATAAACGTCTCTCCGGAGAGGACACACTGTCTGGATACCGAATCCGTTTCATACTCTTCGTTTATCGTTCCGGCGACCTCCCAGAGTACGTGTTCAGTTGTCATGCTGATATCCGCTGTCAGATCACGCGCCGTTAAGGTAAAAATATCGTTTTTAAAGAGTTCGCTGTAGATGAATGTGGATTCCTCTATCCGTATACGGACATTCTTGCCCGACAGTTGGTCCGATGTACGGAACAGGGAATGAATGGAAGAGAATCCCTTCAACGCATCGTCGTAGGACGCATCGAGCCGTTTATGAATGCGAATGGCTGCCGACTGAAAGAGAATGTTTTGTATATTGACACGTTTTCTGACGAGGTCGAAGAATCCGAGATTGATGGTGACAAGCGGAGCGTCGATGATGTAGACGTTGTCGTTAAAGTCATCAGACGCCGAAATTTTCAGGTTCTGGATTTCAATGTCGCCCCAGGATTTGACTCTGATTGAGTCAAACTTTACGGCCCTGTTGAAGTTTTCCTCTATAACGAGAGTCACCGTTTTTCTCAGCTTTTCATGGGACAGCAATCCGGCGATATGAAAGCGGAGAATGACAAGCCCTGCCACAAGCACGATAGCAATTACTGCCGACGATAGGAGAATGTTACGCAATGATTTCATACCACCCATCATGCACCGAAAGGCTCAAGCGTCAATTTATTTTATGACACGACATGATCAGCCATCGTTCTCGAACTGTCCGCTGGAAAGGAGGAACAATGTACATGCGCGAAATACGGTGATGTCACGTGGTGAACACTCCGCTTCAATCCTGTCAGACTCAGAACCGGGATTCATGATAACCTTTTTCGGCTTCAGACGGTTGATCTGGTCGATATACCGCTCTCCTGTGGATGGGCTGACATAGAGAGTTGCGGCGTATACGTCTTCCTCGATATCATCAAGTGATCGTACGACCGGCACATCCTCTATCGTATCAAGAACTGGATGGACGGGAATAACGCCGTATCCGTTTTGCTGAAGTTTTTTAAACGCCTTGTAGGCATACCGCTCTGGATTATCGCTTGCCCCGATTATTGCAACATGTTTCATAATGACCTCCAGGTTTGAACATATGACAGAAATACACGATACCCGTTTGTATGCATCATTGTAACATAAAAAAGGCCGCCCTTTCGGGCAGCCTTATGTGTGCAAACGTTATGTGAGCCTACTGCGTGTATTCCATCGCCGCAAGCCTTTGATACTGTTTATGACGATATTGTGCGTCCCTTTCCGCTGCCTTAAAAAGATCCTGGGCAACATCCGGAAATGAGCGCGCGAGTGATGTATATCGCACTTCACCCATGAGGAAGTCGTTAAACTTGGTAAAATCCGGTTCCTTGGAATCGATGATAAACGGATTCTTTCCCTCGTCCGCAAGACGCGGATCGAATCTCCAGTTTGTCCAATAGCCGCATTCTACCGCGAGTTTTTCCTCGGCGTGTGACTTGCCCATACCAGCACGGAGTCCATGGTTGATACACGGCGAATATGCAATGATCAGTGACGGACCGTTGTAGCTTTCCGCTTCGCGGAGCGCCTTGAGGTACTGCGCATGGTTGGCACCCATTGAAACCTGTGCAACGTACACATATCCGTAGCTCATCGCCATCATGCCGAGGTCTTTCTTACGGACACGCTTGCCAGATGCAGCAAATTTTGCAACGGCTGCTGTCGGCGTCGCCTTGGACGACTGCCCGCCGGTATTCGAATATACCTCGGTGTCCATAACCAGGATATTGACGTCTTCACCGGAGCCGATTACATGGTCCAGACCGCCGTATCCGATATCGTACGCCCATCCGTCGCCGCCGAAGATCCACTGCGATGTCTTGATCAGATACTGTTTGAGGTCCATGATCTTGACGGCATATTCGTCATTCCTGCCGGAAAGGACGGACTCGACTTTCTCAGAGACTTCAATCGTGCGGTCTCCGTTACTCTTGTTCTCGATCCACTCGTTAAAAGCGTTCTCAACATCTGACGGAACACCCGCGGCGACCGCTTCCTTCATGATCATCTCGATCCGGTCGCGCATCTGGGATACTCCAAGCAGCATACCGAGTCCGTATTCCGCGTTGTCCTCGAAGAGTGAGTTTGCCCATGCGGGACCCCGGCCAGCGGCATTTGTACAATACGGAGTCGCCGGAGCTGAACCGCCGTAGATTGATGAACAGCCTGTTGCGTTTGCGATCATCATTCTGTCGCCATACAGCTGGGTGATGAGCTTGATATACGGGGTCTCACCGCATCCTGCACACGCTCCGTGAAATTCGAAAAGCGGTTGAGCAAACTGGGTAGCCTTTACGTTTGTCATCGGCATAAGGTCGGTCTTGTAGGTAACGTTTTTGGAAACGGCTTCAAATACCTCTTGCTGCTGACGCTGTGAATCAAGCGGCTTCATGACAAGGGCCTTTCCCTTCGGTGCCGGGCAGATATCGACACAGTTGCCGCAGCCGGTACAGTCGAGCGGGCTTATCTGCAGTCTGAACTCATACTCGTCGAGTCCCTTGCCGACGGCTTTCAGCGTGGCCATATCCGACGGCAGTTTTGACTTTTCGTCCGGTGAGATGAGGAACGGACGGATAACAGCGTGCGGACAGACGTACGCGCACTGGTTACACTGAATACAAAGCTCAGGCTGCCACTCAGGCACGTTGACTGCAATACCGCGTTTTTCATACGCGGTTGTACCCGCCGGAAACGTACCGTCCTCGCGGCCGACAAATGCGCTGACAGGCAGTGAATCGCCCTCCTGACGGTTTATCACATCTACAACCGACGAGATAAACTCCGGACGGCCCGCTGTATCGATGTTATCATCCTGGAGAGATTTCCATTCGGACGGCACTTCAACCTGTATGAGTTCGTCTGCTCCCTTGTCGACTGCGGCATTGTTCATCTTGACGATGTCCTCGCCTTTATTGCCGTACGACTTCTTTATCGCGTCCTTGATGTGCTTTACTGCTTCATCATACGGAATAACTTCCGACAATTTGAAAAACGCCGACTGGAGGATCGTGTTTGTCCTGTTTCCAAGCCCAATCTCATTTGCTATCTTTGTTGCGTTGATGATGTAAAACTTCGCTTCCTTTTCAGCAAGCTGGCGCTTGACGCGGTTCGGCAGACGGTCCTTTGTCTCTTCCGAGCTCCAGATAGAGTTAAGGAGGAAGGTCCCGCCCATTTTCATGGTCTTCAGCATGTCGTACTTTTCGAGATATGACGGCTGTGAGCATGCAATAAAGTCAGCGTGGTTTATGAGGTACGGTGACCGTATCTTGTCCTTACCGAAGCGGAGGTGTGATATCGTGATACCGCCCGATTTCTTGGAATCATACGCAAAATATCCCTGTGCGTACATGCTTGTGTTGTCGCCGATGATCTTGATCGAGTTCTTGTTTGCACCGACTGTTCCGTCCGAACCGAGTCCGTAGAACATACACTGCTTTGTTCCCTCCGGAACAACATCGAGTTCTTCCTTGAGCGGAAGAGACTTAAACGTTACGTCGTCGACGATTCCCATGGTGAAACCGTTTTTCGGCTCTGCAAGGTCGAGGTTCTCAAAAGCGGCCATGATCTGCGACGGAGTCGTGTCCTTTGACGATAGACCGTATCGTCCTCCGACGATAAGAGGCGCGTTATCCTTGTTGTAGAAGACTGATTTTATGTCAAGATAGAGCGGCTCGCCTTCTGCTCCCGGTTCTTTTGTTCTGTCCAGTACGGCGATCTTCTTGACCGACTGCGGCAGTACGGCAAGGAGATGTTTTGCGGAGAACGGCCGGTACAGGTGCACGATGATAGCGCCGACGTTTTCGCCGTTCGCGTTCATGTAGTCGATCGTCTCCTTGATCGTATCCGAAACGGATCCCATTGCGATAACGATCTTCTCGGCGTTGGAAGATCCGTAGTAGATAAACGGCTTGTATTCGCGTCCGGTCATCTCTGATATTTTCTTCATGTACTTTTCGACTATCTCGGGGACAGCATCATAGTACTTGTTGCACGCTTCACGCGCCTGGAAAAAGATGTCCGGATTTTCCGCAGTACCCCGTGTAACCGGATGAGCGGGATTGAGTGCATTGTTTTTGAACGACTTCACGGCGTCCATGTTTACCAACCGCTTCAGGTCATCGTACTCCCACGCTTCAATTTTCTGAATTTCATGAGACGTTCGGAAACCGTCAAAAAAGTGAACAAACGGAATCTTTGATTCAATTGACGCCAGATGCGCAACAGCACCGAGATCCATTACTTCCTGAATCGAACCGGTCGCTATCATCGCAAATCCTGTCTGGCGTGCAGCATACACGTCACTGTGATCACCGAAAATCGACAGTGCATGAGAGGCAACCGTTCGTGCGCTCACATGAAAGACGCCGGGCAACAGCTCTCCGGATATTTTATACATGTTCGGTATCATCAACAGGAGTCCCTGCGATGCCGTATATGTAGTGGTCAGCGCTCCGGCCTGCAGTGAACCATGCACGGCACCGGCTGCGCCTCCCTCAGACTGCATTTCTATCAGCTTAACCGGCTCACCGAACACGTTTTTTCTTCCGTGAGCCGCCCATTCATCCGTATATTCCGCCATCGGTGAAGATGGTGTAATAGGATAAATAGCCGCAACTTCAGTAAATGCGTAGGAAACATGGGCAGCAGCCATATTTCCATCCATAGTCATCGACTTACCCATTACGACACTCTCCTTCATTTTTAGTTATCGTTTTTTAGACATATTTCAGCAAATGTCTATATGTAGTCTATACGCCGTTCTGCAATTGTCAAGGATTAGATATAAAAAAAACCTCTTGTTGTTACAAAAATCACAAGCAGCAATACAAATGCGTACATACCTCTTCATTCTCGTCCCGCTGCACGGTGAACGTGCGGTTCCCTGTATAACAGGAAAAGCCCGCAAGGGGCTTTTCATATTATATTCTAACAGGCTTTACCCCTGTCTCTTCTTTTCTTCTGCTTCTTTAATGACCTTTTCCTGAATGTTCGCCGGAACGGGCTCGTATGCGTCAAATTCCATCGAGTAGTTTGCTCGACCGGAAGAGAGCGAACGGAGCGTTGTCGCATAACCGAACATTTCTACCAACGGCACACGGGCGTCAACCTTCTGGGATCCCTTGCGGAACCTCCGCATCTCGCCGATCTTCCCGCGGCGCTTGTTTAGATCACCGATAACGTCACCAAGATAATCATCCGGGGTATTTACCTCAACACTCATAATCGGCTCGAGGATGACCGGCTTGAGGTTCGGAAACGCTTTCTTCATACACATGGACGCGCACAGCTGGAACGCCATGTCAGATGAATCGACCGGGTGGAAATTGCCATCCTCAAGGATCGCACGGACGTCGAGGATCTCATACCCTGCAAGGATACCCTCCTCCAGCGTCTTCTCGAGTCCCTTTCGTACGGACGGGATAAACTCGTTCGGAATCGCCCCGCCCTTGATCATATCGACAAA
>CAZAHA010000173.1:0-6281 GCA_964484915.1 uncultured Leptospirales bacterium
AGCAGTACATGCCGGAAAGACGGAAGATGGCGCTCACAAGCGATGCCCTCTTTGTAAACATGAGACGCGAACGTCTGACGACGCGGGGGATCTTCTACATCATCGACAGGCGGGCACGGGCGGCGGGATTTGCCGGTTCGGTAACGCCCCATACGCTGCGCCACAGCTTTGCGACAGAGCTCTTGAACAGCGGTGCGGACATAAAGGCCGTGCAGGACCTTTTGGGCCACAGGAACATCAGCACGACGCAGGTCTATACCCATACCACCACAACCAGGCTCCGTAAACTGTACGAAAAATATCACCCGCACGCCCGTTAGACGGCTTCTTAAGTGCCGGTCAGGACCTGCTCCTGACGATTTCTTTCAGCTCATCTTCGGTTACGGCATAACGCGTTTTACAGAACGTGCACGATATTTCGGCACCGTGGTCCTCGTCTATCATGGTTTGCAGATCCTCGGTCGAAACAAACCGGAGGCTTCGCAGTATGACTTCCCTGCTGCAGGAACACCGGTGCTTAAGCGGGGTCTCCGAGAGGAGCTGGACAGGCGAATCCAGCAGCAGCTTTGAAAGGACTACGCTCACATCCTCGCCGTTTTCCATCCGTTTCCCAAGGCTTTCGTCCATGGTGTGTATTCTTTCCTCAACAGAGCCGATAACATCCAGTGACGTGTCGGGAAATGTCTGGATGAGTATGCCCCCCGCAGCGGTAATGACGCCGTCATTTCGTGTTTCGCACGCGATGATGAGCGCCGATGGAATCTGTTCGGAACTGGCGAGGTAGTATGCCGTATCCCTGGCGACTGATCCGTACAGGAGAGCCGATACTCCCGTATACGGTTCCCTGAGCCCCAACTCCTTCGTGACGGTCAGCGTACCGGCGCCGATGATTGTGGAGAAGCTGATGGTATCCAGTGATACCGTATGGTCAACCGACGGGTTGCCGACATACCCGCGCATGCCGCCGCGGCTGTCGGCCTGTACGTAGACGCTCCGAAGCGGACCGTTTCCTTCGATTTTATACACAAGCGACTGGTTTGATTCCGGTTTGAGCGAAGCCGACAGCAGGGCCGCCGCGGACAGCGACTGTGCAAGCGCATAGGTCGCGTTGGGTGTTGTTTTGTGAATGGTACAGAGTTCGTTACTGATGCCGGTCGTAACTGCCGTATAGGCCCGCAGGTTCAGCGACGGGCAGTGAAGTCTTTTCAGCGAGTCTTTCATGGTGTACTCCGTTTTTGCCGTGTTCTGATTGCATCTATTTTTCTGATAAGCGCCGATATCTTCTCCGACGAACGGATGACGTCATCCAGTATAAGGGTCCGTCTCTTAACGTCATCCAGTTCATGGCGGTCAAGATAGGTCCGTGTCCGTTTCAGAAAGGGCGCGAAGACCGTACGGATATCCGGTGTTTCGAGCGTGTCAAGTACCGTACCGTACTTATCATCATCTGTATACGCCTCACGTGCGAGAGCGTGCAGTGCGGATACGGATTCTTCCAGGCTGTCAAGAGCCGGAATGAGGCGGCCGGTGTTAATGCGGCTGGCTTTCGAAAAAACCTGTCCGATACGGTCATCGATGTTCACATCGGCGGAGCCGTGTTTTTGCATGACCGTATCAAGATCCGTATGGACGGTGTAATCGACATACGCTCCCGCCCGGCTTGCGTTATATACCGGGATGGAAACCAGCCGCGCGGAATCTGAAAACCAGCGCCGGTAAAGATCAAGAACATAATCGGTCAGGATGGTTGTCTCCCCGGAAACAGACCGTACGTAGCGTATCTTCCGTCTGCGGATGATGTTCTGGTTAATGTTCTCGAGGGAGGTGAATCTGTCAAGCGCGGCGAGCCACCGCTCGTTATGATATGTTCCCGTGGCGTGTATCTTCCGTCCGGTATAGGCAAGGTCCTGTCCGACAAGCGTGATGCTGTTGCAGCCGCAGTTCAGGAGAAAGTCAAGGAGGCTCGTCGCGACCGATCCGCCTGACTGTACGTCTCCGAGCGGTCCGGTATACTGTTCCAGCCAGTCAACGCACGGCGTTGTCTCTCGTTTCACCTTGCCGCTTTCATCGTCGTAATATTTCGATGTCGTGCTGATGCAGATCTCCCCGTCGAAGCGCCGCATCACCTGCGGACAGCTCACGATGTCGGCAAGCAGTACCGTCCTTCGTGAATGCGTTCCCAAAAAGTGCAGCAGGCTGTGCTTCTGCGCGTCGAGTACCATCACGATATGCGGCTCGACCCCGCATGACAGGAGGACCTTGTACGCGGTATCGACGCATGCAATGAGCGCCCGCCCGCGGTACCGTAAGAGTTCGGGTGCGCTTTCCTTCAGCGACGGACCCGCCGAGACGAGTATAGCCGGAATTCCGGAAAACCTGTGAAAGAATTCGTGTGCAGGCAGCGCACGGGAGAGTGCAGGGATATTCGTGAAGATGTTCTCGACCCAGCGCTCCTCAAACTCGAACCTGGTTAACAGGTCGCTGATTTTGGAGGAGATATAGCGCGAAACCTCACCGACCATTGTGTCGTAGTATCCGCTGTCGGCCGAATATGACTGGCGGTGAAAGAATACAGATGTCCCCCTGAAGCGCGAAATGTTCATGGTTTCGAGAACGGCGTCTATGTGACTTTCGTCGTGGATGATTCTGCAGCCCTCAAGATTGCCGGGGCACAGTTTCCGGCTCTCTTCGGCTATCTCCGGATACCGTTCGATCACGAGTATTGCGTTGTTCGGGTACTTTTCGCGGAGCAGCCTGACATGGTATGCGAGTCCGCATCCGGCAACCAGGATGAGTCTGCCAGGTGAGGTCTCAAACTGTGAGACACCGCGTGCTGCTTCCTTGACGGGATCGAAAGCCGAATGAAGGCGGACCGTTCTGCCGCAGTCAAGGCGTACCGAGAGGGTCGGCTCTCCGCTCTTCGACTGCGCTGCTTCGATGTGTATCATTGTACCTTAGACTGTTCGTCCGATGCCTTACAGTACGAGAAAAGGTTTTCACACTCTTCCATACCCTGAATGCCGAGGTACGCGAGCACTGTCGGATCGATGTGGTCATAGTCATACTTCTTGTTTATGATGCCGACGAATATGTTGGCAAGATAGGTAATAAAGACGACAACCTTGTTGTCATCCGAAGCCTGCAGCGGTGCATGATGGTACGAGATCCCTTCCTTGAGAAAGTCGGCAAAGTTCCATTTTTCGGCCAACAGCTTGCCGATCGTGGAGTGGCTGATCCCGATCGAGACTTCCTCCAGGATCGTGGTTGACCGGATACCCCTGTGCTTTACAAAATCCGCGATCCAGTTAGTCAGGTCGAGATCGACTGACAGAAGAACAATCTTGCCGAGGTCATGCAGCAGGGACGAAATAAACACCTTGTCGTAATGCTTCTTTAGTTCAAGTCTGTATGCTATGTTTTTCGCAAATGACGCGACCCGGAGGCAGTGGTTCCATATCTTTTCAAACTGTTTGTAGCGTTTGTCCATGATCTTCCGCGTGCTCGCTGCAATCAGGATGTACTTCAGATTGGTGAGCCCTACGCGCATGAGAGCCTCGTTTATATTGTCGATACGCCTGTTGGTAATGAAGCCGGCAGAATTGGACAGCTTCAGGATGTCGGCGGTCAGCGAAGGGTCCTGCTGGACACGGTCCGCGATAACGTTGATTGAGCTGTCGGGATTGTCGCACATCATCTGCAGGTCCACGATGTTCTGCGGAAACGTCGGCAGAAGATTGATCTCCTTGATGATCTTGTTCTTTACCTCTGTTATAATTTCCTGTTTCTTGATGATGCGCGGAATCGTCAGAGAGACGATGGTTTTGTCATTTTCAACAAAGATGACATAGTCCTCAGGAGTCACCCCGACGTTTTTCAGAAGAAGTACCGTCAGGATTATACCGAGTCCGGCACCTTCGGTTTCATCATACATCGATTCATATGCTTCGGAAAAATCCTTGTAGGTCCAGGCCTGGGATATCCTTCGCTGAACCCGGGCCATCTCATTGGGCAGAATGACCGAGTTGTTCTCTATCCGAAGAAGGATGTGTGTGTCGGTCAACCTGAGGACCACATTAACATAAAGCGTGCTATGCCGCAGCTTTGGTTCTACCACGGTCATGTCACCGATGACCTCGTCACGGAAGTGCTTCATAATCGTATTGTACTGTGATTCGTCAGTTATGTCCGCGCCGTGGTCCTGAAAGTAGAGCCGTTTTGCGTTGGCCTTGACCGCATTCAGCAGTGATTCCCGCAGGACGGTAAAAAAGGACTCAAGCATGAAAATCAGGTCGGCATGACCGAGCAGGTTTGCGAGAACTCCGTTAATGAAACGCATCGTCCGTTTCTGGGGGAATGCGAAGGTGAGCATCACCTCATCACCATTATAGAGCGACTGAATAATTTCCGGTTTTATCTGTGTGAGGTCAGATCGTTCAATTTCATAACGAGGCACGCAACTATCCCTGCTAATCATCAATATAGCCAATAGTAGCCGTACGAAACTGATTTTTGTCAAATATGATTTTTCTTTCATACGCTTTTAAGAGGTTTCGACCGAACAGGGTGTTCAATTCATCCAGATTTGCCGCTGTAGCGGTCTCGTACGGTATCCCGTCACGGGAAAGGAGCGTTATGAGCTTTTCCCTCGTCTTGTCAGCATAATCGTTCAGGAATATACAGCGCGATACAGGAAGTGCCGTCACTACCGGTTTGAAGCTTGACGATTGCGGATTATAAGTCGCAAGGATGATAATCCTGTCGGCTCCGCTGTCCGATATGTACCGGACAACGGCGTCCGCGTCTTCCCGTGCGACGCTGCCGCAGAGTACAACAGTATTCCCGTCGTGGATGAGGTACATGTGTTTATTGATTCGGGATCCGATCATGCGGAATGATGAGCCCGGATGGCTCATAAGAATGGCAGACGAAAGCAGAACGATGGCTGCGAGCAGGGCAGGGGCCTTATATCTGTTGAACCGGTTTACAAACGCGCTGAAGAAAAAGAGCGCAACGGGAACGGCGACAAGGAGAAGGGTGCCCTGGGAGGTGTGCAGGTTGAGGTTGGAAAAGAACGCCGTCGTCTGGTTCAGCAGAAAATTAAGCGCTGAGGGCACCAGCCCGGCAGCCTGTGCTGTACGGGGATGGATAAACGAGATGCCGATCACGGCGAATGAAAAGTAGAGGATGCCCGTCAAAAGCGGTACCGCCGGAATGGTAGCGGCAATGCCGGCAGTATTGAACTCACCAAGGGTTATGTAGATCACCGGTATGACAAACATCTGCGCCGAGAGCGACAGTGAAACAGACTCGGATATCTTGAGCGGCAGCTTCGGCAGCAGACGGCTGAATGTCGTATAGGTAAGGAGTATGCCGAATGTCGCAAGAAACGACAGCTGAAAACCGAGTCCGTACAGTTCTGACGGATGGATGATGAGGATGATGATGCCGCTCATAAAGAGTATGTTGAACGGGTTCCTGAATGAGTCGGTCAGCGTACAGAGGGTAAATATCCAGAACATGATGCACGCCCGAAGCAGGGAAACGGGAACATCCGTCAGATAGAGGTATCCGGCCAGTACCACGGAACAGATAAGGAGGTTACTCTTCTTGCTGACAGGAAGTCTGCCCAAAATCAGAAACAGTACGCCGGCAATGATTCCCACATGCATGCCAGAGGCAGCGAGGAGGTGGAGGAGGCCCGCCTTCTTGAAATTGTAGATCGTCTGTTTGTCGAGGTAGTGTTTTGAGCCCACGATAAGCGCCTTCAGAAGGGCCGCCGTGGATTCGTCAACGCACGAATCGATCCTGTTAAAGAGCGCATCGCGGATAATCCGCTTGCGGGACTCGGGTCCCGATGGCGTGATGGTGCATTCTTCCGAATAGTACGCGCTTTTCGTGATTCCCTCGTGCTGGAGTGAGCGTGAAAAGACCGAGTCAGTCTGGATTGCCTTCGCCTTTCTGCAGCTGATGCTGTCTCCGGGCTTAACGGCAACGGTATACGGCACAAATGTGCACGCGCGTGATCCGTCGTGGGCATAGACGACACGGGAGGAGTACCGGTAGTGAGATACCGACAGGACTGTTCCGTCGGCGGTACCGGGTACGGTAAAGGATGATTCCATGCCATGCCACAGAATGAGAGCCGCCACTACCGACATGATCCCGATGAGCCAGAGCCTCTTTCCTAGAACTCTCTGTTTATGATGCAGTTTCAGCTGATGGACAACACGTAACCAGTGGAAGTTACCGCAGCCAGTACCAGTGCATTTCGCGCTCTGCTT
>CAZAHA010000174.1:0-1893 GCA_964484915.1 uncultured Leptospirales bacterium
TTGCCGAACGAGAGGCGGTGAACCTGGTTTTCCGCGTCCTGCAGTATGAGCGAAGGCTCTCCTGCAAAGTTCTTCCCGTACACCCACATGGAAATCGACTGGCAGTGTTTGCTGATCTCCAGTTTTTCCGGAAAGTTTATCGTCAGGTAATCGCCGTGTCGGCCGTAAACCTTGACGCCGAGGTACTTCTCGGAATTTCTTACCGGCGCGGGAAAGACGTCCCGGATGGCGATTGCCGCCTTCTGGTCCTTTGTAACACGGATTGATACAAGCGAAGAAGGATACTCTCTTGACTCAAAGTCCTCAAGTATTACCTCCTGGTATATCTGGTCTCCCAGGTTGAAGTCTTCGTCGTCCTCAACATCCTGAGCCTGAGTCTGGGCCTCTTCCTGTCGTTCCTCCTGTACGTCCTCCTGTTCATCAGGTGCGTCCTGAGACAGAAGAGCGAAAGAAAGGAAAAGTACAGCGATACCGGTAAGTAATTTCTTCATTATATGTTCCTCCGGGTAAAGTTGCAGTAATCACAAATATGCGGGCGCGTATAGTGCCCGTGCCTTGCCTTGCTGTCCGGTTCTGCTGCCGTATGGTTGCATATCCCCGGACATTATGATGAATATACGCACTTCATTATCTTGTCAATAACTAATGAAACTTGCATGGTAGCTTCACTGGTATTGATATGTGGCGTACAGGATCGGATACAGATAATGTGTACGCAAAGCGGCAGAATACTCTCCGAGTACTGCCGTCTGACCGATTATAGCACGGTTTTGCCCTGGATATCAGGACACAGACGGATTTTTTTTCTGTCGTGTCCGTACCGTGTGAGCGTCATGTTTAACCGTGTCGTTAACCGCAGAAGAGGCACGGGCTGGACGATAGGGACAACCAGATGGAGTTTCTTGATTTGTTTTTATAATAATTGACAGGAAAAGGGGCCGAAATACCTTCAGTTAACCGCAAAATCACATCATCGGGGTTTTTTCATGCCAAAACGTACTGATATACATAAAATTCTGATTATAGGTTCCGGACCGATCGTCATCGGCCAGGCATGTGAGTTTGACTATTCTGGCTCCCAGGCCTGTAAGGCTCTCAAGGAAGAGGGGTATGAGGTAGTTCTGGTCAATTCCAATCCGGCGACGATCATGACCGATCCTGAGATGGCCGACGCTACCTATATCGAGCCGATAACGCCGGAATTTGTCGCCCAAATAATCGAGAAGGAGCGGCCCGACGCCCTCCTGCCGTCCGCCGGCGGTCAGACCGCACTCAACACGGCGACACCCCAGTACAAGGGCGGCATACTGGAAAAATTCAACGTCCAGCTTATCGGTGCATCGATCGAAGCGATCGAAAAGGCTGAGGACCGGGACCGGTTTAAACAGGCGATGATCAAGATCGGCGCAAAGGTGCCGTTCTCGTTGGTGGCGTCGACCCTTGAGGAGGCGATGTCGATCCTCGACAGGATCAAGCTTCCGCTCATTATCCGCTCGGCGTATACCCTGGGCGGTTCCGGCGGTAATATCGTCTATAACCGTGAGGATTTCGTAGAGCTTGTGATGAAGGGCCTCGATGAGTCTCCGATCACCCAGGTAATCATAGAAGAGTCGGTCATCGGCTGGAAGGAGTATGAGCTGGAGGTCATGCGTGACACGGCTGACAACGTCGTTATCATCTGCTCCATTGAGAATATCGATCCCATGGGCGTGCATACCGGAGACTCGATCACGGTAGCCCCGCAGCAGACGCTGACCGACCGTGAGTACCAGCATCTGCGCGACCTGTCGCTTAAGATCATACGGGAGATCGGTGTAGACACGGGCGGCTCAAACATACAGTTCGCGGTCAATCCGGCCGACGGCCGCGTCATCGTCATCGAGATGAATCCGC
>CAZAHA010000174.1:1903-6145 GCA_964484915.1 uncultured Leptospirales bacterium
GTGGGGCGCAACCATAAGGTTGGGGGTCGTGCCGGCCGTCGTGGGGTTCATCGTAATCGGGGTGAGTCCGGGTGTCAGCAGAAGCTCGGCGGTTGCGTCCAAGGCGACAGGTTTTCCTATAGCAAAGATTGCCGCGAAGCTTGCGGTAGGGTATACGCTGGACGAGATACCAAATGATATTACGCGCGAGACTCCGGCGTCTTTTGAGCCGACCATAGACTACGTTGTATTGAAGATCCCGCGCTTCAACTTTGAAAAGTTTGAAGGATCGGACCCCCGGCTCGGTCCGCAGATGAAGGCGGTCGGTGAGACGATGGCTATCGGCCGGACATTCAAGGAGTCGCTGCAGAAGGCGCTCCGATCCCTCGAAATAGACCGGTACGGCCTCGGCTCAGACGGAAACCTCAAGTTTGAGGCCGCTCTCGATGCACTGCCTGAGGGAAAGGTAGAGGACAGCCTCGAATACTATCTCAAGAACCCGCTCACGGAACGGATTTTCTATATGAAGATCGCGCTTGACCGGGGCTGGAGCATCGAGCGGATCCATGAGCTTACCGGGATCGATCCCTGGTTTATCTACCAGATGAAGGAGCTTTCGGACAGCGAGCGTTCGTTTATTGAATCGCTCAAGGACGGGCTTTCAGAAACGCTGCTCCGTTACATGAAGGAGCGGGGATACTCGGACCGACAGATCGCCTATCTTGCCGAGCGGGAGCGTATGAACGGGCTCTACGGGATGGGCGAGGAGCATTTAAAGGAATACTATGCGGCGCTGAAGTCCGCTGAACATCATATTCGTACAAAAAGGAAGGAGCTTGGCATCATTCCGGGGTATCGTCTGGTTGATACCTGCGCCGGTGAGTTTGAGGCGTACACTCCCTACTACTATTCATCGTACGATTCATATGACGAGAGCCACACCGATGACACGCGAAAGGTGATGATCCTGGGCGGCGGTCCGAACAGGATAGGGCAGGGGATCGAGTTTGACTATTGCTGCTGTCATGCATCATATGCACTGCGTGAGGAGGGGATCCAGTCGATCATGGTCAACTCCAACCCGGAGACGGTTTCTACCGACTACGATACATCCGACAAGCTCTACTTCGAGCCGCTGACACTCGAGGACATACTGAACATTTACGAGAAAGAGAAGCCGGAAGGGGTTATCGTCCAGTTCGGCGGACAGACGCCGCTGAAACTCGCCAAGAGCCTGGTCGAGCATGGCGTTACTGTACTGGGCACATCACCTGATTCGATCGACAGGGCGGAGAACCGTGAACGGTTCGCAGAGGTCATACGAAAGCGCGATCTCAGGCAGCCGGAGAATGGCATCGCCTTCTTCAAGTCAGACGCGCTTTCGATCGCCGCGCGGATCGGCTATCCGGTTCTGGTAAGGCCCTCGTACGTGCTTGGCGGACGCGCGATGGCAATCATCTACGATGAGGAGAGCCTGGTAAACTATATTGACACCGCGGTGGACCTCTCACCAGAGCATCCGGTCCTGGTTGATGATTTCATCGAGGAGGCAACCGAGGTGGACGTGGACGCAATCTGCGACGGAACACATGTCTATGTCGCGGCCATTATGCGGCATGTCGAACTCGCCGGCGTCCACTCGGGCGACAGTGCCTGTGCCATTCCTCCTGTTGGAATAGAGGACTCCATGCAGGCGCTCATAGAGGAGCAGACAAAGAAACTGGCGCTTGAACTTGAGGTGCGTGGGCTTATCAACATACAGTTTGCCGTACGGGGAGACGAGCTCTTTATACTCGAGGTCAATCCGCGCGCGTCGCGGACGGTGCCGTTTGTCTCCAAGGCCAAGGGCATACCGCTTGCAAAGATCGCCCTCAAGGTAATGCTTGGCCATAATCTTTCCGATTTTAATCTGAGTGACAGAACCGAGATACCGTATGTCTGTGTCAAGGAGGCCGTCCTGCCGTTTGGCAAGTTTCCTGGCGTGGATACCATCCTGTCTCCGGAGATGAAGTCGACCGGCGAGGTAATGGGTATTGCCGACACATTTAACGAGGCATACTACAAGGCGTCCCTTGCAGCGGGCGACCGCTTTCCGCTTTCCGGCCGCGTCTGTGTTTCGCTGACAGAGCATACCAGGAAGGGGCTTCTTGAGGATATAAAAAAACTGGCAGACGGCGGATACACCATTACGGCAACCTCCGGAACCGCACAGTACCTCCGCTCGCACGGCATAGCGTGCGAGATCGTCTACAAGGTGAACGAGGGACGTCCCGACATCCTTGACCAGGTCAAGAACAAGGAGATCGACGTTATACTGAATACACCCACAACCGTGCGCTCCAAGAAGGACTCTCATTCGATACGGCAGGTCGCTGTACGGTACAAGATACCGATCGTGACGACCGTACCGGGTATCCGCGCCGCGATAGAGGGCATGCTCCATATGAAAACAAGTGCAGGCGGAACGGTCCGTCCGATACAGGAGTATCATTCCCTGCGGATACTGTAGCGAAGTGTCATACGCATGCGTTATCGACTGACCGGGTATGGTACAGTCGGTAATGCTCTATCGGGAATATCCGCTTGAAATACGTTTGATAACCCTGATAAATGCGTTCCGCTCAGTGGCGTCATGATTCGTACCAACAGAGAATCATTATTTTCGGACTTGGTAATAATTGCTCAAGTTACGGGAACTTTGTGACGATCTTTAAAAGAGTAAAATATCCAAAAAACAGGGAGGTACTATGGATATTGGCAGCATTAACGTACAGAAGAGCACTGCGGAACTCGGCAATCTTCTGAAGAACATTGTTTCCCAGGAACATGGCATGAGCGAGAAACTCATCAGGGTCAATACCGAACAGAAAGTAGCAAACGAAAACCTTGGAAACAAGATAGACTATATCGCGTAGATTCTGCCGGAGTTATCGGAGGGCCGCCTTGTATATGGGCGGCCCTCATTAAACTGTGCGAATACAGCAAAAATCCTGCCGCTGGCAGGATTTTTGCTGTATTCGCACAGTCCATGACAATCAGGGCCGGATTATGAGACTGCGGTCACCTCTATCTTTCTGGGCTTCAGCGCCTCACTCTTGCCGAGCTCCAGGGTCAGTACGCCGTTCTCCAGATGGGCGCTGATGCTGCTGCTGTCGATCTCCTGGTTCAGCCTGAATGTCCGCCGGTATGCGTATTCCGGGCTTTCGTCGTTTGCGTTGATGTCAAAGAGCTCGCGGCTGGTCCTTCCCTCTATCTCGAGCATGTTGTTCTCCACGGAAACGCTCAGGTTGTCGCGGTCAACGCCCGGGATATCGGAGCGGAGTACATATTTGGACTCCTCTTCAAGAATGTCCGTTGCCGGAGTTATGTACACGGTTCTTTTATCTTCGGTTTTGGTATTCATGCTCATCCTCCTTGTGGTTACTTCACTTCAATTTTCTTCGGGCGTGCATCTTCGGACTTTTCAAGCGTTACGGTAAGAACGCCGTCCTTCAGCTGCGCGTCGATCTTTTCGGGGTCTACCCGGTACGGAAGCTTGACAGACTTGGAATAGGTGCCGAAGCTCCGCTCACGGCGGGTGTACCGTGACTTTGTTTCCGGTTCCTTCTTGTTGAAGGTCAGTTTCAGGACATTGTTTTCAAGCTGCAGTTCTATGTCTTCCTGGCTTGCGCCCGGTACAAAGTAACGTATGGCAAGAGAATCTTCGCCTTCTCTGTACTGGACTTCTGACAGCTCAAAACGGTCCTGAATCCGCGGTTCTACGAACGCATCAAGAAGTGTATTGAGGTCGTTGAGTACATTGTATGTGCTTATCATGGCTTTCCTCCATGTATACATATTAGCACTCGATCTTAATGAGTGCTAATAGTAAGATGCAAAGAATCCGTCTGATCGTCAACAAAAAAACATGTAATGAGCATAACTGTATAAAAAATCCTGTCCCAAACGCTCCGTCTGCAGAATAACACACAAGAACACAGAAAAACAGATGAATATATGCGAAAGGAAGACATCTGCGAATGGGTACAGTCCGAACATGATGCGTATGTCTCTGGTAAAAAGAGCAGAGAAGGCGTATGGGAAAGCGAGTACAGTCCATTTTCTCCCGATAATAATAAAGATACCGTACAGGATTCTAAAAACGAATGCATATTCACAGCTTGCGACGATACTGACGATCATCCTGGACAGTGACGTGCACCGTACTACGGGGGGATGCATCCTTTTCCTTTCGCCATACGAAGACCAGCGGCAATGCGTCAG
>CAZAHA010000175.1:0-6122 GCA_964484915.1 uncultured Leptospirales bacterium
GGGTTAACACTCCGCGTGATCCAGCCGGAACAGGTAGACCTTATCGTTACCCGGGAAGACAGAAAAAGCATTCTGGTAAACGGCGAGCCGCTGCCGCTTCCGGACTTTCTCCTGCCGCGGATGGGCGCGGGGACAACATACTTTGCACTTGCCGTTATACGGCATTTGGAGAGGCTCGGTGTGCCGTGCTACAACAGTTCGGTATCGATCGATACAGTCAAGGACAAGCTCTATTCGCAGCAGATACTCGCCCAGCAGAGCCTGCCTGTTCCCGCAACAATGCTTGTGAAGTTTCCGGTAAATACGGAACTCGTTGAGAAACGTCTGGGGTTTCCCGTTATAATCAAGAGCCTGTCGGGATCACAGGGGAAAGGCGTCTTCCTTGCAAATGACAAAAACTCTTTTACCGATTTGATGCAGATGGTCGAGATAACCAATCCTCGTGCCAACATCATCCTGCAGCAGTTTATAGCGTCCAGCTACGGGAAGGATCTGCGGGTATTTGTTGTCGGCGGGCGGATCACAGCCTGCATGATGCGGCAGTCCAAAGGAGATTTCAAGGCTAATTTCTCGAGGGGAGGTGCCGTTTCGGAGTACGAAATAACGCCGGAAATCGAGTGGCTGGCAAGTGAAGCGTCCAGGATACTCGGACTCGAGATTGCCGGTGTTGATCTCCTCTTTGACAAAGACCACTTCAGGATATGCGAGGTGAACTCGTCACCCGGATTTGAAGGGATTGAATCATGCTGCCCGGTTAACATACCCTCGGAGATTTTCCATTACATTCGGATCAGACAGGGGCTCTTTACGCGGAAGGAGTAGTGTTTCCTGCAGACGGAGCCGCATTGCCGCAAGGAGAGGAGTCCGGGCCTCTCTTTTTGCATATTTCATGATTTCCTTTATAAATTCTTTACTTTTGTCTGACATACTATGTCTCATATGTACGGCATGCGAATACAATCTATCCCGGGGTAATCGGCAATGTTTGAAAACGACAACAAAATCTTTGTCCTTGATACAAATGTTATCCTCTATGACTATACGGCGGTGTACTCCTTCGAGGAGCACAATGTAGTGATTCCGATAACGCTTCTTGAGGAGGTTGACAAGTTCAAGAAGGGAAACGAAATCATCAATTACAACGCCCGCGAGTTCACACGGGAACTTGATCTGCTTTCTGACGATTCACTCCTCAGCGAAGGACGTCCGCTTAAGGGAGGCGGCTTTCTGATTGTCATGACCGATGTACATCGGAGCCCGGAGTTAAAGGAAGTATTTATAGAGGACAACGCCGACCACAGGATCCTTGCCATTGCCTATAATCTGTCACAAAAATACGGCAAGAACCGGGTATGTCTCGTTTCCAAGGACATCAACCTCAGGATGAAGTCCAAAAGTGTCGGTGTTAATGCCGAGGATTACGAAACAGGCAAGATAAAGGACATCGACGAACTGTATACGGGGAAAAACCTGTTTGAGAATATCGACCCAGACATAATCGATACCATATACAAGAGCGGATCCATCGAGCGCGACGCACTCCCCATGATCGGAGACCCGCATCCAAATGAATTTTTCATCCTGAGAAACGATAGCCAGAGTATTCTTACGGTATACAGCCAAAAGGACGATACCATACGCTTTGCAGAAAAAAAGAAGGCGTGCGGGATCAACCCCAAAAACGCGGAACAGGTCTTTGCACTGAACGCTCTTACCAACCGCGACATTTCTCTTGTGACACTTTCGGGCAAAGCCGGTACGGGTAAGACGCTCATGGCGTTGTCTGCCGCGCTAGAGGTGAAAAAATTCTACAAGCAGATCCTCCTTGCCCGTCCGATAATACCCCTTTCCAACAAGGACATCGGTTTTTTGCCCGGCGATATACAAAGCAAGCTCGATCCGTATATGCAGCCGCTCTTTGACAACCTCTCGGTGATACAGAACCTTTATGAGGAGGACTCCCAGGAGTATCAGAAGATCGCGAACATGCTTACCACAAAGAAGCTTCTCATTACGGCGCTCGCGTTTATCCGCGGCCGCTCGCTTCCGCGGGTTTTCTTTATAGTGGATGAGGCGCAGAACCTGACGCCTCACGAGGTGAAGACGATAATCACGCGGGCGGGAGAAGGAACCAAGATTGTCTTCACCGGAGATCCGTATCAGATCGATACGCCCTACCTCGATTCACGGAGCAACGGCCTTACGTACCTTATTGACAAGATGAAGGGGCAGGAGCTGTACGCGCACGTGACAATGGAGAAGGGCGAACGTTCGGAACTTGCTGAAATTGCGTCAAATCTTCTGTAGATTATAGGGAAGGAGTGTCGAGATGATATATTCCCGGTATCTTGACGTATCACCAGGCATAGCGCGTGCGCTGAAATATTCAGAGCCGGTTGTCGCAATAGAATCAGGCGTTCTTACGCAGGGCCTTCCCTTTCCCGAAAGCGTGGAGTATGCCCATGATCTTGAAGAAATTATTCGGAAAGAGGGTAGTACTCCCGCGGTGGTAGGAATCATCAACGGCAAGATACGCGTCGGGTTGTCTCCTGACGAGCTCAGGAATATAGCCCACACACCCTACAGCAGAAAGATAAGCAGACAGGACATTCCGTCCGTCGTGGCGCTCAAGCACAGCGGTGCCACGACCGTCGGGGCCACCATGGTGATCGCGCAGATGGCCGGAATCAAGATAGTGCTTAGCGGCGGAATTGGCGCAGTCCACGTGTCCGCATCGGGAGGATTGGACATGTCCGCAGACCTTGACGAGTTTGAGCGGACGGACGTTGCCGTCATCTGCTCCGGGGCAAAGTTCAGCACCGACATGAACATGACGCTTGAGTATCTGGAGACAAAAGGAGTACCGGTTATCGGGTACATGACTGATGAATTTCCATCATTTTTGTCACGGAGCTCCGGGTGTTTTCTTGAACACAGTGCATTTACACCGTATGACGCGGCTTGTATGATAAAAACGAAGTGGGATCTTGGCATTCGCGGAGGACTCCTGTTAGTCAATCCTGTTCCAGAGGAATATTCCATACCGCTTGACATCATGAAGCGGTATATAGATCAGGCCCGAAACGAAGCACAACAGAGCGGTATTCGCGGAAAACAAATAACGCCGTATGTGATGAAGCGGATAACCGAGCTTACCGGGCAGGCTTCACTCAAAGCGGGGTCTGCGCTGCTGGAAAGCAACGCCGCGGCCGCCTCCAGAATCGCGAAAGAGTTGTCGAGGCTTTATACGTAGCGCGTTATCCGGTGGACAGGATGAGTCCCTTCTCCCTTAACAGAAGATATTCACTTTCAAAGTTTGGTGTTACCATACCGTTTCCGATCAGCTTTTCTATTTCATCGGCACAAAAGAAACGCCCGCCGTCCACTTCATCATTCACCGGCGAGAGTTCGCCGTTGTGAACGGCAGTGTACGAATACACAAGCTCATGTTCGATCTTGCACTTCCAGATATACGTGTACAGAAAGCGCGGAGTGAAGTGTAAAAGCCCGATCTCCTCGTTGCTTTCGCGGTACAGGGCTGCTAGCGGCGTTTCGCCGCGGCTGATATGACCGCCGACAGACGTATCCCACTTTCCGGGCTGAATCTTTTTCCTGATCGAACGTTTCTGCAGGAAGAGCTCGCCGCGGTCATTAAAAAGATGAAGGTGTACGACAGCATGGAGCAGACACGAACCGTTATGGCATATCTCACGCGGCGCCGTGCCTGTTACGGTTCCGGCAGTATCCACGATGCTGAACCACTCGCTGTTCCTGTAGCGCAATGCAGAGTAGAGGTTCCGTACACAATCTATCGCGCGGGTAACCGGTGATTTTTTACGCGACACGGCGCTGCTTTCACGAATCGGATCGTTCATTTTTGCTGCCATAATCTGTGTGAGATCATCTTTCATGCAAATAAAATTATTTTGTTGAATAATATTTACGAACACATATATAGTTCATATGCACGGTCGTTTCTTGGCTTCCACATGCAGCGATCCAATTGATGTACACCTGGATGTCAGCACTTCCTGGCGTATGCCGTGCCGGTTTATGAAAGCGCCAGAATCCAAAACTACCGGTATCGTCATGAAACGAGATATACTGTTTGTAATTACCGTAATTGTATTCTCTGTCCAGACAATTTTTGCGGACAATGCATTTCTCGGTATCCGCGCGCACGGCAAAAGGATGACGCCCCTGTCACCGATATCCGGTGAGTATGATGATCCACGCCATACCGTTTCCCGACCTGATACTGATCTCCCGGAATACATGGCCGGCGGTGAGGTCCGGACAGTTCTCTATTTCGGCGACTCCATTCAAATCTATGGTGCCGTAAACGGCGTCTATGCCGGCAACGCGTACAATGATATACTCTCCGACCATGACGTGGTCCCGGATGAGGACACGTTTTACGCGCTGGATGGATATGCTGAGGCGCTTGCACGAATTTTTCCGCTGCGAACGCTGTCGCTGCAGGGCGGGATGCGGCATAAACTGGTGTATGCCTCCGGTGATTACGGAGAAAACGCCGAATCGGTAATAGACCAGATGCAGATAAGCGATGAGGGGCCAAGGTCCTACACATACCGGCAGCGGGCAACCGGATATACAGGCGGTATCAACTATATTCACAGACCCCTTGACGTGGTCTATCTGAACCTCCGTGCCGGATATACCTATTACCCTCAGGATAACGCAGAAATGGAGTTTGAGCTTCAGGGAGAACAAGACGACACCAATCGCTGCGCCTTCGATCTGCATGAATATGAGGGGAGTGCCGGTCTCCGCTTCCTGACTCCGGTGGACAGGATGTTTGAATACGAAATGGGAGTAAAAGTATCACATTCGAAATACTCGATCAAAAACAACAATCCTGAGACCGGAAGGATCTATTCGCAAAACCGGATCGAGTATTATGAGTTTATGCCGTATATAGAGCTCATTTTTCCGCTGTTTTAGAAATCACATACTGGAGCAAGATGATGAGAACAGGAATACTGTTGATACTGATATCGGCCGCACTGCTCTACACCGGCTGCGTATCACTTGTGAACGGCTTTGGTCCAGGACGGGGAAAAGATAAGCGGTATGGCCAAAGTAAAGAAAGCAAACGGTACTACGTCAAAAAGGAGCTTGCACAGATAGACACGGGAGCCGTATCGCAAAAGCGGTCCTCTTCACGGGGATCTCACGCCAAACGGCAGTTCGGGTCGTCGGTACCGTTTCTGTTTAACGTGGGCTATACGTTTGACGGCAAACCTCTCTTTCTGGTGCAGAAGATCAGCTTCTCATCCCCTTCGGTAACGATCCATGTCTGGGATGATGCGCTTGAGGACGGCGACATTATCACGCTCTACTTAAACGACAGGCCGATAGTATCAAACTACAGGCTGAAAAACCAGAAGCACAGCGTACAGGCGCAGCTCGTTCAGGGAAAGACAAACACGCTGTACCTGTACGCGCATAATCTTGGTGAATATCCGCCCAATACCGCGGCGATCCAGCTTGAGACCAGGGACGAGTCGCGAAACTTCGTCCTCTCTTCAACACTGGAATCATCCCAGGGTGTTGAAATAGAAGTACGGTAGCGCTATTCATGGTAGGTCTCAAGCTTCCCTTCAGGATAGCTCCGGAAGATACCAATGCCGCAGACAGAAACCAGTGCCGCAAAAACAAGAGCCAACCGGACACCAAGCGGATTCTGGATCTCCTTTCCGAAAGTAACAAAAAAATACGATGTAATAGCCGTAGACAGACCCAGGTTCAGTTTCAGGAAAAAGCCCTGGGTACCAAAATAGATGCCTTCCCGGTGTTCTCCTGTTATCGTGCAGTCGTAGTCACACAGCTCTGCAACGTATACGTTGGGAACAACAAGCAGTACGGCGGTAGGAAATCCGCAGAGGCCAAAGATAATCCTGCCGTACAGAACCCTGTCTATCGGCAGCAATCCCGTTGCAGCGACACACAAAGACAGTACGGCAAAGAGCGCCAGGCCGATCATCAGCATTCGTTTTTTTCCTATCCGTTTCGAAAGCTCAAGTACGATGACAAACGAGAAACCGGCAACGACAAAGAGAATGATAAAGTTCAATCCCGCGCTCTCAACCGGAAGCTTC
>CAZAHA010000176.1:0-6109 GCA_964484915.1 uncultured Leptospirales bacterium
ACTTCTTCCGCGTCGGCATTTGGGTCCTTTCGAATTCTCAGGCTGCTTGCTGTTACCTTGGCAAGTTGAGACCCGTCAGGATACTCATATGAACTCTGTCCTGACCCTTCTTCAAGATATTCTTTTGCGATATCGGAAAGTTCATTGTTCTTTGCGGCGATATCCTCCAAAATGCCGCGCGCTGTTTCATATGTACCGTCCTTCTCGCCCCGAACGATCATTCCGTTTTCTTCAACAAGTACGGCATCGGTTATCAATTCACGGTTTTCCGAGTATCCGCTCTCGATCCATTTATTGTAGATCTTGTGATCTCCGGCAGTTACCTTGAGCCAGTTCGCCTTCTGTTCGACAACAAAGGCTATGGCTCCCAACGGCAGTGAGCCGCTTTGACCGCTTGTTTTGTTGTTACGGGCAAATACCGGCACTTCTTCGTCTGTAATCACTATCGCTTTATCTGCAAGATAACGCTCGCGTATATACCCCTCGGTGTCGTCCGAAAGCCTGACCTTTGCGATTGTTTCGTCCTTTCCTTTGAGTTTAACCGGTTCATCAAGCACTTCAACAAGCATGACCTGCTCACCCTTGTTCAGTGTCGCAAGCCAGTCACTTTGCTTCGGATCCTTATAAACCGCTGCTCGGTACATTGCTACTTTTTCATCCAGGACCGGCTGTGTTTCCTCGGTTTCGGATTCTGTTGTCTGCGTATCCTGTGTTGCCTCATCCTGTACTGTCTCCGTGGATTTATCCTGCTTGTTACACGAGACAACAAAAACCAATGCCGTTACAACTACGACTATCATACATAATCGCTTCATACTTAACCCCATTTTGTTTTTCTCTTTTGCCGTTTTATAGGTACATGAAGTGTTTGTGTCAAATAATTTTTACTTATATTATGCTTTGACAAAATTGCTGCCGTATATGCAGTATTTGAAAAAAAAAATTGAGAACTACTATGTCACGTTTTCGCTTTTCCAAAGAGGAAATCAGCTGGATTCTGTACGATGTTGGAAACTCGGCTTTTGTGTTGATCATGGTTACGGCTATTATGCCGTTATATTTTAAGGAAGTTGCCGCTGCGGATACATCCGGATCTACTTCGTTTGCCCTTTGGGGATATGCCAATTCCGGTGCGTCGCTCATTCTCGCGATATCCGCTCCGATTCTGGGGACAATCGCTGATTATCGGGGTATGAAGAAACGCATTTTTACGCTATTCGTTGCAGGTGGTGTTATATGTACACTCCTGCTGGGGCTTCCCGCGCCGGGCATGTATTGTGCAATTCTTGTCCTCTACGTTGCCGCCCGTACCCTGTGGTCCGGTTCGTTAATCTTTTATGATTCCTTTATTACGGATATTACATCGAATGATAGAATTGACACTGTATCGGCCTACGGCTACGGATGGGGGTACATAGGCAGTGTTGTTCCGTTTCTTGCCGCACTGGCCGCAGTACTTGTACTCTCTCCTCCCGGAACGGTGACGATAACCGAACTCTCTGGCAAGGTGTCGTTTATTATCGTAGCGCTGTGGTGGATCATCTTCACCCTTCCAATGCTCATGACGGTTACACAAAGAAATTACGTAGACCGTGCCCATGCACTTCATCTTATCCGGAATTCCTTTGTTCGGCTGTTTCAGACGATGAAACATATCCGGTCATATAAGAACATTGTTCTCTTTCTTGCCGCATATTTCTTTTACATCGATGGTGTTCATACCATCATAAGCATGGCGATCGCGTATGGACAGGACATCGGCCTGGGTACAGTGTCGATGATTGGAGCGGTTCTCATGATACAGGTTCTGGCATTTCCATTTGCCATTCTGTACGGCCGGAGTGCGTCCCGGTTTTCCGCAAAGACCATGATTATCATTGGTGTGTGTGTGTACATCGTCATAACATGTCTCGCATTCTGGATGTCAGCCATTACCGATCCGTTTCTTCAGGAAATTCTCTTCTGGGTCCTCGCAATTCTGGTCGCAACATCTATGGGCGGTGTTCAGGCACTCTCCCGTTCACTTTTTGGACGTCTCATTCCAGACGCAGCATCCGGTGAATTCTTCGGATTTTACAATGTCTTTGGCAAGTTTGCTGCCATACTCGGACCCTTACTGATAGGGGGGATCAGTCAGTTGACAGGTGATTCAAGCCTTGGCATCATCGCATTGCTTCCGCTGTTTATTATCGGGCTTCTTCTGTTGTTGAAGGTTAAGGAAAAGTCCAAACATCTGAAGGTTGCCTGATAATCTCATATTTATTTATCCGAAATGATTGTCTCATAATACATACTGTTTTATTATTGGTCACAGAATGAAGATATATAAGGAGGATGCATGGAAGCATTTTTCAGATTCAAAGAGAATAACACAAATGCAAGAACAGAGATCATCGCTGGTATTACAACGTTTTTGTCCATGATGTATATCATCGTGGTGAATCCGGCGATTATCAGTCAAACTGGCATGCCGTTTGGGGGTGTTCTTACCGCTACAGTACTCGTTTCCGCTTTCAGCAGTATCGCTATGGGTATTTACGCCAAAAACCCCATTGCTCTGGCACCGGGGATGGGACTGAATGCGTTTTTCACCTATACGGTTGTTCTGGGCAAAGAGGTCCCGTGGGAAACAGCGCTTGGCGCAGTCTTCTGGTCGGGCATCATATTCCTGCTTCTATCTATGTTTAATATCCGTACGGTGATCGTGAAGGCTATACCCAAACAGCTCCGCTATGCAATCGCCGCCGGCATCGGCCTGTTCATCACGTTTATCGGATTTCAGAATAGCGGATTTGTCGTATCTAATCCTGCCACGATGGTGGATTTCAAGGGTATGAATCCTGTAACGATTACCTTTGCCGTTGGGCTGGCAATAACCGCAATACTGGTCATCAGACGGATCAAGGGCGCACTCATAATGGGTATCGCTCTGACAACCCTCATGCTTATTCCGGTAGGAAGGATCTACGGTGACGCGTCATGGATCGATCCGCAACAGAATCCTGCTCTTGTAGCCTTTGACAACATATTCGCGATGCCGGACTTCAGTCTGTTTTTCAGAATGGATCTTGTCGGATCGCTGAAGCTTGCGATGTGGCCGGTAATTTTCTCTTTTCTTTTTACAGATATGTTTGACAGTATCTCGACATTTATCGGTGTCGCGGAGGCTTCGGATCTTCTGGATGCCGAAGGAGAACCGAGAAACGTGAAAGAATCTCTTATCGTTGACGCGCTTTCTACGACTATCTCGGGTCTATTTGGAACTTCATCCGGGACAAGCTATATTGAGTCTGCGACTGGTGTAGAAGAAGGCGGACGGTCTGGTCTGACGGCTGTAGTCACCGGCCTCATGTTCCTACCTTTTATGTTTCTTTCACCGCTTCTTTCCATTGTTCCGTCAGTGGCAACGGCAACAGCGCTCGTTCTCGTTGGTGTTTTCATGATGAAACCGGTGTCAGAGATACAATGGACGAAATTCGACGTCGCAATTCCGGCGTTTATCGCACTGATCCTCATTCCATTGACATATTCCATTACACAGGGTATCGTTTGGGGATTTTTAAGCTGGACGGTTATAAAGATCTTTACGGGAAAATCAAACGAAGTAACGCCGACGCTTATTATTATCGACATACTCGCCATCCTCTCGCTGGTTCTGTAATCAGCACCGGTAATGCGGAGTATTACTCCGCATTACCGCCCTGTTCATCTCCGGCACCGACTTCCAGCATTTCTTTTTTGTCGTACAGCCTGTTTTCATAATCAACAATATCAAGATCGGAGGGCTGTGACTCGCTGATGACGGACTTGGCCTTTGCCAGTATCGTCATATACGAAGAAAGGTCTCCTGAGGAGGATATCTCATCGATCATGGAATTCACAATATCTGTCTGCTTGGTTATCAGTGCGCGGTAAAACCGAAAGTCGGTTATGAGCTTATCAAGCTTAGGCATATTTTTATCCGGTTTGGGAAAGGCCTTCCACTTCTTTACGATTTCAAGATAGGTAACAATGTTATCCAGCTCATCCGCATCCAGATCAAAATCAAGCAGGACCTGTTTCACGCTGGACAGCTTGAAATCACGAAGATGGATTGTGACGAGAAAAAAGGGGTTAGTAGACATTGTATTGAGATTGACGAAATACGAATCATCATCCTTCTCCGGTTCCGGCGCCTGGGTAACAAGTTCTTCTGACTCCAGATCTATCCGTGTCAGCGATCCCTTCGGATAGCGGTTTCGAAAAATAATGATGTCATTTTCAGGCATGTCCGATGGAATCAGAATGTAGTCTGGACGATAACCGTCCTCAATCAGCTGGATGAACGCAAGTACCGATTCCGCATTGATCATCCGTATCGGCACCATGTCCATGGATTCGGTTGTTTCAAGTAGGTGATAGTGTCTATCCTTGTTTCCAGAAACATAATAGGGAACAAGAAGCTTGTTTTTGGACACTTTCACGAGATAATATGAGTCCAGCATCCTTTGTTTAAGAATGAACTGCTTACCGATGAAACAGATTACCGGCACCTTGTGAATAGTGCTGTCCTCATGCGGCCCCGAGTACACCGTAGCACCCAGCCTGTCAAAGGCGATAAAGGTAAGGCGCTTCGGATTAATTTTCAGTACATACCCTTTGGGTGTTTTTTCTTCAACTGTCATATTCTTCCGCCGGTATCATCAGTATTGACCCGAATAAAACATTTGACAATTGTTTTTTTCATAAACTACTTGAGAAACAATTCAATAGCCGGTCAAAGCCTTACGCGCCGTATCCGGCACAACCAACACTGGAGTTTATGCATGTCTGTCAACATTTCGCAAAAGAGAATATATGATGCAACCGTTATCGAATTCTCGAGTGAACGGGGAGAAAACAAGGCAGCAAACCTGGTTACCGAATCATCAATCTGGTCAAGCGCTTCGTCAAATGAAGCTGCAGACTTTGTTATTCTTGACTTCCAAAGCGAAGTACTCGTTAATTTCATTCAGCTGAATCCATCACAGTCGGCACCCGACCGCTTTCCTTCATCTTTCAGGCTGGAAACAAGTTCGGACAAATCAGTTTGGACGGTGCTGCACAGCGAGAACTCCTTCGTCCTGGACGACAACCATTTTATCATACATTTTCCGCTGATGAGCTTCCGGTATCTACGGCTGTACATTACAGAACACTCTCAGGCTACCCAAGGCTCGTACAGTGAAATCTCACGCATAATCTCCGGTATATACGGTATCGTGTCCCTCGACGTTTCTCATGATGTTCTGGACAATCATCGTGTACAGAACCTTACTGACGGGTATCCATCGACCTTCTGGCAGGTCAAGCCCTCGCCGACGCCGGAACGTGTTGAAATGCTGGCTGACCTCGGCACAATTATGCTTCTGTCCGGTTTCGGAATGAGGTGCGCTGATGTCGCACCCCATCTCTTTCCATCGCACTTTATAACCGAAGTCAGTTTAGACGGGCGGATATGGTCGACAATGGTCGAGCAGAAGAATTTTTCTGTTGAATCAAACGACTCCTACCGCTGGAACTTCGATTCGATTCCCGCCAGGTATCTTAAGCTGGAATTCGATACGGTCGAATCTGAACCGGATCTATATACTCTGGCACTGTGTTCGCTGGATATATTTGCCACACCTCTATCGGATTCACATTCGCATGCATTCAGTGGAAGCCCGTCATATGCATCTGTCTTTCAGCCGGGACTTGTACGGTTTGCCAAGGACGGCGAGGACGCCCGGGACGCGGCCGTCCGTGCGAGTGACCGCCGGCTTCAGGACGCTACTACCTTTTTCAAAGGTGTCGTACAGTTTGCCGAAGACGGTTCTTCTACACCGAATACGGCTGTCATGGCATCCGACAGCAGGCTGAAACGTGCAACGGAACTCGCTCCCGGCATCGTGCAGCTTGCATATGAATACGAAACAAAAAAGGGAACAGCCGTGCAGGCATCAGATCCCCGCCTGCAGGAGGCTACCGAAAAGAGCCCAGGCATTGTAAAACTCTGTCCGGACGGCGCATATAGCGAGCTTGGAGTCGTCCGGGGAAGTGATTCGCGGCTGAAACAGGCCACTGAAGCCGGCGCCGGTATCGTCCGCAT
>CAZAHA010000177.1:0-6107 GCA_964484915.1 uncultured Leptospirales bacterium
AGAGCACACGGCATGGTCCGCTGTTTATGGATTCTGCCCACGAGACTCGCCTGTCGACAACCGTACACATCCCGGAGGGCTTTTCCGTATACGCGCTTCCGGACGACGTTACTCTGACTGCACCGTTTTTTACGGCACAATCCGCCGTTCAGCAAACCAGTGATGGATATACCATCGATTATACACAGACGATATCATCCGGCATCATAGAACCCGGGGAGTATCCGGAATTCAGGAACACACTGATCCACCATGATACCAAGCATTCACAGAAGATAGTGCTGAAAAAAAATGAAAAATAACACATTCATTATACTCATCCTTCTTGCAGCCGCTCCCATCGGGGCACGGCAGCTGTCTCCGATCCAGGAGGCATTCTACAACGGAAACGACCGTCAACTTTTCAGCCTCATGACGGCATACATAACCGATCATCCCGACGATTACCGTTCTCTACTCTACCTGCGCGACATATTATCGATGGACCACATCAAGGACAGTTCATGGTATGTTGCGTTTGCTACAGGTTATATCAACTGTCTCGACGCGCTCTCCGGTAAACGGTACCGCAACCTTGCACTTCAAGCCCGCTGTCTTCTTGAAGAATTTTCATACACACACAACTTAACGGACACCTGTTCCTCGGTTGATTCCGGATTTTATCTGTCACAGTGGAAGGTGCACGATACGTTTACCCGATACGGGGACGGTGACTTTTACACCGTGGATACCGACCGGCTGACGAAAAACCGGCGATACCGTGTTACGCACGGCATTTCACCTGACGGCCGGGTATATCTTGACTCCTACCTGCATGATACACCCGGACTCGTCCGGATAGAATCGGACTTTTACGCTCCCGGACCGGTCAAGCTCCGCATCGCATCAAATCTGCAGTATCATCTGTTTATAAACGGTAACAAAGCCATGGAAAACAGCGACCGCACCGGAAGACGCGATATGCGAATACTTCTTACCTCCGGCAGCGGCATCATCACATTCACAATCATTGCTCAAAACAGATCAGACGGCTATGTGTCTGTGATGACCACAAACCCTGATGATATTCCCGTTGCGTGTACGCACGTTACAGATTCTCCGGCCGGTAGCGTCACGGCGACCCCGATCGATGACTATCCGCTTTCCGAAACAGAGCATGATGATTCGTCGGGACTTTTTTACCGCGCGTGGTATTTATCCACCCTGAACAGCACCGAATGCTTTCCCGTGTATGAACGTTCTCTCGCGCAAGCGTATAACCCTGTTGTTGATTACAGTTATGCAGCAGACCTCATACATATCGACGGCAACTTCCGCTGGAACAAAACAGAAGGCTGGAAGCGGCTGAATGCGCTGCGCAAGGACTATCCTGATTTCATTCCGGCCAGATACTACAGCGCGAAGCGGGCAATCACAAACGGTTTGTATACCGATGCCGTCGAGGAACTCGAACCTGTACACGAAAGAGCGCATTATGCGGGCATGCTTCTGTACCTCTCCCTGCTCGAACGCTTATCACGTGACGCCGAATATGCAGCCTACGCCGGCCGTATCGAAAGCGAATACCCGAACAGCATCTATCATCATGTAATCAATGCACGGTACTGGAAGACACGGGATATATCCAACCAGACAGCCTCGCTCGTCCGTTACCTCGACCGATACCGTTCTGAAAACGCGGCATACGACCTCATGACGGTCTATACGGAGAATGGGCATCATACCGACGCACGTAATGCTGCCCGGCAGTATATTAGAAACAACCGGTACCGATTCTCATACCTGTATTACCGTTCACTGATAGACCGTGAACAGTATAAGGAAGCGTCACGGTCACTGCTTGCCTATTCCGCGATCAATAACAGTCCCCAGATACAGTATCTGCTGGGGCTTGCCCGGTACCGGCAGGGAACGTCACCCGAAATGTACTGGCAGCGCATACAGGGCGGACAGACCGACTGGTACTTTCCCCATGACTACTTCAGTTATACCGGCGGTGACCATACACGAATAACCGGCATCAATCCGGAAAACGAACGCGTAGCCTCGATTCTTGAACGCTTCTTTGCCGGGAATCAGATTGATAGTCTGTTTCCGTACCGTGAGCACGGGTACCGCATCCATACCAACGCGCACGCACACTTCGGTTCGAATGAGCTGCTTTACATCAGGTCCCACGATGAGGTCCGCTCGTTCGGCGAGTATAAGATTCCGTTTAGAAATCCCCGGATTCTCCGCGCGCGTGTATACCGCCGTGACGGTTCATTTTCCGAATCCTCCCAGCTACAGAGCCATCAGGGAGATACCTATGTCACACTCAATCAGCTCGAACAGGATACTATTGTCCATATATCGTATGAATCTCTCATTACAACGTCCCTGTACGAATCGTCGATCTTTCTGACGGAACCGGTATATACTGCCGATTATGATCAGTCTGTGGGCGACTTTTACCTCACCGTTACCGCACCGCAGACGAAAAACATTCGCATGTACCACAGCCTCCCCGGGAGCCATCAAACAGAAGAGACCGGCCACGGTGTCGTTCAAACGCTTCACCTGAAGAACATCCCCGAAATAACTGAGGAGTCATCTAACGGCTCGCGCGAACTTATTCTACCGTTTTACCAGCTTTATGAATCAGAGAGCGATTCGGCATATACCCAGTGGCTCGACGGCACTGTCACACCGCTCATCGAAGCGGCAGCAAATGATATCGAGAGTGATATCGTGAGCGACATATACAGACGGATACAGGCCGGTATCCAGGATGAACCATTCACGACATTCATTCCCGACCACCCCCGTGATACCGCATACTTCAGGAAGGGGTCCGAATCAGACAAGATCTTCCTGTGCAGGGCGCTGCTTGCACAGCATGATATTGCGTCGGTTCCCTGTCTTGTTCGGAATCCATACCGTGACACAGACAGGATTGACAGCGCTTCTTCATTTTACGGAATGGTCCTGTACCTTCCCGATGAAAACGAAATACGGTGGCTCGATTTCAGTTCACGGTATATCGATGCCGGCATCGTATCGCAAGCGTATGACGGCGCACGGGCCGTTCCCGTCGGCGGCGCCTTCCCTGTAACGGACACTGTACAATCACGGACACGTCCCGTGGAATCCGTGAGTTTCACCGTCGACTGTACCGATAACAGTTACAGCGGATCGATTACCTATTCCGGATATGCAGCGGCTGTACGGTCTTATTTTCAGGATAAGCGGTATACCGACGAATACCTGTCGCGTCTATTGACACGCTACAGGAAGAATATCCTCTACACGAAGATGTCCACCAGCGGATTATCGGAGGTTGCACTTCCGTTCACCATAACCACCGAAGGAACGATTCCGTCATATTCTGTAAAAGCCCGCGACCTGCTCATCATTCAGCCATTTCTCCGGACAACGGACACAAGATCATATCTGCGGGAAAACAGCCGTACTCAGCCGCTCTTTATCACCGATTCGATTCATACACAGGACACCTATACGATCATGCTGCCGGAAGAATATCGTGAAACCGGGTATACCGATTCCGACTCATTCACCTACGGGAACGCGAACGCAAGGTTCACGGTATACAAGAAAGCGGGCGTGCCCTACATGCTCGCGACTCAGGAGGTTCACATACCCAAGATGAGGATCGAACCGGCCGACTATTCCGATTTTCATTCTTTCGCGCACTCGATCTCGCTGTGGGAAAAAAAGACCATAACGTTGCAAGAAGCAAAGCCATGAAGGATCACTACGATTTTCTTAACGATTATGCAGGCGGATATCTCTCAGGAGATATGGATAGCGATTACCATATTATCCTGAAACGCGACCACAGCATGCGGGTCGCATATCACGCAGCGGAGATAGCATCACACACGTTCGATAATAGCGCAAGACGGAGAACCGCGGAGCTTGCCGGACTCTACCACGACATTTCACGGTTTGAGCAGTACACCACGTTCAAATCATTTAATGATGCCGTAACGTTTGATCACGGTGACCATGGTGCTGAACTGATTGAGAATCCCGCCATCACACCCCTGCTATCAGCTGATGAGCGGAAGATCATATCATACACGACTCGATATCACAACAAGATACACATCCCGCAACAGGACGGTGAAAAAACGGTATTTGCCCGGATCGTGCGCGACGCCGACAAGCTGGACATCATGCAGGTACTGATAGACTCATTCGAATCTGAAGGTTCAGGTCTGAACCTTACTCTTCCGGATACTCCTGACTACTCTCCGGAGATCGTGGATGCCGTTTACAGAGGCGAACAGATACCGTACAGTATCAGGAAAACGCCGAACGACATGAAGCTAACCATGCTTGGCTGGATACATGATCTTTCTTTCGACTATTCCCGGACACATATCCTGAAGATGGAGTATATGCAGAAGCTGGAACGTCTCCTGCCCCAAGACGGGACTATCAAGGATCTCATCCACTTTTGCACGATGCGTCTTGAATCCGCCTGTAAACGGCGGTGACACGGGATTATCAAAAGGTATAATCACCGGCGGTACTTCCGGTATGTTCGGAGACTGATACCGAATCGATACGTCCATGGAAATTGAACCCAAAGCTGTTTTCCTTCAACGCTTTCGCATACGATTCCGCTTCGCTTCGTTCGGATACCGTCAGAATAACCTCAACCGAGCCGTCCCGCATGTTACTCGCCGAACCGTGTACATTCATCCGGCGGGCAACCTGGGCACAGTAGTACCGGCAGCCGACGCCCTGTACCCTGCCTGTAAGTGAAACACTGAATGTCATACTTCCCTTTCCGTATTATTTTTATAATGCAGCAAAGTACTCTCGTTCAGGGGAATCCGTATACTCGATAAGGTTTGATTGTTCCGTGATTCTATGATAAAATGATCAGGGTCAAGACCGAAACTCTTCAGCACCATGATAATAAATATGATCCCCAAACCGCCGCCTTCCTTGTTGGGATCATTATCACTCATAACAAAATACTCGGACAACGTCTCATATCTGCTCGCCATTTCAATCTTCTTCCGGACATTTTCACGCTCCACCTCCGTCATCATCGCAGGATTCGTGACCCGTATCGTCAGGTTCCGATCCCTGTCGACGGACAGATCAATGACGACCTTTACGTCCTTTTCCCGTGCAAGTTGCAGCAGATAGTCTATGCGCTGTGTAGACATTTCAAGTTTAAACAGTTTAAGCGCCTTATGGTATGGAATAATCTCAAGCGCGTTGTTCTGCGGAGAGTACTCTTCGAAATACAGATTCTTGTAGTTGGCCTTTATCGCATTGATCAAAAGCTCATTCAGACAGGTGTAAACCGGCATTCTGATGGACTGGCAGCTGTACGACTCAAGGATCGTCGTAAGCCGTCCCAGTATCTGTTCCTTGATCGCGTCGTTATTGTCATATGTAATAAATTGGTACTTCATACACGTATGGTAAACCGGTTCCTGTTAAAACAATGTGAATGTTGATGCCGCCTTAGTCAAAGCTAATTTCCTCATGGTAAGCATAATACGGATTGCGCGAATAGTTCTGCACCAGAACGCTGTTGTACTCTTCGCGTGTCTCGGGATAATTCAGGCTGTAATGCAGTCCGCGGCTCTCCTTGCGATGCATCGCCCCTTCTATAATGAGTCGCGCTACCGTTACCAGGTTTCGCAACTCGACGAGCCGCCGCCATACGGTACGCCGCTTGTAATAGTCGATAATTTCCTTTTCCAAAAACCGGATCCGACGGAGGGCCCGTTCCAGACGGAGATCACTCCGGACGATACCAACATAGTCCCACATGATGCGCTTGATTTCGTCAGTGTTATGCTGAATAAGGATCCACTCCTCAAGATCAAACGTTCCTTCCTTGTTCCACTGCGGGAAAACCGGAAGGTCATGCTGAATATCCGGTAGCCGCGAAGATGCATGTTTCACCGCCTGATCCGAGAAGACCAGCGCTTCCAGCAGCGAGTTGCTTGCCAGACGATTCGCTCCATGTACGCCGGTACATGCGGACTCCCCGGAAACATAGAGATTTGTAATGGAGCTTCGTCCTGATAGATCCGTAATAATACCGCCGCACAGATAGTGAGCTGCAGGAACGA
>CAZAHA010000178.1:0-6083 GCA_964484915.1 uncultured Leptospirales bacterium
ATGCAAAGTATCTGTGGCACAAGAATCTAGGACGCCTCGGAGTTTTAGGTGGCTGAGATTTGACAATTAGGCATGAGATCGAGTCCGCCGAGGTGGAACAGAATCGCTTCTCGAACGCGGCTTCTCTTGCGAAAACCACCGGCAGTTTTCTTGATCCACGGGTGGTCCTGGGCAGCAACGCACAGCAGATTAGCACCGGTACCATTTGTCGCTTCCATGCTCAGCGATATTGGTTCGGAAAATTCAACAATATCACTGTTTGATTTAAAATCATAACGAGTGAGACTGTACATCTGCTCTGGTGTGAGGCCAAGAAAGTCTTCGACAGGAGTATTGTTTCGTTTGTCCACCTGCGCCTGAAAGACTTCATTCAGCTCATCAATGGATTGATAATCATGAGTTCCGATAGACTCCTGAATATCATTGAGATACTCTGTTGCCGCATTTGCCCTTCCCAGAAACTGCATGAAACTCGGCGGTTGGCCCTGCGATTCGTCCCAGTTATCGACAAACCGTTGATACCGTTCAATATCGCCATGAGTGGCATCGTGCCCTGGAAATGCGTACGGATTATCACCTTTAACCAGGCAGCAGTTTTTGAATTTCTTTCCGCTGCCGCACGGGCAGGGATCGTTTCGTTTAATTTTATTGCTCATGAACCATAAGAAAGCGGCAGATACGTAATTTGTCAATAGTATTGGTGAATATCATTCAACCGTTGTACACATTTATGTCCGAAACGGTGGTTTAACACATAACACACGTATGATGCATAACGAGACACGTATTTCATTGTTGTTAGAGGCGGTGTTTCGTACCATGCCGACTCATTATTTTTATGCTATATATCGTAAAACACAAACGAAGACGGAGACGTGCAGGATATCTCGTCTTTCTTGCTCAACGATCCGTCACTGGTGTTTATAGTCCACACCTCGACCCTGCTATCTATAACTGACGTCGTAATTACAAGATCAGAGCTTATAACGTTAATATTGGAGACGCCCGCCGCCGAGGAGTACGCCGCAGGGGCCTGTGGATCTCCCGATACTAGCTCAAATCTGTAAATATTACCGTCATTACCGCTCAGATACAGCCAGTCTTCGGATGGATGAATCGCAATGTCGAGCGGTGTCCAGGAAGTCGGCACGGTTTCATCATTTGACAGATCGCCATTCGGCGCAACATCCATGTGATGTACTCCGTCAGAGCCGGCAATATACAGTTTTGTTCCGGACGGATTCATGACTACATTTTTACCATAACATGAGCCATCAATAGCGACTCGACTTTGATAAGAGACATCACCGTTATTATCATGTGAATGTACGGAATAGTACAATGGCGATTTGTGCTGCATATACAATACATCTTGTGATGAATGAAGAAACGGTCGTATATTCCAGAACAAGTTGGACGTATGCGTATTACCTAAAGATGTAATGGTATCACCGTTAACACTGGTTCTGCTGATGTATCCGGTACCTCCTGGGCGGTATGCCATAAAGATAAAATCAGGACCGGTTGCGTTATGCGTCATTGCCATGTTGGTGATGCCGTTTATTGATCCTGTAGAACTTTCATGTGTCAGCGCACCATCGGAACCTATGGAGTATGAAGAAATGGTAGTGTTTGGACTATCCCACGTATAGATATATTTGGTATGCGTATTGATACCAAGAGAGGTGAAACTGCCGGATATGCTGTCCATACGATGAATGTAGTTATCCGCATTAATGGCGAACCGTTCGATGGAACTGTTTGTACTAACAACATATACGTAATGATCTGCCCACAACGCATAGAGATCGATATTGCTGTCCCCGATTGTCAGCGTGTCATTGTGCACATACCATTCACCGGTTCCATCAGAGTCTGTGTTCCATCCAATAAACTGATGCCCGCTCCGGTTCAGCGAGCCACTGTTATCCGCAACGGTGACGGTGTCTCCACTGTGATACTCCGTGGTATCTATCGGTACGTCTCCCGAACCTCCGTTTGAAAAATATGTTATACGGTATACTGCCTCGGGCTCAGGAACTGTCTCTTCCGGCTCTTCCGTTTCATCTTGATTTGTTTCAGCGTCATCTGTCTCATCATTGCCGTTATTTGATATTTGTTCGGGATTATCAGTATTCTCTTCAATTAAATCATGAAAAGTGTTGTCACATGACATGGATAAGGCCGCAAAGACAAGTAGCAAAACAAGCATAATCCGTTTCATCTTTTCTCCCATTGTGCATGTCCAGCACACATTATTTTAACGTGTAAATGAATATCCGATTCCAACAGATACTATATAATACGGAATTGTTACTCCATCCTCAAAAAGAAACGATGCAGATCCTCCCGCATGGATATCGCAGTTTTTGTATTTTGTTCCAATCATGCCTCCCCCCGACAATAACGGATCAATGATCTTCACTGTGTCCCGTACGGCCGATTCCGGGAATTGCACGTGGGAGTATGATGTACCGGCACGGACAAAAGGAAACAGCGAAACGGCACCACTGAGCTGAAACGAATAGCCCCCGTACAGGGCCGCCGGGATATGCAGCATGTAATCGATGCTGTACGCATCCGTGCCAGGCACGTACATTAATCCTGAATACAGCCCAAACTCTGTATTCTCCCATATGACGTCACGAACACCGGCGCTTAACTCCAGGCCACCGCCAGCATGAAAAAGGTCTCCGAGTACGCCTGATGAAATAAATACGGCAGGCATACATCTGAGAGTATATGTATGCCGTGTATCGACTTCCGGTATGTCATCCTGTTCCTCTATACGCCCGGAATCCTCCTGTTCAGCAGCGTCCTCTGTTTCTGCAAGCTCCTGCTCATCATTTTCTTCTACCGGTTCAGGAAGAAGAACAACCGCAACGCGTTTCCATGAAGTCGTTGCCTCCGATTCGCCAAGCCGGTTCAGTGTAATAACCCGGTAGCGGTATTCTCCAACTGGTAAAGAGAGGGTAACGCTTGTCTCACCGGTTTTTTCTCTGATAATCCGTTCACCGTCGACAGTGTACACTTCAACAATATATCCGCCGGCATACGGAACAGGCTCCCACTGCATCTCATGCTCAACAGAATGCGCGGCAGTACACGCCAGAATAATGAGGACTGCTATGACTTTTTTTTTCACTGTTCGGTATCCCGCTCTTCATAGAGTATTTCCGGAAAGTCAACCTCGGGCGCGTTGACAGATTGACTCAGTGTTACGGTAAAATGGCCGTATGCGGGCAGCGATATGGGGATGAGTTCATCAAATGGAGCACCGTACGCAACAACCTGCCACCGGTAATCCTGCCTGCTAAACCGTGTAATGTCTGAAATAACTACCGAGGTGTTGTCTGTACGTGTCCGGTAGAGAATGTTATGGTTTGCCCGAATTCCATTGTAGAGAATAAAATCATATGAGGAGCTTCCGGGAACGGTGTTCCACGAAAATGTCACATCATCAGCGGTCAACAGATCAAGCGTATCCCTGTGGCGCGGAGATACAAGATACGGAGGCGGTTGCATTGTGAAGAGGTGGAAGGATTCAGGGCCGGTTGTGGAAAGCGATTTGTCCAGACGGTTTTTCAGATGGACACGCCAGAAGTATTTACCGTCAGCAGGAGCATCTACAACAGCGCGTGAAGTGGCTGTGTGCTTCGCAAGAATAACATCGCCGAATGTTTCAGACCGTGACAGCTCAACAAGATAATTACCAAGTCTGTTGGGATCGTCCCATAGAAAGAGGATATCATCCCCTTCCTGTTTGACCAGTCCTGTATTGTTAACCGGCGTGCGGAGCCTGACCGATTGGATACCACCGATAATCAGTTTCTCTGTTTTGGAAACCTCCGATGTTGTTTCATCTGCATGTGCCGTCACTTTCCAGTAGTAATCTCCCTCCGGCAACTCCGGTGACAGGAGCGTATAGTTGGAGCGGACATCACTGTGGAACACAATGGAATCGAAATTTTTCTCTTCGGCTATCTCAACTGTATACGACTCGGCGCCGTCTACTTCGCTCCACTGAAGTGCGGCGGTATTGTTTTCAAGCGCACTTCGAGATATTCGGACCACATCGTCATCTCCCGTATGAAGCACCGGAAGAGCAAGACCATCTTTTTGTGTGAGCGTTACCGCATGTACGGTGCTTGTGGCTGAATCTGGCTCAAAATGGTGTTCGTACAGGGCCGTGACACGCCAGTAGTATATGCCTGGAACGGGCAGCTTTATTCCAATGGATGTTTTACCGGTACTTCGTTCTGCCAATCTGGTGTCAAGGGTGTCATCAGTAAAAACCTCAAGTCTGTATGATGAGGCGTATGCAGTTTCGCTCCAGTAAAAATGGGTCATCCTGTGTGAAGACGATGAGGCTGCCGTACTGTCATCTTTTGGCAGGCGCAGTATTGGTGGAGAATCTGAAAGAACCGTACACAGGCCTGTATTGCTTTCCCCTGTGCTGCTCTTAATTTTGTAATAATATGATCCCGGTGCAAGACTCACCTGTGTATGGCTGCCGGTTGTTTCTTTCGTGTATGCAACGGTATCAAATGACGGGCTTTGTGAAAAAACAATCTGTTTTTTCAGAGTGTCACCTGGCTCCCATGAAACAGCTGTCTGATTGCGCTGTCCGTCTGTTATAAAAACTTTGTTGTCAGGCGGGTCCGTTATAGTATACGCATATTTCCGTGCTGTCAGGACGCCTTTATCATTTACCGTATATCCATTGCGGGTACTAATTTCCCGTGTGTCATCGTTGGATCGTATAACTCCCTTGCCCGAGCGCATGTCAAAGTTGATACTCCCGTCTGCATCCGAACGCATCAAGAGCTCTCCGTGTGTGATATCGGCGTGTGCCATATCGGAGGACACGGTGACACTGTGTTTTTTCTGTTGTGTATCCGGTTCGGCATCTTGCTTTCGTACATTCAATGCAGTGCCCTGAAAATTGATAGCGAGTTTTTCAGAAGCCATGCACAACACGACAAGCGTATTTTCCCTGAGAGCTATATCAATACCGCCGTCCAGCTGGCGGGTTGAGATGGAGTCGTCTTCGGTCCGGATACTGTCGTAATTATATACGGGAGAATTGTTGGCAAGCGTGTTCCAGATGACGTGTCCGGCATGACTTCGCTCCGCGATCCGTTTCTTAAAAGTTATTGTTCCGATCTGTTCTCTCCTGTCTGTCATGTACTGACGGTGCATGTCGGTATATAAAAGAAAACTGAAGAGCAGCACTAACATCAGACAGATCATGTAGAAAAGAACATCATTTTTCTGTAATTTCATATTTCGCTTCTTTCATATCTGTCTGTACTGCGAAAAGATCAACTGGGGTAATGCCCAGCAGTTTTCGAAGTGCTTGTAATGATCGTGGTCTTTCCGGATCGTCTTTTCTGCCGAGAACCGCATAGATCTGTTGCGGCTTGCTTTTTCCTTTGACCGTGATTTTTTTCATGGCCTTTACTGCAAAGATGCCTTTAACTAGTGTATATGCGTCATTGGATATAAGAATGTCTGTGCCGAACGGTTTGTTGAGAGACTCTACCCGGGAGGCGAGATTGACCGTATCCCCGATGACCGTATATTCCATCCTGTCTGCAGAACCGATCTGGCCTGCAACCAGCGGTCCCGTGTTGATTCCGCATCCGATATTGATCACCGGTTTATCCGGCGTTCCCCGGTCTTTATTAAACTCGATTAATGCCTTGCGCATCAGAAGTGCGCCATTGATCGCGTTTTCTGTATCGTTTCCATGGGATACCGGTGTGCCCCACAGTGCCATCACCGCATCGCCGATAAACTTGTCGACAACACCGTGTGTCTTGTCGACACAGGCAACCATTTCAGTCATATACTCGTTTAAAAACCCTACAACCTCTTCCGGTTCCAGCCTTTCCGAAATCGCGGTAAACGAGCGGATGTCCGAAAAAAGAACCGTGGCATGTTTGCGTTCACCGCCAAGTTTGAGTTCACCTTTCGTGGCAAGATCCGCGATCTCCCTGTTTACAAACTTGCCGAACGCGTCCTTCATTTTCTCCCGTTCCTCAAGACCGACGCCAATCTCTACGAATGATTCCGTCAAA
>CAZAHA010000179.1:0-6060 GCA_964484915.1 uncultured Leptospirales bacterium
CGTCGCGTTTTCCGCAGACGGAGAACCGGAAGAAGGGAAAGCAGTCCAGTCCAGCGACAGACGTCTGAAGGACGCTACGACAACATCAAAGGGTATCGTAGAGCTCGCAAAAGACGGTGAAGTCAAGGCAGAGGCTGTCGTTCAGTCTACCGACAGGCGGCTGAAGGACGCGACAACGGATACGAAGGGCATTGTAGAGCTTGCGGAGGACGGTGAAATCAAGGCGGAAGCCGTTGTCCAGTCAACAGACAGACGGCTCAAGGACGCGACAACCGAGACGAAAGGAATCGTTGTCCTGGCCAAAGACGGCGAGGTCAGGCCCGAGGCCGTCGTCCAGTCCAACGATAAGCGTCTCCGGCACGCGACAACCGTGGCAAAAGGTATCGTACAACTTGCGGAAGACGGTGAAGTCTCCGAGTCCAAGGCGGTGCAGGCAAACGACAAACGTCTCCGAACGGCAAGCACCACTTACAGCGGCATTGTGGAACTCGCTGCGGACGGTGAAAGCGCCGAGGGGAAGGTCGTCCAGTCACATGACCGGCGTTTGGAGGCTGCGACGACGCGGGCAAAGGGTATCATGCAGTTTGCCGAGAACCGGGAAACTGCGCCGCTCAAAGCCGTTCAGGCGAATGATGAACGGCTACGGGACGCATCGACAGAGCACAAAGGGATCGTGCAGCTTGCACAAAACGGTGAATCGTCGCCCCTGAAGGCACTGCAATCAAACGATTCCCGTGTAAAGGACGCATCGACAGAGGCCAAGGGTATTATGCAGTTTGCCAAAGACGGTGAATCGGCCAAACTGAAAGCCGTCCAGGCAGACGACAGCCGGCTCAAACATGCAACAACGATCGCTCCCGGCATTGTCCAGCTTGCCAAGGACGGCGAAACAGATGAGGGAATGGCGGTACAATCGAACGATTCGAGGCTGAGAGAAGGAAACGAGGAGCACAAGGGTATTGTCCGCTTTGCCCGAAACGGAGAGAAACGGTCCGGATTTGCCGTTCAGGCTAATGATGACCGTCTTACAAACAGACGCGAACCGCTTCCGCATGAACATGAGTACGCTGCGAAAACGCACGATTACAGCAGCCACAGCGGAACACTGAGTATATCCGGAGAGAAAGCCGAAATATTTAGCGGCATCATGCCGCCATCGGACGAATCGGCCATTATCTTTGGGAAAAACACGTCCGACACAAACGGTTCTGTCGGTATATGCGGTGTCGCACAACGTGGAAACAACCCCGAAAACAGGTCAGCACGGTACGGAGTCGTCGGACACTCGGATTTCATCGGTGTTCGGGGACAGTCATCCGGCCGTGAACAAAATCCCGCCGGCGCAGGCGTGATGGGGATATCACGGAACGCACCTGGCGGACTCTTTATCAGCGAACATAATTATTCTCTGCTTGTTGATGGATACGCGAACGATCCGGATACCGACCCTACACTCAAGATGGTCGGCGACGGACGCGCGATGCGGGTCAAGGGACTTTCGGTTTTTGAAGGGCCTGTTGAACTGGTAAAAAACGGGGATACAGAACAACACCTGAACATGGTTGAGCTCTTTGAGCTTGAAGACAATGATTTCATATCGCATGGAGACGTCGTCGTCGCGTCGCCAAAAGGAGACGCAATCCTCAAGCGGACACACACGTCATACGATAAAACAGTTATCGGCGTAATCGCAAGCCGGCCGGCGCTTATCATCAACAACAGCGGCACGCGTCAAAAACTCTACCCGGTTGCGCTTGCCGGCAGCGTTCTGTGCAAAGTAGATGCGCGGACACATCCGATACGGCCCGGTGACCTGCTGGTAACATCGGACACTCCCGGTTGCGCCATGAAAGGGGTAATCGACTCGTTTGAGAAAATCGGCACCGTACTGGGTAAGGCGCTGGACACACTGGAGAGCGGAACCGGAGTCATCCGCATATACCTATCGGCACAATAAAACTGTAATCTATCCTGCTTCCGCTGCGTGAAGGTGCTCTTCCAGTACGGAATAGAGCACCTTGCGGTCTATCGGTTTGGAAATAAAACCGTCCATCCCCGACTTGCGGCACTCATTCTCCTCCTCCACAACGGCGCCCGCGGTCAGGGCGTATATCGGCGTTCGGGTCCTTTCCGCCGCCTCTTCATGCTTTCTCATCAGCGACGCAGCTTCCTTTCCGCCCATCACCGGCATGTGCAGATCAAGCAGAACAAGATCGAAGTGACCGTTCTCGAAGTGTTCAAGAGCTTCCTTGCCGTTTAACGCCTCAACAATGTGTATCCCCGGTATCGCACGGGAAACGAGCGTTTTGACAACCAGCATGTTCATCATATCATCCTCAACGACAAGGATTCGCTTGCCTTCGCCTGATTGCAGGACGGCGGGTTTTTCATCCGCACGGACAACATCGGCAGTTATGTTTGGGTTTGGCAACGTTACGCCACCGAACAGTTCGGCAAGAACCGAGTTGAGCTCAGAAAACCGTCCGGGTTTCGGCATCTTTCTGACGATTTTGAGCATGGCACACCGTGCATGGAGGTCCGGGGCATCGTTCACTGAATGGAGGCGGAGTGCATCCGGTTTGCCCGGATGCGTCGCACACTTTTCGCGAACCATCCGTATGGTATCCAGCCCGTCGATATACGGCATGTGGTAATCAGCGATTATCAGATCAAACGGCGCGGACGTTTCTATCATCTTTATAGCTTCAAGAGCAGTATCCGTTCCGGCATACTCAACATTACACATTGAAAGATACTGTTTCAGGATCTCTCTGCAGGATGTGTTGTCATCGATTACAAGGCAACGCCGGGGAACGCTCGATTTCCAGTATTGACGGGTTTCGTCAGAAACGGGAGCAGTCACCGTAAAGGAAAAGGACGATCCAAGACCCGGCGTGCTGTCAAGACTGATCGATCCGCCCATTTTCTGAACCAGCATCTGGCTGATGGCAAGGCCCAGACCCGTTCCGCCATATGAACGGGTTATGGAACTGTCCTTCTGGGTGAATGGAGAGAAGAGTTTCTGCTGTACGGCCTGATCGATACCGATACCCGTATCCCGGACGGTAAACGTATACGCACACATCGCTGATTCCCTGTGATCATACCGCACGGAAAGCTCGATCTCTCCGGACTGGGTAAACTTGACCGCGTTTCCCAGAAGGTTCGACAGCACCTGCTTGAGGCGCAGCAGATCAACGACGGCATGGGTCGGCATTGACGGGTCTACGGAAACGAGCAGCTCGATCCCCTTTTGGGCCGCCTGATACGATACGACGTCAACACTCCGTTCCACAAGCGCAGCAACATCAGTTGATTCCGGATCGAGTTCCAGATATCCCGCCTCTATCTTAGAAAAGTCCAGAACGTCGTTTATTACATCCATAAGCGTTATCGCGGCGGAATTGATGTTTCGGACATACTCCCGCTGCACATCATTTAACGTTGTCTCGGCAAGGATCTGGGCAAATCCGATGACGCCGTTGAGCGGTGTCCGGATCTCATGGCTCATTGTTGAGACAAACTCGGTTTTTGCCTTGCTTGCGGCCTTCGCCTTCACTGTTGCTTCCTGCAAATAGCGGTTCGTCGTGGTCAGGATGAGTTCCGTCTCCTTGAGCTTGCTTATGTCATGGGAAATACCAAGGATAGAAATGACATTACCGTTATCATGAAGGGGTGAACCGGTAGAGCTGTGCCAGAGAAACCGTCCATTCCTGTGACGCAGACGGTATTCAATACCCCGCCGCTTCTCTCCGGATATCGCTATCTCCTGTATAAATGCAAAACAGGGATCGACATCATCGGGATGAAGTACAAAACTGATATTTCTGCCGACAAGATCATCCGCCGTATAACCGATGATTTCACTGCAGTTCGGAGAGAGATACTCAAATGTGCCGTCCAGTGACATGGTAAAGATAATATCATTTGCGTTCTCCACATATGAGCGGAACCTTTCCTCGCTTTTTTGCAGCAGGTTTCTGTATTGTACCTGTTCCGTGATATCCGTATGGTAACCAACCATACGGCAGGCCTTTCCGCTATCATCGCGGAGTGCCGCGCCGCGGGAGCTGATATGACGGTATGAGCCGTTCTTGTGCCGCATACGAAACAGAATATCATATTGTGTCTGCTCGCCGTTGAAGTATCGAGATACTGTTTCCATGACATGCGTCCTGTCATCCGGATGCAGATTGCTTTCGAATGTATCAAACACATTTGGAAGCTCATCGTCCGTATAGCCCAGCTGTTCCTTCCATTTGGGCGAGAGGAAAAGTTCGCCTGTTTCAATGTTCCAGTCCCAGATACCGTCATTGCTGCCGCTGAGGGCAAGCTCGTACTGTTCGCTTTTCCTCTGAAGCTCCTTTCTGGTATGTTCCCACTCGGTAATATCGGTAAACATACATACCGCCTCGCTTTCTCCGGCGGCATAGACCGTGACCTTGTAGGACACAGCAGTGCTGTTTTGCTGCACGTCATAGCTAAAGGTCCCGTCCTCATCATACATGCGGAATATATCCCCGTCACAGGGGAAGAGTATCCTCACCTCATCGGGCAGTCCCGCAAGGGAGACGCCGACAAGTTCTGCCGCAGGATGTCCCGTAATGGATTCAAGAGCGGGATTTACTGCATTCAGAATACACTTTTTTGCGTTGCCGTCGCGGGTTTGTTCCATGCGGATGCTGGCACATCCGAATGGTGCGTTTTCGAATATCTCTGTATGGTCCTTGTTCTGTATCACCGATTATTCCTGTGTGTACCGTAGGCGGCATATATGACGGACATACGGGCGTGTCCGGCAACTCACATCAGTCACGGGATATTCGGGAAAGCATTGTCATACAGAATACAGTTCCGGAATGATGAAGATGAGCTACTCCGCCTGAACAACTTTTCAGCTTTTTGTTCTATTTTTCTACAATACATCAAAAACCCGGGTTTTCCAATTTTTTGTAAGGGGAACCGCATGCCGAATCACATCAGAACCCGCACACAACCTTTATAGACAGGTAAACGGCACCATACGTCATCCAGCCTTTGTGATACTATATCCGGGATGCCCGGTGCCGTATGTATGTACGAAGTGATTGTGTGTTACAGGTTGTCCACTTGCACCTTCGATGAGACTCGCTGAGGTTTTGACGGCAGCAGGACGGCACAGACAAACGCTTTCTGTACGTTACAAAGCGGCTGTTTCTGCGATGAGCAGCGGCTGCAGTGGCCCCATCATGTCTGTCATGAGTAGTCTCTATACGGTCCGGACTATCCTGATTCCCGGGTATCCGGTTTGTTTCAAGGTTTCGGAATGCAATGTTAATGTTTCCGGCAAAGATGCGCAATAGTTCGCATTCAGCATCGTCAAGCTCGGCCCCGGACTCTACATAGACAAATACTGTCGAATGCATCGCATCCGGAAAGGTCATGGCAATCGTTCCGTCTTGTCCGGTATATATACCATAATCACACGCCGTTTGATACACACAGCAGACCGCATCCTCAGGAAGTTCGGTGAGTCGTTGGCCGATGTGTGTGCAAAACCGGCCAATCGCGCTCACAATATGGTGCGAACGAACGGCAGAGATACCATTATCCTCTTCAACAACAGAGACCAGTCCGCTTGCATCTGTATCCAGTATGTTTGTTATCTGTGTCAGGATTCCGTGGGATAGTTTTCCGAGATTTTTTTGCAGAAAGAGGTTGGCCGAGGCATCGATGATGTGTATGAGTCCGATCCGGTTCTTCCTGATGAGCTGGAACTGATGGTATGAACGGATCGCGGTGATGAGAACGCTCATGAGTTTGGTGCTGGTCAGCTCGTTCTTTGTCCGGTAATCGTTTATGTCATATTCCTTCAGAACGGAAAGCTCGGGAGCGTAACCCGGCTGACCGGTCCGTAGTACCAGGCGTTCACTTTCATACCCTTCTTTTCTGATCCATTCGATCAGATCAAGCCCCGCCTCATTTGTTTCCATGACAACATCGATAAGCGCCACGGCAAACCGTCTGCCGTTTCTGAAAAGATCTCTTGCCTCTTCAGCCGAAAACGCATGGTGAAGCCTG
>CAZAHA010000180.1:0-6033 GCA_964484915.1 uncultured Leptospirales bacterium
GGTAACAGAAGAGCGGACCATGCCCTGCGTTTGAAAACGCGGGCGTCTCGCTTTGGCGATCGTAAATCATGAAAAAGAGCGTTGCGAACTTGTCTATCGCGAAGTCCGCGCTTAATGAATCGTTTATCGCTGCGACGATGTTCTTGCACTGGATGTACTTCGGATCCTGCCTGATTGCCGCCACGAAGACGGTCCGTATCATGACCATGACAAGAGACGCGGGTATCCCTTTTCCTGATACGTCGCTTATGAGTGCCCCAACACGGTTCTCGTCGATGTCGATATAATCAAAGTAGTCTCCACCCACTCCCTTGGCTGCGCGTGTAAATCCCTTTATTTCGATGCCCCGCTTGTTGTAGAAATCCATCGGATTGAGTCCTTCCTGTATCTCCCGCGCGAGATCAAGCTGCTCCTCCATGATCCTGTTCTCGATCTCCTTCTCCCGCGCGTCCTTCAGCTCGGAAGTCATGGCGTTAAACTGGTTCGCAAGAGATCCGATTTCGTCGCGAGAGCGGACGACGATCTTGTGATCCAGGTTTCCGGTACCGATTATCCTGACTCCTTCGCTCAGTTTGTTGAGTGGACGAGTGGTGATGACTGCCAGAATCAATGCGGCAACCAGCGAGAGCGCGATAAAGATCGCGGCGGTAATGAGTATGATACGGGTAATCTGTGCGATACGTTCACGAATAATGTTGTCCGAAAAGCCCATGCGGACGTATGAAATTCTTGTGTCGTCGTGCCGGGAGTAGACCGGATAGATGAAATCGTAGATTTTGCCTCCCTCCGATTCGGGATCATCGATCGTAAAGCGGTATATCTCCAGGGAATTCGACGCGGCAACACTGCTGAACCGCTCGTCGTCCTGTACCATGCCGATACGTTCAACAGCGGAGGCGTGCGTCACCGTATGCTCCATGTTGATGACGTACGCATATCGGAACCCGGTCATTCCCTTGAAGAGTTCGATCATGTCATAAATTGCGAGTTCATCGTATCCAAGGTTCTTGCTGACGATCAGTTCAAACGTCCTGATGCGTCCCTCGGTAGTTTCGATGATATCGCTGGTGAGGATACGCGACTCGTGGCGTATGAAGTAAAGGGACATCGAGGTAATGACCGAGACGGTTATGAGCATGATCGCAAGTGCAAACTTCAGTTTCAGGCTGAAGCGGACAGTACTTTCGGATGTGCTCTTTCCCTTGGAATGATTTGTGTTCTGTAGCATAGTTTCTTCCGGTTACTGCTGCATGAGCAGCAGACATTTTCTGATATTGTTTTTCGCCTTCTTATGGTCTGGATCGATCGTGAGTACCTTTCTCCATTCCGCGATAGCCTCCGGAAACTGATTGCGGGAATAGTAGGTGATTCCGTTAAAGTAGTACTGACGTACAAGGGTTTTCTCTTCAGCCGTCAGTGTATTCCCCCTTTGTGCGGCTGTGCCGTCGGCGGCTGTGTCGGCCGCGGAGAGCCGCATCTGGGATTCGATCTTGTTTATATTGATTATCGCCCGGACGTTCTGTGAGTCGTTGTTGACGACCCATCTAAAATCCGCTAACGCGGCATCAAGATTTCCGTTTGAGTAGTTCTGGAGCGCACGGTTATACCGCTGTTCAATTACTGCGGCGGGTACACGTTCGGTCCGTTCTGACGGAGGCGGCGCGGATGCCGTCTGCGGGATGACGATCCTTTCCTTTGGTGTCGACTGTTCTATAAGGGAATCGATGCCTGGATAGTCCGGCGAGATGTTTTTGATGATTTCAAATTTTCTCCGTGCGCGTGTATAGTTGCGCTGGGAAAGGAGCTTTTTCCCCTCATCTATCTGTTCCTTGGCGAAGCGCCTGTAGATATCAGGATTAATCTTGAATTGGCACTGAAGCAGATATTCTGTAGCGACCGTATTGCTTGGAAAGAGGTTGAGTATCCGTTCCCACTGTTGAAGCGACTTCTGGTACTCTCCCTCATCATAGTATTTTTTGCCTGATTCAATCAGACTCTGTACAAGTTCGTAATAAGGCGATTCCTCGTCTACAACGTCCTTCCTCTCCTCGGCAAGAGCCTCCTTTGCTGTCCTGATATATTTTTGTGCCTGGGTGTTCCCGGAATCTATGTCGAGTACGTTCTGAAAAGCGGCAATGGATTCTGTATACTGCGCCTGTGATAGATAGAGAAGCCCGCGCTGGAACTGCTCATTGATCCGTTCCAGGTTTCGCAGCCTCATCTGTTCACGGTATTCCTTTTCAAGCTCGTCGAGCTTTTCAAGACGGCTGACGGTGTCCTTGTAGTTGTCGATAAGCGCAAGTACCGATTCGAAGTCGTCGCGCGCTTCATTGAATCTGTTTTCTTCAGTATTTGTCAGGCCAGAGTGGTAGTACCGTTCGGCCTGGATACGCTTCTGTTCCTCACGGTCCTGTTCCTCAAGCAGGGAGTCGATCCTCGCGAGGTAATCGCGCGCCTCCGGATTTCCGGGGTCCAGCTTCATGACTTCGTTAAACTCGCTCTGGGCGGTTATGTATTCCTCGCTGTCAAAATTTGTGATACCGCTTGCCATGAGCCGCTGAATCTGCTCAAACTTGAGCCTGCTTTGCAGTGCGAGGTTAGCCCGCCGCTTTCCCTGGACAGCGGCTTCATCGTCCGGGAATATCGAGAGCATCCTGTCCCAGTATTCGATCGATTCTTCAAACTTCTTCTCATCCATAAGCGCGACGGCGCGTTCATGATACTGTTCATATTCACGGCGCTTCTGTTCATTGAGCCGTTTCTTTTCGATCTCAAGCTTCGCCTTCTTCTGAGTGCGGGAAAGGCGGTCTCTCATGAGTATGAGATCCGTATCCATCGGATCGATGCGGTACGCGATGACGAAGTGTTGGATCGCATCTTCCGTAAGTTCCCTTCCCTCTTCCGGTTTGTCTTCATCGAGAGCCGCTGTTGCTTCACGGAGGAATTTCTTTGATTTCTGCAGCGCAAGGTCCTTTTCCCGCTTCTTCTCATAGACCATTTCTATCTTCTGCTGGATTTCGATATTATCGGGGTCCTGCTCCAGTGCCCTGATCCATTCTGCGATTGCACGGGCAAATTTTTTCTGCTCGTAGTATTCCTGTGCGCGTCGGTCTATCTGCTCGACACTTTCCGAATACAGAGTAGTTGAGAGGATGAGGGTCAGAAAGACGGCGGTTAGTGTGACCGTATGTATATTATTTTCGGCAGTGCGCACTACATGTTCCAGACGAGTGTCGTGTTATGGATCTTCCATGAGGAATCTTCGTGTGCTGGACGAACCACAGAAATTTCGCCGTTGACCATCCCTTTTTGGGACGGATCGCTGCGGCTGATGACCTCAGCACCGACCGTTACTTCCTTCACGAAATATTCGCCCCCGTCGATGATCTTCTTTTCGGCAGGAGTCTGCGACATGATGATAATGTTATTAAAATACGCCGAGGAGTACTCGGTCATGAATGTTTCCCTGTCTGCTGGATTGAGCTTTGTCTGGGCATACAGCTTGTAGGACCGCTCCCGGATTGCGTACTGCCATGTTTCAAGAACACTCTGTATGGCCTGTGAATCCTGTTCTTCCTTCTTCTGCGTGCTTTTCTCACATGAGGCAAGGCTAATAACAAGTGCGATGGCTGCAATACATTTCTTCACTCTTTTTCTCCAAATACTGTAGCTGAAAATTTTTCGATCAAAACATCCTTCCGCTTCCAGGCGTCAGGCGGGAGACATGCCTTGAGACAGGTATGCTCCAGAAAGCTGTTCAGGTCCCATCCCTGTTCCACGGGAACCTGTGGCAGCAAAAGTCCCGAATTGATACCGTTGCTGATGATAAGTCCGTCACGGCCGACCTCTATTTCCTCTACCGATTTAACCTGCGCAATCGGAGAGAGGATCGAGATCTCGATATCGATGAGATCAAACTCATCTCGGGTAAGGGGGGAGAAACGCGGGTCCCGGAACGCGGCGGAGTATGCCATATCCTCAATGGTGGATACGATGTCCTTTATGCCGGTTATGTAGCCGATACACCCGCGGAGTACTCCGGACTTGTGCAGGGTAACGAAGGCGCCGAGCTTCTGCGAATAAAATGGATCATTAAGATCAAGATCATCCCTTTTTGTGGGATAAGCGATGCCGAGATTGTCGGCAATGACGATACGGGCAAGTATCAGAAGGTTCCTTTTCTGGTTCAGGGTAATGGTCATCTATTGCTCCTTTGTAATCGCGGCGGCACAGTAGCCCACGACCTGCGTCTTCGGTCCGGCAGTGTCTCCCGAATTTCTGTAATCAAGAATCCTGCACTCATTTGCGCCGAGCATCTGAGCTGCAGTCATGCCGGCAATGATGCTCCCGTACCCGCAGGCGGATGATGTGCCGCTCTCGATGACCTTCTTTATTTCAAGGGTGTCGGCTGTTTCAAGCGCATCACACAGTTTTTTGTCTGTCTCGATCGCCTGTTCATATGACAGGTAATGAGACATGTCAGTGGAGATCACAATCAGCGGTTTCCGGCTGTGTTCGATAACGGTGTCGGCGACACGTTTTCCCATCTTGAGACAGATGTCATATGACGTTGTTCCGACAACAATCGGTACAAGCGGAAGATCGGGATAGATTGTCTGTATAAACGGTACCTGTACCTCCAGCGAGTGTTCGGTCTCGTGTATGTCCGGTGAAAAAATAAAGAGCTCCCCGTCAATAAGCGATGCGGCAAGTGTGCTGTCAATCTCGGTGTCCCGCAGCGGTGTCCGGTACTTCCCCGTCTCTATAACGGACGCACCCGGTATCCTGTAACGGTGGGAAGGAGCAAACACAATTACTGAGTCAAAAGTACGGTTTCGTGCGGCCGCGTACGCAACGCCCGCAACCGGCCCCGAAAAAACATATCCTGCATGGGGAGAAATGACGGCGATGAGGTCGGCATCAAGCGATACGTCAGCATTCTTCAGATGAAGGTCAATCTCTTTGGCAAGCTTTATGGAATCGGCCTGATAGAACTGACCGGCGACCGCCGGCTTTCTAATGTACATATCATCCTCCATACTCGGCAATTTTTTCCAGAATCCTGTACGCCAGCTCCGTCTTCGGCGCCTTCGTAAAATGATGGGCTTCTCCATTCTTCGAATACAGTATGATCTCGTTTGTCTCCGAAGAAAAACCGCTGCCTTCCTTTGAAATATCATTGAGACAAATAAAATCAAGTCCTTTTTCTATAAGTTTCTTTTTTGCATATTCATAAATATTATCGGTTTCTGCTGCAAAACCCACACGTATGATGTCGGTAAGACCATTTTGCGTAATATGTTCTCCTGCTTCCATGAGTATGTCCGGCGTGTTGGCTAATTGTACTGTCAATTCAGCATCCTTCTTCTTTATCTTTGTGCCGCTTCTTCTGGACGGCGTAAAGTCTGCGGGTGCTGCCGCCATGACAAGGACCGTCCCTTCGGTAAGGTTTTCAATAACACGGTCCCGCATTTCGGAAGTTGATTCCGCATAGATCATCCTGTATTTTTTACCGGACAACTGTTCTTTGCAGACCGGCCCGTGTATGAGAGTAACGTTGTGTGTAATAGAATATGCGGCGTCAGCGAAGGCGATTCCCATTCTGCCGCTTGACGGATTGGATATGTACCTGAACGGATCGAACCACTCGCGCGTCGGTCCAGCCGTTACGACAAAGGAATAATCAGAGAAGCTTGAGTGTTTCATTGAATATCGTCTCGACATCGGCAAGTTTTCCGGTCCCCGCATCGCCGCAGGCTACAACGCCTGATGACGGCGGTACCACAGTGATACCGCGGCGCTCAAGGACGGCAATGTTACCGACAACTGCAGGATTCTTCCACATGGTCGGATTCATCGCAGGAGCGACTGCAACGGGACACTGCATCGACAGGAACGTCGTGGAAATAAGATCATCCGCGATGCCGTGCGCGATCTTGCCGATGATGTTTGCAGTCGCCGGAGCAATAACAAAGAGGGACGCGTTTTGCTTCAGGGCTATGTGACCCATACGGCGGTGCTCTTCGGCGAAGG
>CAZAHA010000181.1:0-5975 GCA_964484915.1 uncultured Leptospirales bacterium
GTAGTCAACTACTCAGGCGAGTTTGAGGACACGATGGAGTCAATAAACGAACTCGGCCGGTCCTACATTATCGCTCTTTTATCGATATACATCATCTTGGTAGCGCTCTTTTCAAACATGCGACAGCCTATTGTTGTCCTGTCGGTCATACCGTTTACCATGGTCGGCGTCGTCTGGGCGTATTTCTTTCACGGCTTGCCGCTGTCGTTCATGGCAATGATGGGTATCGTCGGTCTGGCGGGGGTCGTCGTCAACGACTCGATCGTCTATGTGGATTTTATCAACAAGGCGCGGGCGCGGGGCAAGGACGCGTTCGAGGCATCGCTCGAGGCAGGGTACAAGCGGATACGACCGATCATCCTTACCACACTGACGACCGTACTGGGACTTTTGCCGACCGCCTACGGCTGGGGTGGTTTTGATCCATTCCTCAAACCGATGGCGGTTGCGATGGCATACGGCCTCCTGTTTGGGTCGCTTTTGACACTCTTCGCAACGCCGGCAATCTATAACTTCTACTATCCCAAAAGCTGCGCCATGGGAGCCCGTGCCTGCAAGGACCCGCTGGAGAACATCACGAAATGGGAGTCGGAAATGGAGTGATCGGTCCGCCGCACGTTCTGTAAAGCAGTACAGGGACACGTTACGCGTCCCTGTATCTTTATTCCCTTTCGTTCCGGGTGTACAGAAGATTTCCTTCTGTTGTTTCCGGCCGCGTACGCTATTGCGCCGTCAGACAGCCTTTTCAGGTACGGCACTATCCAGCGAGACGGAAATAACGCACTCTTGTGAATGGGAGTAGCTTTTTATCATGCCGGGAACGTACAGCCGCGGATCGTTATACAGCCTTATGACCGCAGCTTCGTCACTGCTCCGTACGGCGTCAGCGACCGAATCCAGAAAGAAGAGGTCTTTCTCTTTATACGATCCCGCGGAATCTGCGTATTCCATGATGCCCCATATGTCCCACGGCAGAAGCGGCATCTTATGCAACGCCGCGACGTCACGTGCAAGATTTGCAGCGGCAAACGGTATTCCCTTATAGTCAAAAATGCCGAAGCTGTCCGGATCTTCCCTTCCGCTTCGAATCAGCGTCCAGGCTGCCGCTGCGTCTATAAAGGCATTTTCAGGCACGTCGGCTATATCAAAGTCAATGGACAGCGCCTCTGTCTGCAGCCCGTCCAGCTGTGCGTCGAGCCGCTTCCACCGGTTTTCCGCACCATCATGGTATTCACAAACCCAGTGGTCCACAAAACGGTAGGACGGATCGTTGAAGTATACGGCGAAACCGCACCGTGCCCGCGCGGAGACACCGTGTGAGCGGAAAAGCGCGGCGGCAAACACCGAAAAGTCCCTGCAGGTGCCTGCCGTCCGGGCGTTTGGATCCTTGACGGAATTGAGATCGACCCCTCCCAGAGTGTGAATTGAGCCAAGCATGGATCTAACATATCGTACGTTGGCGTTTTCAAAATGACGGTCGCTGCGCTTGACACCATAGCGCTCCAGCCAGTGAAGGTGTACCATGTTTTTCTGTACCGTCAGTGAAATTTCTTCCGGCGAGTCAGGCGTATCCGCAACCCAATTCGCGTATTTGCCGGGATCGGTCATAACTCCGTGTGCTTGATAGTTTATACCGTTGTCAGTTTTCATTCTTGTCTCCATATAGATGTATTGCCATGGCACCGGTTAATCCTGAAAAATTGTGTCCGTTTCATGACTGCGAAAAGTATATACGCCGGGTGTACGTTTGCCTTTGCCATCCGTGCTTTCTCTGGATAAATACGCAGTTTTTTTATGAAGGGCGCTTTAAAAATTCCAAAACGTGTGTCCAGTGTCAGGCACCACTTTGCCGCTATACACAAAGTGGTAAAGTGATCCCGTGCAGGCGGTTAGAGGCAAACATGCCTGTTTTTCGTTTGTGTCAGTGAAGTGTTTTGAAATGCCCTTAAAAAAAAGGAGGGAAAAGGCGGACTGTCCCGTAACGACAGCCCGCGCCGTCATGCTCTGGTGTGCTGTTTACTCGTCTCCGCCGAGCATTCCCGCCCGTAAAAGGAGATAGATAAGTTGTGCGACGGCTGATGCGGCAGCTGCAACGTATGTCATGGCGGCAGCGTTAAGAACGCTGTTGACGCCTCGCATCTCCTGGCCGGTGACGATCCCGTGCGATGAGAGCAGTGCCTTGGCGCGTGCAGATGCGTCAAGTTCGACCGGCAGCGTGATCAGCTGAAATGCGACCACTGCCGAAAAGAGGATGATGCCGACCTTGATCAGACCCGCTGCGTTTATCAGAAAGCCGAAGATGATGATCACGAAGGCGAAGTTTGAACCAATAGACGCGGTCGGTGCGATCATGTTCCGCAGCACAAGCGGCGTGTACTGTCTGGAATGCTGAATGGCATGTCCTGTCTCGTGTGCAGCGATACCGACCGCTGCAATGGAGGGACTCTGGTATACGTCAGGCGAAAGACGAACGACCTTTTTTACGGGGTCGTAATGGTCCGACAGCAAACCCCGTCCCTGAGCAACGGATACGTCCCGGATTCCGTTGGTGCGGAGAATCCGTTCGGCGACCTCGGCGCCGGTCAAGCCGGAATGCAGCCGGATGCGTGAATATTTTTTGTACGCAGACTTGACGCTCGACTGCGCCCACAGCGCAAGCAGTATGAACGGGATCATGATCAGCCAGTAGGTAATGTCCAATCCGAAAAAAAGCATAGTAATCCTCCCGGTAACGTTCCTTGTGATACGGCGACTATCCAGGCCGTTATCTGTACCCAAAATGAGAAAAGAACACTAAACATTTGTTACAGTTGCCGTCCGTGGACTTGCCGTATACTCGGTTAATGTCCGACAATACATCGGTACGGTATAAGAATGTCAATTGTTTTGCCTGTGCGATTACAGTCGTCTGTTATGAGTCCGGGTTTTCGGTTGAGAATTTTTTGAGTACGGCGTGAAGATCGCTGGCGCTGATCGGTTTATGCAGATATCCTGCAAAATTGATTCCCTCCTGAACCCTGTCTGATTCCAGATATGCGGAAATAAAGAGGATAGGCACGGAGGAAAAGCTGTTTATCGTCCGTGCAGTCTCTATGCCGTCCATGCTGCTTTCAAGGTGAATATCCATACACACAAGATCAACCGGCGGACTGTTCTTCAAATAATCTACAGCTGTGTTCCCGCTGCCCGTCTCCATGACGACAGTCGCGTTTGACCGTTCGATTAAATTGACTATCATTCGCCGTATTATGATTTCGTCCTCAACCACAAGTACGCGAAGTTTGTCCGTATTCATAAACTATCCTGATCTTTTTATTAATTGTACCGTTAAAGCCGCAATCGGCAAGGAAAGAATGGTGTGTGCCGTAAAAAATACAAAAAATCATAGAAAAATGTATACATGGTGTCTGTTTGAACAGGTAAATATCGCAGATATTCTCCAAAAAATAAACAGTTATATGAAACCGTACGAACCGCGGAACGGACGTTTTCAACTGTTCATGTCGAGGATGCTGTAGATTGCCTCCAATGAGGAAACCCCGTCTCCGATTGAAGAGACCGGTCGGGCGTTTTGATCCCTGTAACAGCGTACGGCGTCGCTGAACATCTCGGTAAAGTACCGCGTATACGGAAACGATATCTCTTCACGAAGGAGTGATCTGTAGTGTTCGTAAAATGGGCTTGTTTGTGACGAGTATTCGTTGTAGTATCCGTTGCCGACGTTTATCCTTCCGCGTTCAAACGAGAGATCAAGTTCAAATACCAGGTGGTCCCTCCGCCGTCCGGCCTCATACAGAACCGGTGTGCCGCCTGATACTCCGCTCGCGTAAAGCTGGCCGCTCTCCTCAGATAAAAACGTGTTCTGTACGGTAAAAAAACCTTCGGTCAGATAGTGGATAAGATCCAGCATATGGGTTCCGTCGTCAATGAGCATCTCCCTGAATGAACGGGTGCGGCCCATGTACAGTTTCGTGTTTATGCCTAACAGCTGGCCGTAAGTATTTTCCCGTATAACGGTTTTGCACCGCTGATACTGGAGACTGTACCGGCGCTCATGGTTAATCAGGACGCGTGATGGTGATGTCCCGGCACGGCGTTCGGCTTCCCGGGCCTCTTCCAGGCTGCCTGCAACAGGCTTCTCCAATATGATAACGGGTATGTTCCACGACAGCGCGTCCGTAAGAATCTGAAGATGGGTCTCAGGCGGTGTCGCGATATGAAGGATATCCACCGTATGGTTCTCAAGAAGCTCCCGGTGGTCCTGATAGACGCTGGGACAGTTCCATCTCGCCGCAAAGGTGTTCATGCGTGTTCTGCTGATATCGCAGCCGGCGATGATGCTGCAGTCTCCATGGGCCCGGATGGCGCCTGCATGGGTCGCCGGTTTTTCGCGTTTGGCATCGTCCTCAAGTATGGATGCGATCCTGCCAAGTCCGATCAGGGCACATCGTATCATAAGCTGGTTCCTCTTTTAAACTGGTTGATGATATGCTTACCCGTCCCCTGAGAGTGTGTAAATCAGGAAATGATAAAAAGAATGGGCGGTAAAGTGTACGCTTTAACATGTATATACAGTGTATATATGTATAGTTTTCGGCCATTTTACCCGATAGTTGTAGTAAACAGTCGAATGAGGCCGTGCGGAAACAATGTCTCCACCGTATGTGCATAAATATGATGTTTATTAATATGTAGTTGACTTAAAACAGATTAACCGTTATTTATCTAATAAAATATTTATTAATAAAATCATGTGTGTGTGCATTTAATCTGCATGCTTCTTCTTCGGTATACTATGAAAGAATCAGGAAACTTTACCAGAGGGCAGTAATGAGCAGGGAGTTGCAGGACAAAGCGGATATTGTCATGAAGGAACTGAAGGAGATGCTTGTGCCTATTTCTTCGGAAATACAAATGCGCCGGTCAGGCGATAATACGACTTTTCGGTTTGTACAGCGGGCCGGCAGGATGGAGTAAGTATGCCAGCGAAGGGTCAGAGAAGAAAACAGCAGATCATCGATACGGCAAAACGGATGTTCATAACAAACGGATTTCAGAGTACACATATCGGTCAGGTCTGTGAAGAGCTTGATATTGCACGCGGAACCGTTTATCAGTATTTCGGCAACAAGAAAGAGATACTCTATGCCATACTCGAATCGGTTGAGGAGGAATTTGACGACATTTTTGATGTCGATGACTTTGAGGAATTCCTTTCTTCCAACCCGGACAAGGAGGCGCTCCGGAGCTTTCTGATAGACAGACTGTCGGCATGTATCAAGGCCATTGTCTCGGAGCCGATTGTCATCATGCTGCTGTTCAAGCAGATCATCGGAATCGATGAAGAGGTTGTTCAGAATGTAGAGGATTTCGTAGAGTATGTGACGAAGACTCTAATCCGCGACTTCGAGATGCTCAAGGAACACGGAATCTACAAGAAATCCATGGATTCCGAGATAACGGCAACCATGCTTATCGGCGGAGTACTGCTTCTGGTCAACAAGCACAAGGAAAACGAGGAAATAATCCTGAACAAGGACACTATCGCGTCGATTGCCGACAATTTTCTGTACGGTGTTACGTGATTATACCAATGTTATCTCCCATCGGTGCTGTCAAACCGTACGGTGCTCTGTCCCGGTCATTTGCAACTCGTTTAGAAAACTGCCAGAAACCGTGCCGGCTGTTTGAGGAAGCAGCCGATAATCGCCGCTTTTCTTGTTTTACAAAATACCCCGACGCAAGAACACCTTCTTGATTTTATCTCGCGTATAACAATCCTTGTACTACTACTGAACAAAAATACATGGAGGCAACCGTGAAAGCCGCGCTCATTCAGCTTGATTTCATCATTGGCGATATTGCCTATAACGTGCAGCGTATCAGTGAAAAAATTGGCCAGCTAAAGAAAGAGGCCGACCTGCTTGTATTCTCGGAACTGTCGATAACCGGGTATCCTCCGATGGACCTTCTGG
>CAZAHA010000182.1:0-5932 GCA_964484915.1 uncultured Leptospirales bacterium
CATACAGTATGGCAGAGACCTTTCCCTCCATCCCCGACAGATAAAACGAAAGTTCACTGAAGTTGTCATGAATTATGTCGCATTGTTCAACAAAGGGCCCGAGCCTCTTCCTGGCCCTTTCGATCATTCGCGCGTCCCGCTCGAAGGCAATGATGCGTATGCCGGGAAACGCCTCAAGCATCAGCCTGCTGTGTCCACCGCCGCCGAGCGTACAATCAACAACCGTACTTCCAGCATCAAGACAGGGTGTAAAGGCTTCCAGAACCTCTCTGTACAAAACCGGATAGTGTTCAAATGAAGCCGGATTGTCACCCATTACATACCCATCTCCGCTGCAAAATCATCTATACTGTCGAGGGACGGCCTGTAGGTATCGTATCGCTCACGGGCCCAAATCTCGAGTCGGTCATACACACCGATTATGACTGTCTCTTTTTCTATCTTCGCGAATTCTTTCAGCTGTGAAGGGATCAGTATGCGGCCCTGTTTGTCGAGCTCACATTCGGAGGCGCCGGCCATGATAAAGCGGACTCTGCGGCGGTTTTCCGGATCGTCCTGGGGCAGCGCTATCACCTTTTCGGCGACGAAACGCTCCCACTCTGTCAGGCGGTATGCCATGCTGCACCTGTCGAATCCCGGGGCGATGATGAGGCGCGAGATGAGCCCCTCGCCGAAGGCCTTGCGCAGCTTCATGGGTACGGCGAGGCGGCCGCGGTCGTCAATAACTGGCCTGTACTCGCCGATGAACATCAGTCAGCCCCCACACCGGTACATTTTTACACCATAATCCCCATTTCTCCCCACAGAGTGGACAATGAGACATAATTTGTCAAACAGATTTTCCATTTTTCCCGATGAAATCTGTATAAATATATATAGTTAATTTGTACCAACATATGTATAGTATTTTACGGGGCGGCGCAGGATATCAGACAAGCGGCTGACAACGCACGGGAATACCGCATATGGCTGAGCCTTTGCATACAATTGCCCGTTGTCATGTATGTCATCCTGAGAAACACTGTGGGAAGTGTTTCCGGACGTGTAGAGCGAGGTTCGATCAGGCAAAACCATGAATCATATGGCGGACAGATGAGCGGCAGTTATGCAGTTTATGCTCTGCTTACTTCCGTAATCATGCTTTACGGTCAGCCAGCGACCATGGTTCTTGAGTCTGTCCGCTCGAAGGCGCTTCGGACAGGAAAGGCGAAAATGGGTGAACCGGCATGATATCCGCTATGCGATGCTGCAGGAAACATCTGTATCCAGACGCATAACACGTATCCTGGAGCAAGATGCCCATTCAATCATGACAGACCGGTGAATAAATGGACCGGGAGCAGACATACTCCCGCCGGGCCTTGACATGCAAGAGGATTCCTACAGAACTCTCACCGCTCCATGCTGCCGGATCCCGATTTGTGTAACACAGCCCTCCATAAACGCGGACTCCATGAACGCGGCATACTCGTTTACCCTGCCGAGAGGTATATATGCCTCGATGGTCCCCGCGAAGCCTCCGCCCTGTATGCGGGATGCGCCGTCACCATCGAGGAAGCGTTCGGTCAGCGCGAGCGCTACCGAGAGGGGCTGCTCGTCGGGTTTGCCGTGGGCATAGACGTTCTGGAGATATGTAAAGGACGAGCGTCCCGAATCGTTGACAAGCCGAAGGTACCGTCCGATATCGCCTCCCTCGACAGCCGTGATCATCTGCTCTACACGGCTGTTTTCCCTGAAAAAATGGAGACTCCTTAAAACCGCGCGGTCGCCGCATGCGGCACGGACATCTTTCAGATTACGCAGAAACTCGTCTTCTGGAAGTTCGCGAAGCGTGCTCCTGCCAAAAAACGAGGCGACGGCCTTCATCTCGCGGGGTACCGCCGCGTACTCGTCCGTAAGGTCGGCATGGCTGCCGCCGGTGTCAACGACCACGAGCACATATCCGTAATCGCGGAAGGAACATGACACGCGTTCGATCACGGGTTCCTCAGGATCGAGAAAGTCAACAAAGATGAGTCCGCCGTACGCGCACGCCGCCTGGTCCATGAGACCGCACGGCTTGCCGAAGTACGTGTTCTCCGCATACTGTCCGGCTCCGGCTATCTCAAGCGGAGCGATTCGGCCGTTGTTATACAGGACATTAAAGAGCGTACCCACAACTACCTCAAAGGAAGCGGACGAGCTCAGCCCCGAGCCGGGAAGGACATCGCTCTGCACGACAGCACTGAACCCGCCGATCCTTCGGCCGTTTTCATGCAGCGCGGCGGCCATACCCCTGACAAGCGCATCCGTTGTCTCCTTCTCGGTATCGCGGACGTCGAGGTCGCTGAGATCGACGGTATAGGTTCTGCCCAAATCAACGGAACGGAGCCGTACGGTCATATCGTCTGCGGGTGACGCGCAGGCAACGGCATCAAGGTTGATGCCGGCCGCAAGGACCTTGCCGTGATTGTGGTCCGTGTGGTTGCCGCCAAGCTCCGTCCTGCCGGGTGCACTGACAAGCACCGCATCCCTGTCGCCGAACTGTTCGGAAAAACGAGCCGTACAGCCGACGTACCGCTCCCGCTGCCGCGGCAGATTATCGGCACCGTAAAGCTCTGTCAGCATGTCGTCGGCTGTGCCGTTCTCAAGAGTGGTGCGTATGGAAACAGTATCCATGGGCTCCTCCAGCTGGCTGTGTATACCGCGCGGTCGACAGACCGTCCGCCGGCCTTTTCACGCGGGTACCAGATACAGGGGAAAGATGATTTTCACGCGAGGTCAATACTTTTCCGTATGAACACGGACACCGCAGTCACCATATAACAAAAAACCGTACAGGGTGCGCAGCACACGGTCAGTCAGGATAGTGCCGGGAGGCGGGTGCCGTGTTCGCATTGGTGAATGCCGCGTACGCTGCGAGGACAACCGCCGAAACGGGCAACAGCAACGCGTAGGGAGAGTCGAACGTCCAGAGAACGGCCCCGCTTATAATCGACCACAGTACCGGAATGATCCATGCAAACCAGGAGAATGCGTTTCTGCTGACGGCCAGAAAAACAAGAGTTGCGAACACCGTCGGATCTGCCGTCGCACCGAAGAGGGAAAGCCGGGTCCATGCGACGCCGGACAGCAGCTGGACAAGCGGATATCCGGCAATGGAGAAGGCGACAAGCAGTGCCGCAATCAATTTCTCAATACGGCTGGCCGCCGTAACCGTCCGCAGTCGGGCTGCCAACCCTGACACCAGAAGAATAGCACCCTGTAAGAAAAAAGCATACGCAAAATACTGCGCCGCCCAGTTGATGGTTGTGTAGTGTGTATAGTGATAAAACCAGGCGATCCATATCCAGCAGAAAAAGAATGTCGCAGACAGCAAAACGACATGGAGCCTGTCCATGACGAAGAGGAAAAGCAGCACCATGCCCAGGGAGAGAAACAGAAACTGAACAGGCCAGATATCCTCGTGATACTGCTGGAAGAGATGGAAGAAGGTCCGTTTGGAAAACAGTACGAAATGGGGAATACGGTATGTCAACAGATCACCCATCAGAGCCCTTCGACATGACGGACAATCCGTTTCCGCATGGCAGCATCCGGCAGGATCCCGTGCAGGGCGCCCATGTTTTCGTGGAGATGGGCCTTCTGGCTGGTTGCGGGGATCGTACAGGTAACCGCCTCATGCGATACGATATACTTGAGCAGAACCTGGGCCCAGTTGGCACACTCGATCTCCCCGGCCCACCCGGGAAGGGGGTGCCGCTTGACATGGTCTATCAAGGCGCTCTGCCGGAACGGCCGGTTGATGATGACCGCAAGCCCTTTATCCTGTGCCAGAGGAAGCAGCCTGTCTTCGGCCTTCCTGTTGACCGCATTATAGCTGAACTGTACGAAATCTATCGGTTCATTGCGCATGATCCGTTCCATCTCGCCGTGCCGTCTGCCGTGGGAGGTCGTGATTCCCACATACCGTACTTCACCGCGCTCCTTCATGGCAAACAGTGTCTTCAGGTGACTGCGCCAGTTAACCAGGTTGTGCACCTGCAGCAGGTCAAAATGCTGCACCTTCCACTCCTCTGCCGATTCCGTGATCTGCTCCTTCCCGCCGGAGGTGGAACGGGTCCACACCTTGTCTGCAGCGAACAGGCTGTCCGGCCTGTCGAGTTTTTCATACCCGTACCCGATTGTATCCTGGGACGACCCGTACATCGGCGAGGAATCGATGATACGTCCCCCCTCCTGAAAGAAGGCCTGCATGATATCCTTGCAGTTATCCAAAAGTTCCCGGTTCTGTCCAACGTTGAAGGTGATCCACGTGCCCATTCCGATCACGGGAAGCTGTTCGCCGCTTGAGGGAATGGCCCTCTTCCGGGCGGTACCCTGTTTGGCAGAGAGCAATGAGGAAGGTTTTACGAAGGCCAGGGCAGATATGACAGCCACGGACCGGAGGAACTGGCGTCTGTTTGGTAAAGAAGGAAGCATATACGGTCTCCTTACTACCAGGATTTGGTTACTGTACGGTACCAATTAAGAGTAATACCGGATGGAGCACCGATCAAGAAAAGATATGTCCGGATCCCTCCAAGCGCATACGTAAGCGGAAGCAGCTATACCGTTGCACGCCTTCCGGGCTCACCGGATGGTACGCATATGGTTCCGACGGGCAAAAGCGTTGGACATAGAATTCTTGGGGCGTACATCGTGTGCGCCATTCTGGAAAGGAATCTATCTTGTTTTTGGAAAGTCCTCAGTATAGAGTAATGTCGAAGAGAGAAATAACGTTGCCAGTACGACCAGGTACTTGTGGTGAAAACAAGCGAACCATTTCATTGTATCCCTCCGGAGGAGGCAGAAACACTCATATCGGAAGCAGTGTACAGGTACTTTGTACAGAAAAAGTCCCATAATACGGTGATTATTTAACATGTGATTTACTCAGCATAATCGCTCTGCCGTTTTCAGACAAGTATTACCTGAAACCTGTCTGGAAATTCAAACTTGGCGGCGAACAGTATGAAACCCCTCAATCAAATAGTGAATTAACCTTCTTTACAAATGCATCAACCGGTGCAGTTTTGATTTACCATTCTCTGGGGCAAATTTACGGATTTATAAATGCAAATTATAATTATTACGATAAATATGACGAGTATTCATTACAATTGAATATGCTTTTCTGAATTTTGATCAAGATCAATAATCTTCTCTATAATCTGTTTACCAATCTCATCGCTTTCCAAAAGCAGGTGCCCGCCTTCCGGTATAAATGTCGCGTCGCAGCCGGGTATCATGTTAACGAGCTGCCTCACTGGTGCAGCGGGCATCAGAGTATCGGCTTCGCCATGCCATAAAAACACCGGCATATCAAGTTGCGAAAAGTCAAAGTTCCAGGGACGCGCGACAAGCAAAAAGTCTTCAGCAGCATGGAGCGGATTCTGGCGAAAGGCTTCGCCAAGTTCGTCAATAAAGGCCTTTTCCATGATTTCAGCGCTTCCTGCTTTTTCGAAAACCTCTCTGTCCCATGGGCACAGCTGTTTTTTTATGGACTGTATAAGGGCATCCGGATTTTTTTTAACAAGCCTGGCGAAGCTTTTGAACCCCATCCTTAGCAGAAAAGGAAGGTAACGCGCTGCAAAAAAACCAAGACGGTTACCCTTTGACATACCTTTTGAAAGACCCGGAACATCAGGCGGAGCCGCGCTGCTTATCAGCGTCACCGAAAGTACACGCGTGGAAGTATAGATACCACAGGCCAAGGCATGAGGCCCTCCTCCGGAACCACCCGCAACATGATAACGCTCTATCCCCAGATAATCGGCAAGCTCCCTGACATCACTCGCCCAGCCCTTAAAACTTCTTTTAGCTTGCGGATCCGAAAGCCCCATACCCGGACGGTCTGTCGCGATAATCCTGATACCGTTTTGTATAATATCTGCCGCTTCTTCTTTTCGGC
>CAZAHA010000183.1:0-5912 GCA_964484915.1 uncultured Leptospirales bacterium
ATTTTGAAAACTCATTGGTAGAGAGAAAAAATGTTGCCAGTACGACTAAGTATTTTACAGAATCCTCCGTAATGAGAAATGCTGAATTTTGACTGTTAGAACCTGTATAAATAATTTTTATGCACAGTACTATAGAGGATTATTTACCAGTGAAATCCCCCCACAGTACAGTGGTTTATTAAAATTTTCCCAGGGCAAAAAATTTATTACGTCAGGCGCTTGCTTTGTAGCCTGATATCGTTATCTGTGAGTTTGGAGGAAACGACGCGGCGAAACCGCAAAACAGCAGGTATTTGGATTCTGATTATCTTAAGGATTATTCAAGGCTTATTGAGAAGTTTGCACAATTGCCCTCAAAGCCGCATATATTTCTAATTATATATACTTCGTATGAAAAAGATGGTAAGCGAAGCGCTTTTGCAAAAGACTTGCAAAGAGAATCTGCGAAGTTGGTGATATAAACACTGTTGCCGTTCTGGACCTGTTTGAACATATTTCGTTTGACAGCGACAACTATACATACGACCGGGTCCATCCCTCGATACAGGGAAACCGTGTAATTGCAAAGGCCGTCCTTGCAAATATTATTGAGCAGGGATTTTCGGAGAAACGGAAATAGCGCAAAGAGATAACAGTTATTCATGCTGTTTTTAAGGAAATATGGCCTTTGTTGTTGACAATTCCATATTTCCTTTCATAATTATATGCAGTAGTGGTTTTTCCTACATTGCGCATGCACATATTCTGAATTATGTATATTATTACGTGTGCATTGTCTTTTCCTGCTTCTGCTTTCACTACAGGCTGTCTAACCAATATCAGTCTATCTTCAGCCTTGCAATAAACACTTAAAAAATGTGTCGGTATGTAATTGCGTGTTACCGTTTTTTCAGATACAGTAATAATATTTTGAAAGGAGGTTAGACATGAAAAGAGTATTGTTTCTTATACGATCTCTCCTTATTGTACTGATGCTTACGGGCATCGGATGTGACGACAGTGGTGATGACGACAGCGGTGATGATGACAATGGAAATCAAACCGAGTTTGGTGAAACAATGACGCTTGAGGGCACAATCACTCATACGTTTAATAAAGCTACAAATGAGTGGAAAGAGGATTATACCCATCAAACAGGTACTACATATTACCTGACGGTTGATAGTGGCGGTGCAGATGACGGCGCGAATATTGCAACCGATGATGGTGATACTGCCGATATCAGCCTCACGGCAGAAGCGCCGGATGAGGCAAATATGGTGTCAGCTGAAGATGACTGGGGCGTAACCTCTGATACGTCAGATGTATTACTGTATTCGGCTCTAGTTACAGATAGTGATGGCACTGAGTATTATCTTGGTAATTTTGAAACAGAAGAAACAGACTATGTTCAATACTACATATACCTGTATGCTTCAAAAGAATGTGTTATCAGTGGAACGATTCCTGATGGTGATGATGAGTATATATTTGAAAACGTTGAATTGGCAGAGGGATGGAACGCGGTAATAACCGAAACAGTTGGACCTACCGAGGACGGAATGACTCTCACGTATAAGAGCGACACTATCGACAATGCAAAATGGACACAGTTGCATTAGTTTCAGCAGGAATAAAAAGACAATTTGACGAAAGAGATTAATTGGCTGCACCAGGACATACGGTGATACTGTATCTCCTGGTGGCAATAACATTACTCGTCCAGGTTCCAGAAGAAATCCTTGTTTGTCAGCTCGTTGTCATCGGTATCTTTCCGGTCCGGTTCGTCATGAGTCATAAGGTGCGCCGATGATTCTTCGAAGTTTTTAATTAAGGTCAGCTGCTTTTCCAGATCGGATGTCTCGTTCTCCCAGTACTCATGTGTGCCAAAATGTGGGAAGATCTTCGGGAAGGCGGGATCCTCCCAGCGGCAGGCAATCCAGCCGGCGTAGTGAATATAGCGAAGCGCCCGGAGCGGTTCGATAAGGCGAAGCCAGGACGGGTCGAAATCACGGAAGAGGCGGTACCCTTCAAGCAGCAGCTCCCGCTGCCGCAGCCCCTCGCGGTCGGTCACGGGTAGGAGCATCCACAGATCCTGTACCGCCGGCCCGCACAGAAAATCGTCAAAATCAAGAAAGAAGAAACCGTCATCGCCCTTCAGCAGGTTGCCCTGATGGCAGTCACCGTGAATACGCAGAAACGGCACGTCGCGGCTTAACTCATCATAGATATCTGCAACGGCATGCACAGCTTCGGCAAAGCGGTCACTGTCAGCAACGGTTTAAAATTTCCGGAAATCATCGGGATAAATTTTCCGCTTATTTTGTATAAAAACAGAGAGGCATCCTTCATGATGGAAATCACAACAAGACCATCACAAAGGAGCCTCTCATGTACAAGGAGCAGAAAATCATGGATGCAAAAATCATGCAAGCAAAAGGTTACCAGCAGGAAGTTATTGTCCGTATTCTGGGTGTGTCTGTCAGAACAGTACGAAACTATCAAAAAAAAAGTGTAGTAATCAAGGAAGAGAGTATACATCTGACAAGCGGCAACAGAAAACTTGAAGAAACACTTGCCTGTCCCAGGATAAAGGAGCACCAGTTCAGGCTTAAGGGGATACTCTCCCGAAAGAAGCAGCTTCTTCCCGAAATACTCAGGGTGCTGGAAGGTAACCAGCAGTCAACAATGTGAGGTAATTGACAGTGTCGTAGTATTGGGGACAGTCCTGTTAATTATATTAATATACTTGAATTCAGGAAACATCAATAGCGCTCATATTGTTGGTTATGAATCTGGAAAAGCTGCTGGAGCTTTCCTGTGACTGGATATGGCAACTTGTATATCGTATATGTATGAGTGTATTCCACGATGTGAAGATAATATCGAATAAAAATATGGGTTGAGCTGATTTTCAGCAAACCCTAATTGAAGATGCTTCCGCCGATGATGTTGTGCAAAAGTGACCTGATACCCACATAATACTGGTCTTCACCATATTCGGTGAAACCGTGCGCATAGCCGATAAACATGCGGATATCGTAGCGGTATCGAAGAGTCAGAAGAGAGTCTATCTCCACACCGGCGGAATAGTGCAGCGATGGTTCTTTGCCGTCCTGCCAGACCGAACCTGCGTCGGAAAACAGTGTCATATAGAGCGACCTGAAGTACAGCGGCCACGTTCTGAAGCCGAAATCGCTGATAATAACGGGTATTGTGCATTCAACGGAACCGCCGGCGAGGCGTGAACCGATATGTGCACCGGCCGGGTAGCCGCGCAGACCAAGCGACTGATCATCGAAGAGGAGCGAACCGTCGCCGGAAGATTTGTAGCGTCCCAGCGAGAACGAATTTACGTCGGTGTCCACGTTGTGTATGTAGCCGTACTGTCCTTCGAGTGACGCGATCATCCTGAACGGAAGTGGAAACGTGCGGACGACTCCTCTTCCGTATGTCGATACATAGGTATAATCCGCTCCCAGATATTCTGAATAGTACTCGCTGCTCGAAGTAAACAGGAGGCCGCTGTGTGCGATAGGCGTAAACGACGTCAGATTCAGACTGGAGAACTGGATGGCAGCTCCAGCATGGGAATTATTCACGGTGAAGGTATCTGTACGTCCGGATGACGCATTAAAATTGGTTACCCGTTCGGTCTCATATGCATAGTAAACGGAAAGAAGCGACGCATATTCATATTTTACAGAGGGTATGGTTACGATTCCACTGACGCGCTGTGGAAGCCGCCGTTGGAGGTGTACGTCGGGTGTTCCCCGCGGATAGGTATCGTCCCCCCAGAAGAGCTGATTATTCTGATACTGAAACGTCAGGTCAGGGTACATCTTTGCGTACGTGTATGAACCGAAGACGTTCGCCTTCTCCTCTGTGGTCCCCGAGGCCCCCTCGGCAACGACGCTGTGGTAACCGAGCGGATCCGACGCAAAGAACGAGGCGCCGAGATAGAGGTCATACTCGCCGTCGCCGATCTCTTCGGTATACAGGGCCGGCGACGCCGCCAGAGGTATCATTTGACGCTGCAAAGTGTAGCTGTCTTGTTCGTCTCGCGGCGGAGGCGGGATCTCCCGGCGGTCATACACATCGAAGGGATCGTCCTCGGCTTGGGCGGAAAAGGAGTCATACGGTTTCGTTTCCGCGATCATGGTAAAGAGGTCGTTTCCGTCTTTCGTATATCCGGACAGCAGTATCCTGCGTCTGTCCGGCGACATGTCAAACGAGAAGGCCGTCCTCAGCAGGTCGGTCATGCGGTATGCCGCGCTTGATACTGTGTTGAGCGCGTGCGGGTTGAGGATACCGGGGACGTCGGATGAGAAGAGGATGCGATCACCGTCGGGATGAAACACGGGATAGATACTGCGGTTTTCGTCCTCATGAAGCCGGCTGAGTGCGCCGCCGTGGGTGTCTACAAGGATGACATCCGTTCGTCTGTCAGGAACCCACTGCTCACTGGCAGAAAGAGTGTCGTGAACAGCATCGCAGATACTTTCGATAAACCGTGCTTGGCTGAGAAGATCTGCCGGATAATGGATATGAAAATGTTCCGTTGTCATGGTAGAAAAGGGATAATCGGTAATGAATTTCGTGTGGAGTGCCGAATCCTGAGAAAGAAGGGGCTGTGCCGTACTCAGCAGGAGAAAAAAGAGCATGACTTTCGGTAGTTTTGCGGTTATACGGTTTTCTTTTTCAGGATGCATCATGTTTCTTTCGCACCGTTTTTATGATTTACAGAATTTCCTGTACCAGTATACATATCTCGATGAGTAATTTTTAAAAAACTGATCTTTTTAATCCAGGCTCATCGGCACTCATGGAAGCATCAGGACGGCTTGTGTGCCTTTCTAAACACATAAGCACGGCTGAATGGTATTTTTTGTAGTTTCCGAAATAAAAATCAATCAAAATACATACGGTAGCAGTTTGCGCCGTATGTTTCATACAGAGGTTATATGCGAATAGCGGTAATAGTACTTATACTGATGTATATTCCATTGTCTACCGTACCGTCCGCCGGACAGGAGGCTCTGTACGGTCCAACCAAACCGCGGGACTATCTCTCCGGACGGTTCAATCCGGCGAAGCATCCGCTCTTCGTACGGTGCAGCGACCTGGGAATCCCGACAGACGGCAGGACGCAGTACCTGCGATTGGAAACCGCTGAGGCTTTCGCGAAGCTTCACGCCGCCTTTCAGAAGGATCACCCGGAGATCTCACTCTACGTTACCAGTTCGACGAGAAATTTCTGGTACCAGAAGGCCATATGGGACGGAAAGTTTACCGGAAAGCGCAAGGTGGACGGTATGGCGCTCAACATTGCGATTCCGGACATCCGCAAGCGCATGGTGAAGATACTTGAATACTCATCGATGCCGGGAACGTCGCGGCACCACTGGGGGACGGATCTTGACATTAACCGCCTGGTAAACTCCTACTACGAGAAGGGAGAGGGAAAGGTGATCTATGACTGGTTTGTGGATAACGCACCGGATTACGGGTTCTTCCAGGTCTATACCGATGGGAGAAACGGCGGTTACAATGAGGAGAAGTGGCACTGGAGCTACATTCCCGTTTCGCGGAGACTGATGCAGGAGTGGATAACATATTTCGGAAAGGGAACATCATACTTCTCAGGCAACAGTGCGTTTGGCGGCAGCGAGCACGCTGATGATTTTGCACTCCATTATGTTACCGAAATTAATCCGCAGTGCAGGAACTGACAGGCGATGGACCCGAAAAGACGGGCGGAGCTGATCCGCAGGGGAAACGAACTCTTTAACAGCAAGCGCTACGCGGAGGCGGAGAAGATTTTCGTGAAGACCGGATACAAGGACGGTCTGATACGCATCGGAGACTACCTCTACTACGACAGGAAGATGCCGCTTGCTGCATTCGAGTAATACAAGATGGCCGGCAGCACC
>CAZAHA010000184.1:0-5903 GCA_964484915.1 uncultured Leptospirales bacterium
GAATGGGTGGCAGGTTTGAACCAGAATAACCGGCAGGTTTGGGCCGGATTATGCAACTTTCGGTATAATCGTGTATCCTTTCAGTTTTTTCAGCCTTTACTTGCCTCTGTCTACCGACAATTATCTTTCCGGTTCAACGACAAGTAGAATTCCCGTTTTCAGGCTTATCGATTATTCTTTTGCTTTGGTTTTTGTAATATGGGTATTGATCATGTGGATTATCCCTTCCCTGACAGTAACTCTGTCTGTGTAATTAATTTTGTCGATATTCCGGAACAGGTGTCAGGCCTCAACGGCAAACATAGTCGGTTTTTGTTCGATACCCCTCCAGTATTGCATATCAGGAAACATTTAACTTTTTTAAAAATTTTCAGTAAATTCCGCCTCCTTTGCAGTTATAACATACACGGAGATCAAGTTGTTACTTCGATAAATCTTGCATTCTCAATTGTGACAATATAATGCAAGAAACAACCGATTATTGAAATTTTAAATTATATAAGCATGTATAAGGAAACTCCGAAATACCGATTCAATGTATATGTTAACAAAATCGTGAATTTGAAAAAAATGTTGAAATAAACAATTGGTCTCATAAGAATAAAAATAATAGTCAAGAACAAAACATAAGTATACAAATATAATTCTTATCTATAGATAAATGTTGTACTCAATACGTAATAAAAAAGAGGTGTATTATGTATCAAGAACATGTAAATAAAATACTACTTTTATTTGCAGTTTTCTTTGTCGTGCTGTTTATTTCTGGTTGTGGCGGTTCCAGTTCCAGTTCCGATTCCGGCTCTGTTTCCGAAAATCATGCAGAAGACGGTAATGATTATAATGACAATCAGCAACATGATGATGAGTGGATGCCAGTAATTGAGGGCAGTTGGGAAGAGTGTGGTGAAGTATCCGAAAGTTTTGGCGATATTTCTCATTTTAAAATGGATGTGGATAATAACGGATACCCTGTAGTAATGTATCAAGAAAACATGTATTTGGATGATCCTCCTTCCGGATACTATTATAAACTGCATGTTAAAAAATATGATGGTATAAACTGGTATTATCTTGCCGAGCCGGTTTTATCAGACAAATTGAGTGATAGAGCTCTGGACGCGTATTTCGATATCAAACTTGATAGTTCTGGAGATCCATATGTATTCGATGGAAAAAATCTGTGTAAATATCAAAATGGCCGTAGAAGGATTGTGAAACAGATATATAACGATCAAAGAATAATCGATTATTTTGCAATGGCAATGGATTCTGATGATGTCCCATATTGTGCGTTCGAGTATTATATGGGAACGAACAATATGGGAGACAGTGAACATGGTGTCAAAGTTGTTCAGTTTGACGGCTCAACTGTCATCGAATATAATACAGAATCTCTTGGAATATCTGATGACAGTATTAAGGAAATTATGCTGGGTTTAAACTCCTCGGGATATCCCGCAGTTGCCATCAGGAGTTATTATAATATAGATATAAACCATTCTGGATATACCGCGCATTTTAAAAGCTATAACGGTTACGAGTGGGAAACAACGTATGATTATTTATCAAGTAATGAGTCATTGCAGAAAAACTGTATTATCGGTGCAGACGATACTATGTATATCAATGATAAGGTGACGGAATCGATTATAACATCAGCCGGAAATACAGTCATGAAATACAGTGACAGTGAGGATTATCAAATCAATCTTTCCTTTATGGAAAACGATATAGAGAAAATCTTTGTTAATCATGACGGCGATGTTTATTATGTATGCAATGTTCTTAACCAGGAAACCAGCGAGTTTGAATTGCGGGTAATAAAGATCCAGAATGGAACAATTTATCTTGTTGGAGACCCTCTGCCTGACGACATTTCTTTTGATTTCAGAATATATGTTTGCTTTTCAGATGATAATATCCCATTTATTATATATGGTGTAGCAACTGAAGATGCGTATGGACAAAGTATTCTTTCAGAGATTAAAGTGATTAAACTTGCTGAATGAGGATATTTGACTGGAACACCATATGCCAGTTGTTAATGCTTTCACATAAGAGCTCTTTTCCTTGATGTTGTTATCCGGCGTATGAAATGATAATCGAAAAATAATGCATATAAAAAGGATATCTGAGCAAGAGATTTCTGTTTACCCCGTACGGTTGCATATTTGTCGCCAGACACAGCCCCCCGTGATAATGTGTTGGCAGGACAGGTACGTATCACCGCCATGATGCATCCGGCGGAATTGCGGTTTTGGCATGGCACTCCGGGCTCAGGATCGATGCAGACCCGTATACGGCAGGGTACAGCGATAAACAAAACAATCAAGAGAGGCCGACCGACGCTCCGGTAAACTGCTTCAGATGGCCCCGATGTCGCAGTCATTTGAAGCGAAGACGATACAGAGTGTCAGGCGGAACGAGGTATCTGCCGCAGGACGGATACTTCGTCTCATCTTTTCCGTTTTCCGGCGACCGATAATACGATGATCGTGCTTTTCATGTCTCCTCAGGCAGTCCGGCCGAACCGCGGAATCTGTTTAACAGTGAACGGATATCTTCTATGATAGAATAGTACAGCGGAATCACAAGCAGTACGGACGGCGTGCCGACGATGAGCCCCCATGCCATTGCCATTACCATGGGTGAGATGAAGCTGTCCAGTCCGCCGAAGATGCCGTACGCGGTCGGGATCAGTCCGGCGACGGTCGTGATCGTCGTCAGGAATATGGGACGGAACCTGAGCTTCGCTCCGTTGATGACGTTCTGGATAAAGCCCGTCGTGCTGTGCTCAGCGTCGCTCCTGACACTGTTGATGTAGTCCACCATGATGAGCGAATCGTTGACGACGACCCCGGAGTACCCCATGATGCCGGTCAGCGCCAGCATCGACAGATCCATCCGTTGAATGCCGAAGGCAAACAGTATCCCGATCAGGCCGAACGGTATCGCCGAGATGACCATGACCGGCTGAATAATGGAGTTAAACTGGATGATGAGCACAAAGTAGACCGCAAGTACGGCAAGGCCGATCGCGACCAGCATCTTGTTCATGGTTTCCGTGTTCTCCTCGGCCTCGCCTCCGAGCTGTATGGTAAAACCGGGGTGTTTCTTCTCAAAATCGGCATACTTTTCCGTCAGTGTTCCGTATATCTCCTCCGCGGTGATCTCCTCAGGAAGGTTCGCGGTAATCATGTTTGTCCGCGTGCCGTTATAGCGGTAGATGGTCTGCGGCGTCGTCGACATCTTGACGTTTAACAGCTGCTTCACCGGAATGACGATGCCGGCCTGGTTTATCGTATAGAGGCCGTCAAGCGGTGCGTCCTGCCGGATGAACCGTTCGTCAAGCTTCAGCCGGAACGGTATCTCCTCGTCTGCGGTGTTGAAATGGGTTACCTCATATCCGTCTATCGCGGTACGGATGACGGACGCGATCTGTGATATTGAAAGGCCGGAGCGCGACAGCATCCTGTTGTCCGGTGTCAGTCTGATCTCCGGTTTTCCCGCGCGGTAGTTCGTGTCGACATCGGTCATTCCCATTAACTCAAGATCTTCGGAGACGGTTTTCAAAAGCTCGCGCCTTTTGTCGTTGTCGTTTCCGATGATGTTTACCTCAACCGGTTTTCCGGCCGGCGGCCCGCCGCCGTCGATATAGTAGTCCATCTTTACGATGTGCGGGACCGACTGCGCCTTCATCTCGTCCATGACATGGCGCTGGACGTCCATGGCGGTCATGTCGCGTTTGGTCGAGCTGGTAAGTGAAATCTCTATCCGGAAAAGGTTGGGAAGCGTCTGGGCCGAATACATTCCCGTACGGCCGATCGTCGTGTTGTACGACTTGACAACATTGTCCGGAAGCCCGTCCAGGATTGTTTCTATCGGTTTGACCGCCCCGGAGGTAAAATCCAGGCTGCTCGAGAGTTCGGTCTCTCCCCAGATGTACAGTCTGGTTGACTGGTCTATCGGGAACATCCTGAAACGGACCATCATTCCCGAGAGTGCAAGGAGAACGGCAAATCCCGCAAGAATTGCGGCAAATGATACGTACTTGTGTTTCAGCACCGTTTGCAGTAGTTTCTCGTATCCGTTTTCCATGGAGCACAGCAGTCCCTCGCCGAGTGGGGGTTGTTCCTTTTCTTCCTTTTTCCTCTTTTTCGTATGGCCAAGATGGACGGGCAGTATCAGTACCGATTCTATAAGGCTTCCTGCCAGCATCGCGATGACAAATGTCGGTATCTCGCGGGCAAAGTCCATGGCAATGCCCTGAATAAAGTACATTGGAAGGAATGCAATGACGGTGGTGATAATTGTTGCAAAGACCGGAACCATGACGGTTCTCACGCCGGAGAGGGCTGCCTCCTCGTTGGAGAGTCCCTTCATCTTGAAACGGTAGATGTTCTCCGCGACAATGATCGAGTCGTCTACCAGCATGCCGAGCACAACAACCAGTCCCAGCAGGGATACCCGGTTTATGGTGACGTCGAAGAAGGAGACCGCGATAAAGGCGATACCGACAGCGATCGGTATGCCGAGCGAGGTCCACAGCGCGAGCTTCCTGTTAAAGAAGAAAAAGAGGAGTATCAGAACAAGGACCAGGCCCATGCCCGCGTTCGAGTAGAGTATGTTCAGCCGGTCTCGTGTTTCAATGGATTCGTCCCTGATGGGAACGATATGAATGTTTTCACCGATCGCGTATGTGGTTTTGAATCTTTCGATCTCCCTGTTGATCTCGGTGACACTGTCTATGATGTCGGCGTTTCCCTTCTTGACGATCTCAAGTTCCGATCCCGGCTTTCCGTTTACGCGTGTAATGGTGTTTTCTTTCTTGTAGCCCGTTTCGAGACGGGCGAGATCGCGAACAGTAATGTCATTTCCGGCGTCGTTTATCCTGACGATGATGTCCAGTATGTCCTCGGGGTCTTCAAACTCCGCAAGGGTGACGATATTCGTCTCGGAGGTGAAGGATTCGAGGCTTCCGGCGGAGAGGCGGATCCTGTTTGACTGGATCGCGTTGATGACCTCGTCGATCGAGATCTGGTACTGCTTCAGCTTGTCCTTGTTGAGGAGTATCTTGATCTCCGGGTCGGTTTTTCCGTTTACGGTTATATCTGCCACGGTGGAGAGGGGCAATAGCGCGTCCTTGAGTCTGTTCGCCAGTTCGATATAGTCTGTGTCCTGCGGATCGTCCGTATACACGCCGATGTAGAGGATTGGCCACTCGTCGGACTTTTCCTCCCAGATTGTCGGCCGTTCGCTTATTTCGTTTGGAAAATCGGTTATGTTGTCTATCGCGTTCTTGATGTTGTCGACGACCTCGTCCTTGTCCTCGGTCCGCCGGTCTATGGTAATGTCTACTATCGACAGGTTCTCAAGCGACATCGACGTATAGGTTTCGATATCGCCGATCCCCTCAAGTTCCGTCTCGATCTTGCGGGTCACGTTGAGCTCGACGTCCTCGGGGGATGCACCCGGATATGTCGTGAAGACGGAGAGATTATACATGTCTATCCTTGGCAGTGCGACCCGCTGCATCCTGCTGACCGATACGATGGCTGAAACCGTGATGAAGATCAGTATCAGGTTTACAAGCAGCGGCCGGCGCATCAGAAATTTCAGTAATCTGTCAAATGACGATTCCATCAAGACACTCCTGGATAACTATCGTATCATACGGTAACACATGAGATAAAATGATTCAGCACCGTACAGGGAAAAGACATGGAAGGTAAACATAAATAATAGAAGGTAAACAAAAAAAGGAATCTCTAATAATTAAAGTTTCCCAAGGTTTGCTCAGGATATTTATTTTGGTTCTGTACGGATCATCTGCTTACCGAGATCTCATCGTACAGAGTGGTGCTGTTCTCCCTGTTTATCAGGTAGATTATGCGTTTCGA
>CAZAHA010000185.1:0-5856 GCA_964484915.1 uncultured Leptospirales bacterium
AGTAAAAATTACATCAAGGTACGTCACGGAAAAAAAAGGCGCTGATATCATCAGGTTTGCTCATGGTTTTGGCAATAAGAAGGCGCGCGAAGACAGTCTTGACGGCTACGACGGAATCCTCTTTCCGCAACAGCCGTACGGCGAGTTTATGGTGAACAACGATATCAGTCTGGAAATCGCGGTCGATGAGCTCGGTGTCGGCGGAAATGCAAGCCTGACCGATCTCCGGCTGGTTCAGCACCTTGTTGACAGACAGCTGTCTACCGAATCATTTTCTGTTGACGGATATGATGGTGAGTACTGGTTTAGACTCAATGCCAATCTGAAAAATGATTACGTACGGTTTTCCGCCAGGGCGGGGGCACGGAATGTCAACCTTGCGTACTGGTTCCGTGATACGGGATATGAGGGTACACTCGGCGGTATATTCGGCTGCGATTACTCATGGTCGGTCCACGGTTACAGGTTGAAGCATCTTCTTTTCCAGTCTGAATCTGAAAGCTCGGTGACGCTTGTAAACGGTACGGTAGCAGAAACGGCTCTCAATAAAAAATACACAGACTTCATTCACAGATGCGGTCATCAAAACCTTGATGTGGATTCCATAGTCTACGACCGCATATCGTTTGGAATTAAGCGGGCAAGCGTCAACTACTATGTCCGGCCGCTGATAATCCAGTCGGACACGGTAAAGGTCAACTCACGCGGTTCATATATGTATGGACGCGGATTCAATATGCCGATAGCCGCCGTCATATGGTCAGAGAATGACGGCGTAAGACTGCGCGATACTGTCTACCTGCGCATGCGGGGACTGCTTGACGAGGTGCAGATCTTCTGCCGTGATGATGAGTCGCACGGCATGTCTCCGTTTTAACGTTCCTTTCCGTCCCTTATTCCCATTAGTTCATAGATGGTAACCGGACGCGCCTTGCCCTTCACTCTAATATGATCGAGTTCCCGAGCGTACACCCTGTCCTTGACGACCTCGTAGGTATATTCGCTGATGATAATGTGGGTACCGTATACCTTGTTTGTTCCTTCCAACCGGGCGCCGAGGTTAACGTTGTCACCCATCAGGGTATAGTCCATACGCGACGCGGAACCCATGTTTCCGACAACCATGTCCCCTGAGTTCAGGCCGATACCGATCTCAAGCGGAGGCTTTCCCTCCGATTCCCATGTACGGTTCAGTCCGTCAAGGGCGCTCATCATCTCGATTGCCGCACTGCACGCGCGGAATGCATGGTCCTCCTGCGGTATCGGCGCACCCCAGAACGCCATGATCGCGTCTCCGATATACTTGTCCAGCGTTCCGTCATAGTTTATGACGATGTCGGTCATCGTCTGAAGGTAGATGTTCAGGTGCTCAACAAGTTCTTCCGGCGTCAGCTGTTCGGATATGGACGTAAATCCGCGTATGTCGGAGAAGAGTACGGTAAGGTTTTTCTTTTCACCACCAAGCTTGACCTTTTCCGGATGGCGCAGCAGTTCATCGACAACGCCTTTCGACACAAACTTGGAGAAGGTCTTCCGTATATAGAGCTTTTCTTTCTGTTCCGAGAATATCCTGTATGTGGTTATGAGGATATAGTTCAGAACGATATACAGTACCGGCGTACTGTAGGCAAGAATGTAGTGGAAGCGTTCAAACACGAAATGCGAGAGTACAATATGGCCAAGCGCAAGAAGAACGGTTACTCCGGTAGAGATGAGTATCGACGTCCTCGGTAGAACGATGCCGGTAAGAAGGGCGAGGCCAAGCATCAGGAGAAGAAAGTGAAAGTCGGTCATGCTGTGCAGAAACAACTGCTGGATGATCGTATTGATGGCATGTGCGTGGTGTTCGATGCCGAACATCTCGCCAAATGGAGAGTTCTCAACGTCATGTGCAACGCCGGTGATGGAGTATGCCGCGACCAGAACGATCTTGTCGTTGAGGGAATCGTTGCCCTCCATGGAACCTTCGTTGTAGAAGTAATAGTAGGGGATCGTATTAAAGGCTCCGTGGGACCCGACATAGTTAATGTTCATCTGGCCGGCGCCGTTTATCGGAATGGTGAGCGTGTCAGAATTCAGGGGAGGATATCGTTTTTCTTCGGGTATATTGGTAAGCTTGACGAATTCTCCGGGTTCGATAACAAGGTCATCTTTTCCGATGCCGTAGTAGTTCATAACGGTAACCAAAACTATCGACGGATAGTATTTTCCCTCGTACCGGACAACGAGCGGAGACTTCCTGTTTACCTCGTCAATGTCCTTTTCTACATTGGCGTGTCCCACTCCCTTTGCGCTCCGAGTAAGTGAGGGAACAGGAGGAATAACTTCCTTGTAAAACTGGGGCAGTCTGCTTTTTTCGGGAGCGTCAACGGCATGGGTCCCAAGAATCTGTTCGCGTTCAGCCTGATCCGGAAACTCCTTCTGGAAGTGTTTCTTTTCGAATGGATAGTCTATCAGAACCTTGCCTGATTTTCTGAAACTTTCAGCAAGCTGTTCCTCGCCGGGTTTGTGATCAAGAAACATGATATCAAGAACGATGCAGTTTGGATCTCCGGTTGTGACAAAGTCAATGAAGGTGCTGTGGATCTCCCACGGATATGGCCAGTTGATCCCCTCCTCGCCGAAGAACCGTATGGTCTCCTCGTCAATGGCAAGAATCATGATGTCGTCGGATGCGAGTGGATTCGGAGTCTGAAGCGTCACACCCATCTCCTTCTGCTCGGTAACAGCTCCCGGGTCACGCATATAAAAGCGGAAATCAAGCGACATGTTCTCGAATCCACTAAGAAGTTCTGTCTGTATGAACAGCGTGTAGAACATGAGCGCGAGTAAAAGCGAGATGAAAAAGGGTATGTTCTTTGAAAGAATGATCTTGATGAATTTCATGAGTTGCTCCGTATCTGTGCGGAAATCATACCCGAACATCTGTCAGAAAGACCTTTATTTCAACATTAATTCTGATTATGACCAAAAAAGTGTAGAAGCATGCTTCAGGTATTGACTCTTTATATGAACGTTACACACTTCGTGCTCGCGAGGAAAGTTATTGACAAATGGCTTGCCTGAAAAAGGTATTATGAGTAGAGATGCTTGAAACAGGAAGGTTGACGTGATTCTGACGAAATGGGCCGTGCGAGACGTAATCAGAGATGCTATTTACAAGGCAGTAGAGACCGGCAGAATATCTCATGAAGGAGAATTGCCGGATATAAAGGTTGAATACCCCAAAGAGGAGCGGTTTGGCGACTATGCGACACCGTTTGCGCTTGAGTGCGCCCGTATCCTGAAACGGTCTCCGCTGGATATAGGCGAGACACTGAAACCTTTTATTGAATCGCATGAGATGATAGAACGAGTGGAAGTTGTAAAGCCCGGTTTTATAAACATATTTCTCTCTATAGATTTTTTCGTATCGCGTATATATGATGCGATAGCCAATCACGATGCATACGGCACGTCCGATGCGGAAAAAAAGGAAAAGTACAACATCGAATTTGTATCGGCTAACCCCACAGGGCCGCTGAACGTGGTATCGGCGAGGGCCGCGGCGCTTGGCGATTCGCTTGGAAACATTCTTGAGGCTGCTGGCCACGATGTGGACCGTGAATTCTACGTGAATGATTATGGAAACCAGGTCAATCTCTTCGGAAAATCGGTATACTACCGCTACCGCGAACTGAGTGGCGAAACTGTTGATTTTCCGGACGACGGTTACCAGGGCGACTATGTGAAAGATATCGCTCGGTCGATCTTGGACACCGGCGCGTTCAGGGCTGATATGTTCCCGAATGAAGAAGAAATAATCGAGTTTATGAGTACATACGCTATCGACTACATCCTGAACGGTCAGCAGAAGATCATGAAGGAGTTCCGCGTCAACTATGACCGGTGGTTCCGCGAAAGCGAGCTTCACGCCGGCGACGATGTCGAACGCGTCTTTACCCTTCTTGCCGAGAAAGGGTATCTCTATGACGACGACGGAAAGAAGGTCTTCAGGGCAACTGATTTCGGTGACGACAAAGACAGGGTCGTTGTGCGGGAAGATGGAAGACCGACCTACCTGATGGCGGATATCGCGTACCATAACAACACGCTCAAGCGCGGATACGATACCCTCATCGACATTTGGGGCCCCGATCATCACGGATATATCGCCCGTCTCGCCGGAGCGGTTGAGGCCCTCGGATACGAGAGGAGCCGCTTTAAGGTGCTCATCGCGCAGCAGGTTAACCTTATCCTGGACGGCGAACCGGTTAAGATGTCCAAACGTCTGGGACGCTTTTCAACGATGAAGGACTTGATTGACGACATCGGTGTCGACGCGTCACGGTACTTCTTCGTCATGCGGTCCATGGACAGCCATCTCGACTTTGATCTTGACCTTGCCCGCCGTGCGTCGAGCGAGAATCCCGTATTTTATCTGCAGTATGCTCATGCGCGCATCTGTTCAGTGTTTAAGGAGGCCGAAAAGCGCGGTATCGATACGGCGGCCGATTCCCTGAACAGCGTTCATATCGACACGCCGGAGACGGTCTCTCTCGTTAAGACACTGGTCAGGTTTCCGGAGGAGGTGCAGGATGCTGCACAGAGCCTCGAGGTACACAGAATCGCCACATATCTAATGCGGCTTGCCCAGCAGTACCACAAGTTCTACACGGTAAACCGCATACTCACGGATGATGCGGACCGTACAGCGTCGCTTCTCGCGCTGTGCCGGGCAGTTCAAATAACGATTCATAACGGGTTACGGTTACTTGGTGTATCGGCTCCTGAAACAATGTAGGCTTCTTGCCTCAGCGGCGTTACTGTTCGCCGTCTTCATCCTGCCTGTCCAGGCGCAGCAGTCCAGCGCGAACCTCTACGACCAGGCTGTCGAGGCAATGGATGCGGGAAACTACCGATCGGCGGAACTTCTCTTCAGGTCGATAGTCCAGAACAACGACGAGTTCAGCGAACGGGCGTCGTTTCAGCTTGCCAAATCGATACATTTCCAGAAACGGTACCTTTCGGCGATATTCGAGTTTAATCGCTACCTCCTTGTTGCGACCAACAATGAGACACGCAGCGAGACCCGGTACTGGATAGCCGAGTCTTACTATCAGAACGGCAACAAACTTCAGGCGATTGAAGAGTACAAGCGGTACATCTCCCAGACGATTACACGGAACGATCTAGTCGTGACGTCATACAGACGGATAGGATTCATCTATTTTTCACAGCGTAGATTCGACGAATCGATCATCGAGTGGAACAGGGCTATTTCGCGCGCCGAAACCGAGTCTTTGAAGAACAGCATCCGTTACGACATCGCAGTGGCGTATTTTAACAGCGGCCAGTACCGTGACGCCGCCAAGATAACGAATCTGATACAGAAGCGAAGCGATGAGGAAACCATCATCGCGCAATGCCGAATCCTGGAAGGACGCATACTGCAAAATCAGGGCAACCACGTCCGAGCCGTACGCTCCTTTGAGACCATCGGAAAAAAGCAGTATCCGGTACGCCCCATGTACAACGCTCTCTACTATGCGGCCATATCGTATATGAAGCTGGGGCAGGAAGATAAGGCTCTTCAAAAACTAACGCTGTTCATCAGGCACGGACGTGAGTCCAGGCTGCTGTATGACGCGCAGCTCGAGCTTGCGCGAATCTACCGCTCGCGCAATGAAGGCGACAAGTCTCTTGTACTGTGCTACGACATCATCGACAACGCAAAGAGGCGCCTCCTTATTACCGAAGCGGTCAACATAGCGGGTGACATCTATCTCAAGCGCGAGAATTACCGGCAGGCCCGGACGGTTGCTGAAAACATCCGTCAATACGATATAACGTATGACACCCGTGATTCATACATAC
>CAZAHA010000186.1:0-2532 GCA_964484915.1 uncultured Leptospirales bacterium
ATCCTCGTTGTAACCCACCACGATAAACGTATAGGTACGCTCATCCGGATTTGATGGTTCCTCGTCATCAAGAATGAATTCGGGATAGTAGTAAGATGCTGCCAACTGCAGGACATTGTCCTCCGTCAGCCAGACGTCCCCGTATATACTGGTTGGACTGTTTTCATCGTTTTCCTCGGGAATGTTGACGGCCTTGAATGACATCGTCTTCGGGTAGGATGTGCCGTCAAAGATGATTGTCAGCTGCGGACTTTCTGCAGGAAAGGTGCCGTCATCATCAGGCATGGCAGTCGTATCAAAGGTGATGCGTCCCTTAGCTGTGTCGCCAGTGATGGTCATGACGACGTCAATTCCCTTGACCTGGCTGTCTGTTGAATCGCGCCAGAAGATTTCTGCGTGAGTGTCATACTCTGTCTCGTCGGTGGAAGGTCCCCATACGATGCGGTAAATGTCATCGGAATCATCCATGCTGTCGTTGGTCCAGTCGCCGGATTCTGCGGACGGCAAGATTTCCGTCTCAAAGGTCTTTACGATCTCTGTTGCGATCTCAGCCCAGGCATTGATAACACCCATCGTACCGCGGATCGGTTCATATACATCCCTCACATCATTCAGAATCTCGTTACTTACCTGGCGTGTCTGCGTGTTTTCGCTGCTGATACAGCTTGGCAGGTCAACGATAGAGTTCTCAACAGCGCTTCTTGATCCGCCGTTTGAGTTTCCTGATGAGCCTTCATCGGCACATGAAACGAAGAGAAACACCACCGTACATAATAAGGAAACGACAATCTTTTTCATAATAACCTCGTTAATTATTATTAGGGCACTTCTAAAAACTCAAAACTTGAGCCCGACGTTTCCAAAATCAACCGATTAGAGGTAAATATGCATGTTTTTCGCATGCCTCAAGGTGGTTTTGGGAAACGCCCATTAGTGTATCGATTTGAACAACGGTAGGCGTTGAGTATTATACCAGTGCTTTCAGAAAAAGTCAAGTTACAAAAAAAGTTATGTCACCGCTTGACGATAAAGAAATCTTTTGTATATTTACAGTAAGAGTCTGAGGAACTGGTTGAAGAGGGTTCGAAAGACGAGAGGGTTTGAAACCCCGTCCATGCAGTTATTCTTTTCTGCACTCCCTCAAGGCATCAGTGGAAGATCTGTCAGGCTGAAGAAGTTACTTGGAGGTTTGCTAACGGTTTGAAAGCACAAACATCTGAACCAACTTCGTAAACGGGGCCGGCGACATGCAGGGCCCCGTTCTTTCATTTTTCTATACCTTGAAAAACTTCATTTTCTTTTTAAGGTTCTCTGCCATCTGCTCCAATTTTTGTGTATGGCTGGATACTTCTTCAGATGTTGCGGAGTTCTGCTGCGACATTTCGTTTATTCCGGACATGGCCTTGGTCATGTCGGTAATCGCTTCCTTGTTTTCGCTTGCGGCAATCTTGATATAACCGGCAATCATCCGGACATTATCGGTCTCAGCCGCGACAGCGTCGTTTGTCTGTTCGTATTCTTCCATAAAATCTGTTATCTTGTTGTTCATCTCGTCAATTGACCGGATTCCGGTTAAAAAGTCTGTTATGAGCTGCAGTGTTTCCTTGATGTTTTCCTGACCGACAGAGATCTCATCGCTGTTTATTCGTATGAGGTTGTCGATCTCCTTGAGGCTTTTGGCCGTCTGTTCGGCGAGCTTGGATATTTCATCGGCAACAACGGCAAATCCTTTGCCTGCATCACCTGCCCGGGCCGCCTCGATGGCGGCGTTCAGCGACAGCAGGTTGATCTGTTCGGATATTTCGTCGATGATTCCCAGGATGTTCTGCATATCACGGCTGGAATGTATCAGGTTATCCATCGTGTTGTCCATCTTCTTCAGCGCGTTTTCACCGGACGCTGCCCTGTTCTTGAGGTCGGTGGTCAGTGAAAACGTCTTTCCCGTGAGCTGCTTGATATCCGCAAGCATAACGGTCAGGGATTTTATACGGTCGCTCAGTCTCTTGATGTTGCTGTTCTGCTCATCCGACTGTGTCGCAACCTCGTCCATACTCGCTTCGATCTCCTCCATGGTTGAGGTAACCTCTTCGGAGTTTGCGGACTGATTCTGAATGTTTGTTGCAAAATCGTTTATTGAGCCGGTGATCTCGTCTGCAGAGAAGGCCACCTGATTTGTCGAATGGTTTACATCGACGATGACTCCCTTGATGACCTTGATGAATTCATTGTACTTGTTGGCAAGTTCCCCAATGGCGTCTTTTCGTTCGGTTAACTTGTCCGACATCAGGTTATGGAAGTCGCCGGTGGAGGCAGCCACGAAAAAATCCTTCATCATAACGATCGGCTCTGTCATAAGGCGAGCCCTGTGTGAACTGTACGATACCAGAAAAACTACAAGTGGTACCGTTATGACAACGAAGACCAGCACCATCAGCTTGGACTGCTGTCCGACATCATTTGCTGACAACAAATGTACATATTTCCAGCCGCTGGTACGGTTGCTCCTTATGTTGACGAAGTGCTTTGAATCCT
>CAZAHA010000186.1:2632-5851 GCA_964484915.1 uncultured Leptospirales bacterium
TATTTCCAGCCGCTGGTACGGTTGCTCCTTATGTTGACGAAGTGCTTTGAATCCTCGTAGAAGACACTGAAACTCTCGCGTGTAGTGATGTTTTCCGGTGTGAGGTTTGGAATATCGTATGCACCGATATCCATGCCGACAAGCGAGGAATCCTCGGGAGATGCGAGGATGGTTGCAGACTGGTCGGTCAGGGTTATGAAACCGTCCATTATGGTTGAGGCTTCCTGTACGATTGCTTGAACAGGATCAAGCGAGTAATGAATCGAAACTATGGCCGTCTGGTTTGTCGTAGACTGTACAGGCGCGGCGCACACGAGGGAGAGTCCGTTTTGCGTATTAATAACGGTAGTGTATGATGGAGCCTCGCCGGACAGGGTCTGGCTGAAGTACGGAATATCTTCTGAGGGAACAAAGGGGGCGTCAATCTCTCCGGCAGGCCACTGTACGTAACCGCCGTCCTGCTCTGCATATACTATTTTGCGAATTTCTTCCCGGCTCTGGGCAAAATCATCAAACATGGTATAGATGGCTGCGTCACTGCCTCCGCGCTGCAGCGGAGACACGCCGACCGTCCCGTCGGTGTCCGTGTAGGATGAAATACCGGCAGCACCGGTCACGGTTGGCCGGGATGCAAGCCCAATGGTATCACGAGTATATTCAGAAACAAGTACTTCTATCGTTTGATCGAGATGGATCATCCCGTTTTTTGCAGAGTCAAGTGTGTTATCCCTGGTGATTGTTCCTGTCATGAACCATGCGATAATAATAACGATTATTACCGGCAGCGCGGATATCAATATAAAGGTAACCGTGAGTCTGAACTGTAGACTGTGAATGTTAAGTTTCATCGAAAGTCTGTTTCCTTTGATTCGAGTGTTTTATATAACGAGCACTTCCAAAAATTCAAATTATACGCCTAATGTTTCCATTGCAGGTTATTCAGCAGAGCTGAATAATCCCACGGGAACCGTCCACAAGAACAGGCGATGAGAGGCAAAGATGCCCATTTTCGCATGTTACAATGATGTTATTGGAAACTCCCACATGTCTAAATATCAACATATTGGTAGTGTTTTGTCATATGACAAGAGGATTATTGCTTTACCCATCTTTTTATTTGATATGTATAATATGATCATAGCACGCCACATATTCAACAAATAGTTTTTTATTCCCTTGACAGGGTAAAGTACTATTTTAGAAAAAATACCGGGTGACTGGCGTTGGGATGGATAAAACCATCAGGGAACCTGAATAACTGCTGTCGTTCGCCTGGGGAGCAGAATCATCATTCAGGAGTCATGAACATGAAAAATTCAATTGTTGCAGATTATGTTCTGTCGCATGATCCGCTAACAATCAGTCCCGAATTTGTCGGATTTCTGGCAAATCTCGAGTCCGTATCGCATGTCTCGCCTGAGATTGCATCGTCAATCGTTCAGGAGCTTGCCGATCAACGGTCCTACTTGAAGCTGATTGCCAGTGAAAACTATTCCTCGCTGCCGTCACAGCAGGCGATGTCCAACCTGTTAACGGATAAGTATGCCGAAGGATATCCGGACCACCGCTTTTATGCCGGGTGTGATAATGTTGATGATATTGAGGCGTTCGCCGTATCCAAGGCATGTGAAATCTTTGGATCGGACCATGCGTATGTCCAGCCGCACTCGGGCGCAGACGCAAACATGGTCGCATACTGGGCCATCCTTCACGAACGGGTCAAAAGCCCCGCGCTTGAAAAACTCGGAGAGAAGAATCCTTTGAAACTGTCGAACAGGGACTGGGAGGCGGTGCGTACCGAACTGAATAACCAGCGTTTGTTAGGTCTGGATTACTATTCCGGTGGCCACCTTACGCACGGATACCGTCATAACGTATCGGCCCAGCTCTTTGATGCGTACTCGTACGGTGTCGATCTTGATACAGGCCTTCTTGACTATGACGATATCGAGAAAAAGGCTCTGGAGATAAAACCGCTCATTCTGCTTGCAGGATACAGCGCATATCCGCGTCTGATAAACTTTAAACGGATGCGCGAAATTGCGGATAAGTGTGGAGCGGTTTTTATGGTGGATATGGCGCATTTCGCCGGACTTGTTGCGGGAAAGGTGTTTACCGGCGACCACGATCCAGTCGCGCATGCGCATGTCGTGACGACAACAACACATAAAACACTCCGCGGACCGCGCGGCGGCATGGTCCTGTGTACGTCAGAATTCAAGGACGCTGTCGACAAGGGGTGTCCGCTTGTGCTCGGCGGTCCGCTGCCGCATGTGATGGCCGCGAAGGCCGTTGCCTTCGTCGAGGCCTCTTACCCGTCGTTCGCGGATTATGCGCGGAAGATTGTTGAAAACAGCCGGGCGCTTGCAGCCGCATGTGTGGAGAAGGGGATGACGATTGCAACTGGCGGAACCGACAACCATCTGATGCTTATCGATGTGCGGCCGTTTGATCTAACGGGAAGACAAGCTGAAAGCGTCCTGCGTGAATGCGGTATTACGCTTAACAGAAACTCGCTTCCGGCTGATCCGAACGGTGCATGGTACACAAGTGGTCTCAGGATTGGTACTCCGGCGGTGACAACGCTTGGTATGGGGATCGACGAGATGAAGGAGATCGCTGACGTGATGTATGATGTTCTGTCGAAGACGGCAGCTGCATCTGACGATTTAGGCAGGATAAGCAAGGCTCGGTATACGATTCCGCAGGAGACCGTCATACGGGCGAGAAGCCGTATTCAGGAGCTTCTGGACATGTTCAAGCTCTATCCAGAACTCGACCTTGACTTTCTTTCGACGGTTTTTTTAAAGTAGACTCTTGAAAGGGGGGCCCATGCGGTACTCCCTTTTTTTTAACAGCGGGCGTGCCTGTACATTCTTCATGTATACAGCGGTGTAAGGTATGGACGGATGTGATTGCTGTACGGGACTCGATGTCCAATATGCCATCAGGACTCCCGGAGAATTCAAAAAAACGATACGGACTGTGCATCAGTATCTTCGGGAAAGACGTCTTGAGGAGATTGAGAACAGTCAAAACCGGGAGGTCCTGGGTATCAAGCCCTTTGTAACGGTATCCTCAAACGGGCCCTGGAACGATTTTATCTCCCACTACTTTCAATGTACGCACTGTAGGCTGCATTTTCTGCTGCATGTTGAGACCTATAACGGCAGCGGCGGAAAATGGGAGCCCTTTACAATGGTATGATGACTGCAGGAT
>CAZAHA010000187.1:0-5845 GCA_964484915.1 uncultured Leptospirales bacterium
GGACTTCCGACTCCGGGTTCAAAGAAAGCGCCCGCGTCCGGGGGACTGGATCTCCTGCGAGTTTCCGCTCATCGGGGGATCGGGGCTGCATGACGCGAAAAACTTTACCCGGTACATACAGTCAGCCGGCGAAAAGATGAAGGGAGCCGCACTCGCGACAGAGAATCTGCACGCGCTGGACGACGCGATTAAACCGCATTCCGTTGCGGATACCCGGTCCGGAATCGTCTCGGATTTTTCCATTATCACCGCTGAAGACGGTACGTACGAACTCATGGAAACGGCCCTGTGCCAGAGATATACGGTCTATGTCCATAATCGTCCGGATACCATGATGATGAGCGTTGCGGATGCCGTCATCATCGAGGAACCGATCCCGTTTCTTGAGGAATTCGTGAAAAATCTGCGGAAAATTACCTTCAAGCCAAAAAAAATCAGTAAAAAGTAAGTATGCGGAAGTCTACAGACATGAAACGACATCTTACATGGACAGGTATTATCATGATTATGACGCTGTTGTCTGCAGGGTGCACACAGGAGTCCTTCCGCGATCTGTTTACGCTGAAATCGGTCCGCAGGGTGACTCAGCCGACTCCCGAGGCCGAAGTGGAAGAGCTCAGGGAAATGGCGCGGGGATACGAGGACGAGATAAACGAGAAGATAGAGGCGGGCGACCGCCTTGGTGAGGTGTACGAGGCGCTTGGCATCAAGTTTCTTCTCAGACAGAACTGGCAGCTTGCGGTTGAATCCTTGAAGAAGGCGATAACGTATGGAAACACTTCCGATGATGTACACCGCCATCTCGGGATCGCGTATGCCAACAGGGCACGGGAGATAAACCAGGTTGAGGACTACCGGAAGGCAGTCTATCACTATGAGCGGGCGCTTGAAATAAACAGCGGTAACGTATCGGCGCGATTCGGCCTGGGAATGGTCCTCTTTTACGGGCTCGAGGAACGGAAGAAGGGGCTCGCCGAGACGAAGATGGCTGCCGAAGGTGATGCAGCATTCTTTGACGCCCGTTTTGCGTACGGACGCATGCTGTACGATTTGGACCGGAAGAGTGAGGCGCTGCGCGTATATCAGGGGATACTCGAGGACCTGGAAAACGCCCCTTCGGAGGAATACGACCAGCACCGTGAAGACGTCAGACAGAATATCAATCAGTTAACCGTTGAGCTCTCGAACGATGCACGGCAGTGAAGACGGTCTGTTGTATACGCTTGCGCTGTCGCTTGCGGGTGTCCGCGTACAGCGCCTGTTTCTGACCCGGCGTCTGGACGACTCACCCGCCGGGATCTACGCATCGCTTCCGTCTGAATGGCGTCAGACCATGAGTCATATCGCTCCGGTATACGGCAATGATCCCGCCGCTGCCGCCGAGAAGATACTGCAGGCCTCCGAAAGGATCGGCTGCAGCCTCCTTTGTATCGGTGGGCCCGGTTATCCCGATCTTCTGTCCAGGATAGACGATCCGCCGCTGGTACTCTACGTAAGCGGCGTCCTTCCCGTTAACAGGTGTGTTGCCGTTGTCGGTACACGCAGTGCAGATCAGGAGTCATACAAAACCGCGCGTCACCTTTCACGGCGGCTTGCCAAACACGGCCTGTGCATCGTCAGCGGAATGGCCGTTGGAATAGACAGGGCCGCCCACGAAGGGGCGATGGACGCGCACGGACCAACAATCGGTGTCCTCGGCGGCGGCGTAGATACCGTCTACCCGCGGGTGAACAGCGATATATATCTGGAAATGATGAAGCGTGAGAACGCCGCGCTGCTCTCGGAGTTCCCTCCTGCTGTTTCGGTCATGAAGTGGTCATTTGTGAAGCGGAACAGGATTATCAGCGGTCTCTCGGAAGGCGTCGTTGTCGTCAAGGCCGCCGAGAAGAGCGGCGCGCTCATAACGGCCGACTTCGCGCTGGAGCAGAACAGGGAGGTTTTCGCGTGCTGTCATATGCCGTATAACGAAAGCTATGCGGGATGCATCCGCATCGTCAACGAGGGCGCCTGGTGTGTGGCAAGCGAGCGTACGGTGCTTGATGTTCTGAATATCGAGTCGTCATCTGCAGCCCCGGGGGCACATGCCGCGGCTGAAAACCCGGACAACGCCGTTCTTCGCTGCATCATGCGTGGCATCACGAATATAGACGACATTTGCCGCGATCTGGGGATCTCATCCGGCAGGCTCAACCAGCAGCTTACGGAGCTTGAACTCGAAGAAAAGATCAGCCGGTACGGCGGCCGGATCAGGTTACGGCGCCCGTTATGACCCGCCCGAAGATGATCCTTCTTGCTCTGCTTTTGTTTCTCGAGGCTGTCATACTCTGCGGTATCTTCGATCTGTATCCGCTGGATGCGATTCCTGTGCCTGTCAGACAACGCCGTCTGCTGAATGGCCGTGTGCGATCATATGCCGTAACAAGAGATGCATTTTTGTATACAAAATCTCTCAGTGCGCACGTCGGCGTACAAATGAAGAAGGAGTACGGCTGGGTTCTTCTGGACATGCTGGAAACGGAATACGGTATGGAGGTCGATCTCTATGACAGCGAGGGATTTCGCAGCACCGTTCCCGGATCGAAGGATGACAGAGCCGATCCGCTTGCCGTTTCCGTACTGACCGGTGAAAAACCTGTGGTACAGTACGATCACAAAACCAGGGTGGTGACTGCCGTTCTGCCGGTCATCGGAAAACGGGAGTGTGTCGTCTGCCACCGTGACGTGCGGGCGGGTTCCGTTGCGGGTGCGATATCGTTTATTGAACAGACGGACCTCACGCCGCTTCTCGTCTGCGAACGGAAGATTGTTCTGCTTATACTGGCGGTTTTTGTTGCCGCTCTTGGATTGTATCTACTCTCTTATGACCCCTTCACGAGAATCCACAAACTGTTTGACAATTAGTCTATCTCTGTTCCTCTGGATTATCGCAGAAACGCGTCTCCGGAAAGGAAACTGTTGAAGCGTTCAGTTGCCATAATCCTGTTTGTCCATTGCCGCAGGATACTGTACGCACGGAAAAACTGTATACCGGAGCCGCTCAAAATAAACTGAACGTCGTATGAACCGGTCTGCCCTCTTTCCGCATACGGGCAATGCAACCATAGTATCCGGTGTACGTCAAAGCTTGAGGACCGTATGAGCAAGAAAACACTGGTTATTGTTGAGTCTCCGACAAAGGTGAAGACGATAAATAAATACCTCGGCAAGGACTATATTATCTCATCCTCGCGGGGGCACATCATCGATCTTCCCAAGTCGCGGCTCGCGGTTAACGTTGAGAACAACTTCGAACCCGAATATATAACGATCCGCGGCAAGGCCAAGGTTCTGAACGAATTGAAAAAATACGCGAAGAAGGCTGAGCATGTTCTCCTTGCAACGGACCCCGACCGCGAGGGAGAGGCAATCTCCTGGCATCTTGCCAACTCACTTTCGAAGTACTGTGACGATATCAAGCGTATCGAATTTAATGAGATCACGAAATCCGCGGTACTGGAAGCCATCAAACATCCCCGGGAGCTCAATACCGGACTGATCAACGCCCAGCAGGCGCGGAGGATCCTGGACCGTCTCGTGGGATACTCCATCAGTCCGATACTCTGGAAGAAGATCAAGAAGGGACTCTCGGCCGGCCGTGTCCAGTCTGTCGCGCTGAAGGTCATCTGCGACCGTGAGGCCGAGATAGACGCGTTTGTTCCAGAAGAGTACTGGACGATAGAGCTTGTCTATAAGATAAAAAACAAGGAATACCGCGCCCAGCTTGTTTCATACATGGGTGAAAAGCTGAAGATCAAAAGCCGCGACGAGGTTGACGCCATCATCGAGGTTCTGGACAACAGCACTTTTGTTATCGATTCACTCAAGTCCAGAAAAAGAACCCGGAAACCGCAGGCGCCGTATATCACCTCAAAACTCCAGCAGGAAGCAGCAAACCGGCTCGGTTTCACGACGAGCAAGACGATGATGGTTGCACAGCAGCTCTACGAAGGAATAGATCTCGGTACGGAGGGGCAAGTCGGCCTGATTACGTACATGCGTACCGATTCGACACGGATATCCGAAACCGCGCTTGCTTCCGCGCGGGAGTATATTACGAGCAGTTTTTCATCGGCCTATCTGCCTGAAAAACCGGTACAGTACAATAACAAGAAGGGGGCGCAGGACGCGCATGAGGCTATCCGTCCGACGGATGTCTTTCGTTCTCCCGATTCCATCAAGCAGCGTCTTACCAACGACCAGTTTAAACTGTACAGTCTCATCTGGCGGAAGTTTCTGGCCTCGCAGATGACGCCGGAACAGACCGAGATTCAGACCCTGATGATTAACGCCTCGGGCTACGAATTCCGAACCAGCGCAACGAAGGTTCTCTTCGACGGTTTCACCGTCCTCGACAGGGATTCGAAGACGAAGAAGGAGATGTTTCCGAAGATAAACGAGGGTGACATACTCGACGTGGACGAATACCTCCCTGAGCAGCACTTTACCTCGCCGCCGCCGCGCTACAACGACGCGTCTCTGGTAAAGTTTCTGGAAGAATCGGGAATCGGCCGTCCGTCAACATACGCGCCTACAATTAATACGCTCATCAGACGGTATTACGTGACGCGTTCCGGACGTCAGCTTGTCCCGACGGTCCTGGGCAAGCTTGTAAACGGCATCGTCAAGGAGCACTTCAGCGATCTTGTGTCCGTTGACTTTACAGCCGGCATGGAACAGAAACTTGACGAGATTGAGGACGACCGCGTTGAATGGCACGAGATGCTCCGTGAGTTTTACGATCCGTTTATTAAAGTTGTCCATCATGCCGAAGATAATATCGATGACATGAAGGGCGTCCTCGACGAGGACACGGACATCGTCTGCGAGAAGTGCGGCAGTCGGATGCAGAAGAAACTCGGAAAATTCGGGTATTTCCTGGCATGCAGCGCGTTTCCGGAATGCCGTAACGCAAAATCGCTCCCGCTTGGCAACTGTCCAATGCCGGACTGCGACGGCGACGTGGTCAAACGTTCATCCAAAAAGGGGCGGCCGTTTTATGCATGCTCCAACTATCCGGACTGCGAGTTTGTAACCAGGGACGCGCCGTCCGACAAGGAGTGTCCCAAATGCGAGTCGCTTCTGTTCAAGAAGTCGATGCGGGGCAAGGGCGAGCGTCTGGTCTGTCTGAACGAGCAGTGCGGCTACTTTGTGGACCTGCTTGATGAAACCGAGGAACAGCCGAAGGAAAATTTCAGTGTATGACGAGATTGACAGCTTTGCCGAATTCCTGACGACTGAACGGGGGTATTCCGCAAATACCGTAGATGCGTACATGACCGACATCGTTCAACTGAACGATTTTTTAATCAGCGAGCATGACAATACGTTATACGACATATCCTGCAGCGTCAGCGGAGAGGCCGTCGATGTTTCGTCCATTGGTACCCGGGACCTGAACTCCTTCGTCGGGTATCTCTTCGACTGCGGACTCGATTTTACATCGATCTGCAGGAAGATATCGTCAATGAGATCATTTTTTTCATATCTGTTTAACCATCTGGGACTGCCCGACAATCCTGCCCGTTCCCTTGTTTATCCAAGAACAAAGAAGCGCCTCCCGCTCTTCCTGGACGATGCGCAGGTTGACCGCCTGCTTGACTTTCCTCTGGATTCCTTCGCCGATATCCGTGACAGCGCCATACTGCATATGCTCTACTCAACCGGCTGCCGCGTGTCCGAGATCGCTTCGGCGGACTGTGCCGATATCGACATGGCCGGCTCTAAACTCAAGGTACTGGGAAAGGGCGGCCGTGAGCGCTTTGTCTTTATCGGCAGCGGTGCACGGGGCGCGCTTGAGCAGTACATG
>CAZAHA010000188.1:0-5800 GCA_964484915.1 uncultured Leptospirales bacterium
CCCGGACCGATTTATGCGAGTACGGCCCGCCATGAACCTGTTTCATCTGAATGCTACCACAACGATGCCGAGGGTGAATACGTCGATATTGCCGATATTGCGGTTTCCTGTAACGCTTCGACGAACCAGGTCACGATAGATCCTTTTTTGACCTTTCCGAGAACGACGATTTCACAATCACAATCACGACCGGTGTGACCGACCTTGCCGGTAATCAGCCTACAGCAACATATACATCCGGTTTTTCTGCCGAGGCAGATACTACAGCTCCAACGGTTACGGCTCATACGCCTGCTGCCAACGCGGACAACGTCTCTGCAGCGACCAACATAGTCATAACGTCGCAACATCACCAAACACAATGGCCTCAAGCTACAGCTTCACGTTTACCACATCTGACGGTACCGGGCCTTCCGTAAGCACTGTTACGCCATCGGACAACTCAACAGATCAGTCCGTGCTGCCGTCCATCCAGATCAGCTTTAATGAAGCCATGGATCAGTCTACGCTGACAAGCACGAACATAACAGTGGAAGATTCGTCTTCGGATACCGTTTCAGGTACGATAAGCTATACAGCCGGTACCATGACGGCAACATTTACACCAAGCTGCTCGCTCCATTATGACGAAGACTACACTGTTACTGTGGGCACCGGCGTCACTGATGCGGCCGGAAACAACCTCGCATCCAGCAAAACCTGTACGTTTACAACCCGGGGGCGCGACTGGACGATCATGATGTACATGGACGCCGGCTGTGACCTTGAGGAAGCGCTGATGTCGGACATCGCAGAAATGAAGGCCGGGATTGTTGACGATCAGGGAGTCGACGTGATCGTGCTGATTGACCGCAACGGCTGACAGCGTAAAGAGTCTATCTGTGGAAAGAGAGAGTGTGTTGTTATTAATATGGTAATTAAAGGTATCAATCAGATACATCGTTTCATTTTTAATCAATACATGTTTGTGTTTTGTTATTGTGTAATTTGTTGAATCTGTAAAAATGTAATCAGTCATTGAGTATACTGATTTTTGAGAACTGCCGTCAACATATTCAGTTACACTCCAGACTCCAACGATATCTTTTGTTTGCTGAATGGTATCGACCGTATTTGCCGATGCGCTGTTGTCGTTTAAATTACAGTATAGAAATAAACTTATAAATAAATTATAAATATAATACTAAGTGTATATTTTATAGAAAATGCTCTTGTTTAAATAAATTGGAATCAATGCATCGTGATACAGGGCTTTATTCCGTTCACAAATACTTTTTGTAACAACCGATATAGTTCGTTTTAACCTTTGACAAGCATTATTCTCCTGTTGTACGGTGTCTTATAGTGAGAAGTTTCCTAAAAAGAAATCGGCATGGAATAGTATGCAAGAAAGATGTGTATGCGATTCATGTATTTATCCTGTAGAGCTGTACGTTGCCTTACTGTATGTATCCGGAAAGTGCTGTCGATACTGGAACCTGTGCGCATCACATCTGTTATTATGTTTCTTACACATATATGGTATAAACCACAATCAAATTATAAATACATATTAACTCCAAACATGATATATGAGCTGTTAAGCATCTGCATATAACTATCATCAAAAACGCTTATGGTTACCATTGAACCGGTAAATGGAACAACATTTCCAATACGCAAAATCCCATACTCAATATAATATGAGAAATCTATGTTATACATTGGATACTCATTTGTGAATTCAGGAATTATTTCTCCGTCCTGATAGGAAAAGGACTCAATCTTTTCCGGTTTCTCCCGGAAAAAGGGCTTTGAAAGTCCCAGCTCGGTTCGCAGGAACAGTACATCCAGGGAAATACCGCCTCCAACAGAATGAAACGGATACTGTCCGCCGGTTTTACCCAGATAAGACGCATATAAACCAACTCCCAACAGACGGACAGGTCTTTTCAGTAGTGTGAAGTCAAACGACGTGCCAATCCCGGTCTTGAGCTGAACCGCATCACCGGTATCGTATTCTTTTGAGAACTCATTAATCCGTATTTCAAACGCATTCTGGTTTTCATCATATGTTCGTATTGTATCATCTTCTTCCGGCATGTATACAAGTTCTGAACCGGTACAATACAGATATGCGGCTGAAAAACGAAGTTGAGTATCAAGCCCGAAAAGCGAGAACTCATCTTTCTGCTCCTGAGCCAATACCGGGAGGGAGATAAGTATTATGGAAACAATTATTATATTTTTTATCATTAACAAACCCTTTTTTTTTCTATTGTAAGACAAGGAGCATAATAACCGTGATTGCCGGAGAACTTTCACCGGTTTTTTGTATTACATCATTGAGGGAATGGCGTGTCATTTCATTGGAATGAGGTATCGCATCACTGATACAGATAATGATTCGCTCAGACTGTGACTGCCATGACATCGAATCTGCCGCGGTAAAGAGCGCATCATAGATTGATTCCGGGAGATCGTCTCCACCAGCGGGTGTAATATCATATATATACTGAGACAGATCAGCCCCCTGCGCAAGATCGGCATGCAGAGTAAACCAGTTGTCCGGGTCCACGTTATTATCGCTAAATGTTGCCAGTGCAAGCCAGGGACCGGTTTTGGATGCTCCTGAAAAAGAATTCAGCAAAGCACGGACCAGATTGTATTCACCGTCCATACTTGCACTGTCATCAACAAGAAACGCGATGTCAGCACCCGTTTTACCGGACACCATGTCACTTACTGAGGACTCCAGTTCTTTTTGGGATTCAACAGTTATAAGAGAACCACCAAGCTGTTCTGACAGTTCAGTATATTCCTTTTTCAGAATGTCGATATCCTCTTCAATAATTCGCTGTTCATAATCCAGATCATCATTATCAACATAGATACATCCGGCAAGAGCTGTCACAAGACATACAGCATAAATCCACCTCTTTATCATCCACCCTCCTGTTTTCCTACACCTGACAGTCATTCACTTTCCTTCAAATACGATTCTGATGGTTCAAGATAATTACCCGTTATTCTGCTTTTGACAGCCTGAGTATTATGCAACGACAGATTGTAACTATCTCAACCATATAATTGAGAAAGCATTATGAAACATATTATATTTGACAAGTCAAAATTACACTACATTGTCCAATAATTTACTATGAGATGGTATAATCACATGCACTACGGGATACTCACAAGCGAACGCTCCGATGAATATGAACTGTCAATCGACGGAATACCTGATGGTTTTGACAAACACGTTCTCAATTTTACAGTGGGAAAACCAGTAACTCCACCCGTACAGGAGATCATTCTGCCCTATGTACAAGCAACAGATGAACATAAAACCGACAACCTGGTGTGCGCGCCAAACCTTGGACTTGTTATGAATAACAGACTGCAAGCCGTTCTTGATGTGTAGGCAGGAATGCATATTCAGTATCAGCCGCTGACGCTTCATAGAGCCATCCTCAATCGACAGGATTATACCGTCGCTGTCCGACTCGCTCTTACTCCATAATTTTGGTGCGTTTATTGAGACCTTGCCGTCGGATGTCGTAAACTCGGTGACTGATGGTTTACCGTCGCTGGACTCCGCTGTCTTGCTGGAGCCGGACAGAGCTGTCAACGCAAGAACAAGTGTCATGCATACCATGACCAATGATTTACCCTTCATGATTTTCCTGTACTCCTTGTTTGTGGTTAAAAATTTCGTAGTGTCACATGTGATACGCAAAGCCTGCCGGAAGCTGAGCCGGCGGCTGGTTCCAATCTGACGGGCAATGATAGAATAAAAAAACTCCGGACAGTCGTCCGATTTCGTAAACCCGGACGAATAAATTGCATGTTTTGGGGTTTTTCTCCGGTTATACGGTTGTGCTCGATTCAGTTGAGTCACGGTTATCCTTATCAAAAAATGTAACGCCTTGTGAGAGTATCTGCGGTACAACGCGCAGAAACATGAGACATATTTTTCTTAATCTTTTTGGGAATGTGCCGAATGGTGTAGAGTAGAGGTATATACACGGAGGTACAGTATGGAACGGACAGTCGACGCGCTCATAGACATCCTGCAGACGCTTGTTCTTCAGTATCAGGCACTCGAAGAGATAGAGGCCGATAAGACATCGGTCATAATCGAGCGGAACGCGCCCGCCCTGGAGGAGCTTATCCTTCAGCAGGAGGACATCATGCGTTCGATAGACGAATCCGAGTCGAGACGGCAGACCGTGACAGCGATGATAGCAGAAACGGTCGGTATTCCGGAGACTTCCGTGTCGGCGACGGAGCTATCGTCCCGTTTTAGCGAGCACCGGAGAGACAGTTTTCGTACGACGGTCAATTCGCTACGGGAAGTAATGAACCGTGTACGGCGCCTCTCGCAGACAAACAGAAACTGTCTTTTCGACAATATCGAATTCTTTAACGCCGTCATGTCGCAGCTCCGCGAAAGCGTGTCTCTGGACGATGGCTACTCAGCCGGCGGTCCGGCGCGACGGGCAAGATCGTCAGCCGCGCTTTTTAACCGGACAGTGTAAGGAGCACCATATGAACTCGACATTTATGGGCCTTGAAATAAGCAAGCGCGGACTGTCGGCGCACCAGCAGGCGCTGCATGTAACCGGACACAATATTTCTAACGCGGAGAACGAGGAATACACCCGGCAGAAGGTCAACATAACCGCGGCCGATCCTCTCTATGTTCCCGCGCTTAACCGCGCCGAGATTACCGGACAGATTGGTCAGGGCGCCGTGGTGGCCCAGGTGGAACGTGTCCGCGATACCTTTATCGACGACCGTATCGTTACCGAAAACAACAAGCTCGGATACTGGAAGTCACGCGACGACTACATCTACCAGATAGAGAACGTATACAACGAACCGTCCGACAACTCTATCCGGACCCGTACAGACGAGTTCTGGGCGGCGTGGCAGGAGCTTTCCAAGTATCCTGAGCAGCGTGCGACCCGCGAGGTCGTCAAGGAAAAGGCTGTTGCGCTGTCCAACGAGATAAACCACGTGTTCGGCGAACTCGAAAACCTTCAGAATGATGCCAACCGCGAGATAGCGCTCAGGATCAACAAGATCAACATGTACGCGCGCGACATCCGCGACCTGAACGAACGGATAATGAAGTCGGAGGCGGTCGGGGATTCGCCCAATGACCTCAAGGACCGTCGTGATGCGCTGATCGAGAAGCTGTCAAGTATTGTCGATGTCTCCGTCGGCAGGAGCGACGAGGACGAACTCATCGTCTACATCGGGTCCGAGAACCTGGTTCAGGGCGAGATACAGCACACCCTCGCTGCCGTGGAGGACCCGCAGAACAACGGCTTTTACAAGATCGTCTGGGAGAAGAGCGGCGATCCCGTGCACTATAACAGCGGTGAGCTGAAGGGCCTCGTAGAGATCCGCGACCAGGTGCTGAAAACCAACATGAACGACGTCAACTCGTTCGCGCTCAACATCATGGACCTCACAAACGAGATTCACCGTGACGGTTTCGGAAAAAACGGAAGGACGAATATCGATTTTTTTCGCGAGATACCGATGTCGGAAAACGTTGAGGGTAACGTAGACCTCAACAACGACGGCCAGGACGACGTCAGCGCGATCTTCAAGGTCTCCGGTAACAACCGGGTCGACGCGTCCGCGGCGATCGGCGAGGCGGGAACCCTTACCTTCATGACAAACGACGGAAGCGAGGAGCTCGTACCGATCGGCCCTGTGGAAACGGACACGGTAAACTCGCCTATTGAAAAGATAAACAACCCAAAACACGGCGTTGCTGCCTAACGCGACCAAAACCGGCACCTCC
>CAZAHA010000189.1:0-5749 GCA_964484915.1 uncultured Leptospirales bacterium
GGTATTGGTCTTGCGTTTGTCTGTGCCGTTCGCGGGTACCGTTGCATCCTGGTTATGCCGGAATCGATGTCGGCTGAGCGCAGAAAGATAATAAAGGCGTTCGGTGCCGAGCTTGTTCTGACGCCTGCCGCCGATGGCATGAAGGGCGCCATCATGAAGGCGAAAGAGATTACAAAGCAGAATCCCGGTGCCTTTGTCGTTGGACAGTTTGTCAATCCTGCCAATCCTGACATTCACCGGAGAACGACTGCTCGTGAGATTTGGGAAGATACCGAAGGCGGAATCGATATTCTGGTATCGGGTGTCGGTACCGGCGGAACGATCACCGGAGTCGCCGAAGAGATCAAGAAGAAAAAGGAGATTCAGGCCTATGCGGTGGAGCCATCAAAATCACCTGTCATTTCCGGAGGGGAGCCGGGACCGCATCGCATACAGGGTATTGGAGCGGGGTTTCTTCCCGACATATTCAATACCGGCATAGTAGACGGTGTTCTCCAGGTCGATGATGAAGACGCGCTCGGGATGGCGCGGGCGATCGCGCGGAACGAGGGTATCTTTTGCGGCATCTCTTCAGGAGCGGCCCTTGTTGCTGCTCTCCGGATCGCCCCGGAGTATACGGGAAAACAGATGGTCGTCATACTGCCCTCGGGCGGTGAACGCTATCTCTCTACAGATCTTTATGCCGACATACTGGACTGACAATGGAGGATCGATGGACAACTCACCACGCCGTTTCATACATGACGTTGCCGAGACCCTTACGACACACGAGGTGCTCTCGACGATGTACCACCAGGGTCTGGATGCCGCGCCGATGCCGTCCATACGTGTTCTTCAAAACGTGGTCGAAAAACTCCGGGCGGTCATCTTTCCCGGATATTTCGGCTCCGCGAACATGAAAAGCGGATCCATGAAGTACTATATCGGAGTTCTGATTGATGAGATCTATGTTGATCTTATCACGGAGCTCCGCCGTGGATACTGTTTTGTCTGTTCGCATGAAAGCGAGACGTGCATCGAATGCGAGGAGAAGGCCAGGGAGATTTCTCAGAAGCTTATCGAAAAACTCCCCTATATACGTCACATGCTCTCCACAGACGCCCTTGCCGCCTACGAGGGAGATCCGGCATCCCGGAATGTCGGAGAGGTGATCTTCTGTTATCCCAGTATTAGAGCCCTCACAAATTACAGGATCGCACATGAACTCTTTACGCTTGAAGTACCGCTGATTCCGCGGATCATCACCGAGATGGCGCATTCGGAAACCGGCATCGACATCCATCCTGGGGCCTCAATCGATGAACGCTGTTTCATAGACCACGGAACCGGAGTTGTTATCGGCGAGACATGCCGGATCGGCAGAAACGTCAGGATCTATCAGGGGGTAACTCTCGGCGCGAAGAGCTTTCCGCTCGACAAGAACGGCAATCCGATTAAGGGGATAGACCGCCATCCTAAGGTAGAGGACGATGTTATCATCTATTCGGGGGCGACGATCCTCGGCAATATTACGATTGGGCGCGGCAGTGTTATTGGTGGAAACGTCTGGCTTACAGAAGACACACAGCCTGGCAGCAGGATACGGGCGTGATGCGCGGAGAAAAGGACGGATATTGCCTGGTCCTTGGCGGCGGCGGCGCGCGTGGCGTCTATCACCTGGGCGTCTGGCGTGCACTCAGAGAGATTGGTGTGCGTATAGACGCCGTCATCGGTAACTCGGTAGGCGCGCTTGTTGCGGGCTTTATCGCCCAGAAGGATATGGCCTCGCTCGAAGAGATCATATCGAACATCGGTCTTGGCGATATCATCGCGATACCTGATGAGTTGGAACGGGACGGTGAATTCGTCCTGGACAGGAAAAATTTCAAGACGCTGCTTGAGTACCGCAAGAAAATCTTCAAGAAGCGGGGACTCGATACGCTGCCCATGTCGAAAACGCTGAAGAAGTATCTGGACGAGTCACGGATTCGTAACGGGGGGATAGACCTGGGCGTCATTACCTACCACCTGAACGAGCTAAAACCGGTCGAAATTTTCATAGATCAGATGAAGGAGGGGGCGCTGCTTGACTATCTCAAGGCGAGTGCGACGCTCCCCGGTTTTACCGTAACGAAGATCAGCGACAAGCAGTTTATTGACGGCGGCGTGTACAACAACATCCCCTATGACATGGCCAGGAAACGGGGATATCGCAATATAATCATGGTTGATATTTCCGGAATAGGCATAACACGCCGTCCGGACTTCAAGAATACACGGACTGTTTACATCAAAAATTCTGTAACGATGGGTGGGGTGCTCGACTTTGACAAGGAGTTCCTCACACGTTTTACGCAGCTGGGATACCTCGACACGATGCGGGTCTTCGGCCGTTATCGCGGCTTCCGCTATTTTATTGAAGAGAATAAATCAGTGTACAAACGTATCGCGCGTGTTGCGGAATCCGATGAATACCTGTCATATATCGGGGAAACGGCGCAGCGCCTGAAACTCAATCAGGCGGATCTGCCGGAATCGGCCATCCGGGCTCTCCTGCCGGAAGAGATCGAACATGACCGGTTTTGGATCTATTCACTTCTGGACTGTTCAGCATGGATACTCGGTCTGGATCGCGTCCGCTCTTATCCGCTTAAGGAATTAACCGATCTTCTCCACGCCGAACAGGAGCGCGCGGAAAAGAGTATCGGCTCACTCCGCGAAAGCCTCAGTCCGGGAAAGCTGAAGAAGCTTCTTGTCGAGATCAAAACAGTCCGTGACAAGCGGGACCTTGGCACACTCGCACATCGGTCGCTCTATTACTATGAACGGATTCTTGGGGAACTCCTGAAAAGGGTTCAGAACAAGATACCGTTTGCCTCCTTCGACACGTTTTTCCCCGGTGTGCATGCCGGATTTGCCGGTCTAGAGCTTGTCAGACTGTTCAGAGAGCACCGGCGAGGGATACGTCCATTGCTCGGTTTCATTCCGAAGAAGCCTTCAGGTTGAGCTTTACCGCGATAAATGCGGTCGCAGGGATAGACAAAAACATGCCGAAGCTTCCGACAAACGACTTCACGATTTCCACCAGAACAACGTTGTGTGACAATATCATCATGATGGGCATGCTGCTGTCGAATTTCATCGATATAACGAGTAAAAGTGCAAGTGAACTTCCTGCGTAGGCAAGAATCAGTGTGTTCACCATAGACCCCAGTATGTCGCGACCTATGGTCAGAACGGAAAGAAACGCCCGCCTGAATTCAAGGTTGGGATTAGCCTCAAAGAGCTCCGCCGTGGACGACGATATCGAAACAGATACGTCCATGATCGCGCCGAGGCCCGCTATGATCATCCCGGACAGTGCGATGTCCCGAATGTTGATATCAGCTTCTGCCATGTAAAAAACCTCTATCATGTCGTCGGTAATAAGTCCTGAAAGGTGCATTGTGTAGCCGCACACAAGTGCACTCGCGGTCGCAATCAGAATGCCAGCGCTGGCTCCCGCCATTGCCGACAGCGCCTTTTTTGAGATGCCGGTTATGATCGGTATCGTGATGATGATCGATACAAAAGAGACAAGAAGTGCGCTGATAATCGGAGGAAAACCCCTGAGGGTCAAAGGTACGAAAATAAAGAAGATCATCCCGATCGTCACAACGAGGGCGATCATCGAGAAGAAGCCGCGCAGCCTGCCGATGATGATAACCGTCGCACACAGAAGGAGAAGCAGAACAATTATTCCGTTTGAATTGTCGATGTCGTACAGTGAGATATAGGTGTCTGTTTCCGTTTTTATGCTGGTGGCGTTAAAGCCGATATAGATCGTCTCCCCCTTCCGGTATTTTACATAATCAGGCATGGTGTCCTTTCCCTGAAACGTAACCTTCTTCTCGGTTCCCTTGAACCGTCCGTTCAGAATCTTCAGCGAAAAAACCGTTTCATAATACCGTTCGCCGGTGTCCTCGTCAATGACTACGCGCTTGTCGATGGAAGTTATGTTTGCCTTGGCGTAATCCGTCTGATGGGTAAAATCCTGGGCGGATAGCGGCAGTGTAAACGCGACTGCAATAAATAGGATAATTTTCTTCACGTGGCGATGCTCCTGATCTGACATTATTGTGTTCACTTTCCATTAGATTGAACCGATTGATCATGTAAACAGTAAATTTCGGCATCAGCCGACAATGTTCTTGACTTTACAGTTTTGCATATTACTGTATTGCTGTAACAATCTGATATTTTGTTTACACCTTTTTTTGGCAGTTTTCCTTAGGAGGGGATACCGGACGATGGCGGAAAAGAACATAATCGCCCTGAACATAAAGGCGGTATTGCCCAGTTTTAACGAAATAGTCCTGATGTCTGGTTTTATCGACACATCTGTCAGCGAGATGCTGCTGCACTATTCCACCGTTATACTCGGTTACGAACATGAACACTTTACCGTTGACGTATCAAGCACCCAGTTTGTGAACCATATCTTCTCAGCTAAAAATGAATACTCTATCGATACACGTCGGAGCGAGATACTTAGTGAACAGATCAGCGGCGAGTTCAAGGTTAAGCTTGTTGAGTCCATTATCAGGAAGCTTGATGCCAACGATACCGGTACGGTCGATTATTATATCAAACGCTTCCTCGACCACGTTTTCCAGACAGATGATGCAAAGATATACCTGGCCTTTCAGCGGATCAGCCACGGTGTGCTCGAGGTTATAAACGCAATTGAACGGAAACAGACCCATACAGTTGCACAGAACAGCGAGATCGCTCAGAAATATGTTGGAAACAACAGGGAACTTGTTAGCAGGGTGATAGAGAGCGGCATGGAGGACACAATCGTCTGTGTCTATACGGTTGAGCGGGGAGGAAAGAGCATCGCCGCCGGGGCCATCTTCTACAATACGCTTCTTGAGTCGGTCATCTCCCGTTACACCGTCTTCAGCCAGCAGCTTGATCCCCATCGCTTCTCACCGTCCAACTATATCGTCGACCTCTTTCACGAGATAAAGGCCTTCGCATCCTCTGACAGCAACATGCGCGATGTCGTCCAGAAAATAGAAACCTCGCTTGATTCGATACATTCCGAACGCCTCGGCCTGATTCTGGGAACCCTTGATTCCGCGAAGATCGCGTCTCTTTTAACCAGGGCCCTGCCGGCTGAATACGCAACCGCTTCAATAACGGTGCTCTGCGACCGGTACAACTCTATCATTGTGGATACCGTGTTTTCCCCGGAAGTCGCGATTACAGAAAGTGATGCCGAAACAGATGAGGAGGATGTGCCGGAAAAGAAGGCTGCCGTTATAGACGTGGATCTCGTACTTGGTCCAGCCAAGGGTGTCAAGATCTCATCACTGAAACCCGGAAACCGGATCTATGTCATCATAAATGCACAGTCCGCGATGGGGCGCCAGGTCGTTAATAAGCTCAATCTCATGGAAGACAACCGTGTCAAACCTCTCTCCGGCGTTGTGGAATCGGTCCGAAGGGATTCCAAAGACAACTATATTGTTCTAACAAAGATTGCGAATAATCTGTACGGAAAGTCTGTCGAAGAGGAGGACGTTAAAGTCAAGTCAGGCGATCCGGTCGTCGATGTCAAGGCCTCACGCTCGAACAGAAGCCTGCTTGTGGGTCTCGTGATCGGCGCCTTTATCATTATTATTGCCGTTATCTCCTTTTTCGTTCTGATATAAAGCGGACAGTCGTCACGCCGTGCCATAAAGCCGTTATGTTAAATATTGCTTCCGCTGCGGCCATTCTGTAT
>CAZAHA010000190.1:0-5739 GCA_964484915.1 uncultured Leptospirales bacterium
CTTGCCCGGGCGCTGGTGCAGAACGCCGACCTTTATCTGATGGACGAACCGTTTCAGGGAGTCGACGCTCAGACCGAGCGGGCGATCATCACCATGCTCAAGGAGCTGCGCGCCGAGGGTAAAACGGTGGTTGTTGTGCACCATGATCTCCAGACGGTGCCGGAATACTTTGACTGGGTCGTTCTTCTCAACGTCCGCCTCATGGCTAGCGGCCCGGTGAGCGAGGTCTTTACTCCCGAGAACCTGAGGAGGACCTACGGCGGACGGATCGGCTTTTTGCGGGAAGCGGAGGTGTAGGATGGAAGCGCTCCTTTATGAGATCGTGTTTGACTACACCATACGGAACGTCACGCTCGGGTCACTGGTCCTTGGTACCGTAGCCGGTGCGCTTGGCACATTTGCTTTTTTACGAAAGCAGAGTCTACTGGGAGATTCCATCTCGCATGCCTCGCTTCCGGGCGTCGCGATTGCGTTTATGCTGACGCTGTCCAAGGCGCCGTTTGTCCTGCTCCTTGGCGCGGCGGCCGCAGGCTGGCTTGGCACACTGTTGATTCTGACCATCGTCAAGAACACGCGCTTGGACAGTGACGGCGCACAGGGGATAATCCTTTCCGTCTTCTTCGGCTTCGGCCTGGTCCTTTTGACTTTTATCCAGAGGATGCCCACGGCAAGCCAGGCGGGATTGGACAAGTTTCTCTTCGGACAGGCGGCGACCCTCATGTTGGATGACGTCATTACCATGAGCGTCCTCGGCGGCATCGCAATGGTTCTCATGATCCTCTTCTGGAAGGAGATCAAGATCATGACGTTTGATCCGCAGTATGGACGGTCACTTGGCTTTTCGGAGCGTACGGTCGACATCATGATAACCTCGATGATCGTACTCGCGATTATTATCGGTCTGCAGACAGTCGGCGTCGTCCTGATGAGCGCCATGATCGTCGCACCGCCTGCTGCCGCACGGCAGTGGACCGACAGGATAGGCGTTATGGTGCTGTTAAGCGCGCTCTTCGGGGCTGTTTCCGGCGTTACGGGTTCGCTTATATCGACTTCGGTTGAGAACCTTCCCACGGGACCGGTAATCGTCCTGGTCGTCAGCGCGATCATGGTTGCCTCCATTCTCTTTAGCCCCCACCGCGGACTCCTCCATACGGTGATCATGCGTCTTCAAAACCGCAGAAACTTCGCGCTGGAGAGCATCCTGGTAGACATGTACCGGCTTGCGTCCATGCATGACGAACGGGACCGCCTCCATCCCCTGACGACGATCGCCGCTGTACGGCCGCGTAACGAAAACACCGAGGAAGGGTTGAAGGCACTCAGGATGCGGGGATACGTAAAGGAAGTAAACGGCCTGTACGGGCTCACCGGGCCCGGTTTTGAACGGGCAGCAAAAAGTGCGGGAGGGTCATGATGGCGTATGAGATAATTCTTGTCGGCTCGGTGGTTGCCGTCGCGTGTGCGCTGCCGGGTGTTTTTCTGGTACTCAGGCGCATGGCGATGATGAGCGACGCGATCAGCCACTCGGTGCTTCCGGGAATCGTCCTCGGCTTCTTTCTCGCGGGTAGTCTCACCTCGCCGCTTCTGATAATCGGCGCCGTGGTCATGAGCATGATTACCGTTACACTGACAGAGCTCCTTTTTAAAACCGGCCTCGTCAAGAGCGATGCCGCGATTGGCATGGTCTTTCCGGCGCTCTTCAGCATTGGCGTCATTCTGGTATCGAAGTATGCGGCAAACGTACACCTCGATAACGATGCCGTGCTCCTGGGTGAGATAGCTCTGGCACCGCTTGACCGTACTGCATTTCTGGGGCTCAGCCTGCCTCGTTCGCTCGTCTTCATGAGCGGCATCCTTCTTTTAAACATCTTCCTGCTGGTGCTCTTCTTTAAGGAGCTCAAGATATCCACGTTCGACTCCGGACTCGCTGCGTCCTTCGGATTCAGGCCCTGGCTCATCCATTATGGTCTGATGCTGGTATTAAGTGTCACCGCAGTCGGCGCGTTTGATTCTGTGGGTTCGATCCTGGTGGTTGCCTTCGTTATCGCTCCTGCCGGATCGGCGTATCTGATTACCGATGACCTTTTCCGGATGCTTGTCTTCGCCTCGCTCGCGGGGATTATTTCCGCCGTCACCGGATACTACACGGCGCTCGTGTTTGATGTCTCCATTGCCGGTGCCATGGCGAGTATGACAGGTGTGATCTTTCTTCTGGCGCTTTTCTTCTCACCGCGGCGCGGTCTTGTGATGCGCTTCTTCATGAAACGACGCCGTAAGTGGGAGTTTGCCCAGAAGATGCTCGCCGTACACCTTTTGCACCATGAAAAAAGCGAGAGTGCACATACCGAGTGCCGCGAGGATCACCTGACAGGCCATATCAACTGGAGTGATCAGTTTGCCGGTACCGTTATCAGGAAGGCGACCGCAAACAGCATCATCTATTGCAGCGAAGGGAGGATGATGCTTACGGAAAAGGGCCGGACCTGGGCGAACGAGGTGATGTCGGTATGAGCGTTGACAGCAGGCATAAATCAAGCGCCGAGTCGTATATGAAGCACATCGTCAAGTACATGAGCGAACAGTCCAAAAATTCCATTGGCACCGGAGACCTTTCACGGTTGATCGGCGTGACGCCGGGAAGCGCGACCTCCATGCTGAAAAAACTCGCGGCGGACGGATACCTGCAGTACCGTCCCCACCGCGGATGTACACTTACCGGCAAGGGACGATTATTTGGCATCGCGATGCTCCGGCGGCACCGTCTGCTTGAAACCTTTCTGGTAAAGACCCTGCACTATGATCCGGCCGAGGTACATGATGAGGCCGAGCGTCTGGAGTACGCGGTCTCTGACACCTTTCTTGAGCGGGTTGATGCGGCACTTGGCCATCCAGACAGGGACCCGCACGGCGACGAGATACCAAAGAAGGGGCAAAAGAGCCTTACCGTGACGGACATGGCACTTTGCACCGCACCGGAATTCATCATGCTGACTGTCAGCCGTGTCTCCGGCAACAGCGGAAGGATGCAGTATTTGTACGATATGGGGATAATGCCGGGAAAGGAGATCGCGCTTCTGCATCAAAACCGTGAGGCGGGAACCGTCCAAATCGAGGTCGATGAGCGGAAGATTACGGTCGGCGTGGCGGTACTGGACGACATTCACGTTTACCCGCCCTGTAGCCGGTAAAATATACACGGTGTTAACCAGTACCCGTATGGAAAGCGCCTCCATGGAGTGATAAATCCTTGACTGTAGCAAGAACCGTGCATAGTATATAATCGGTACGCTGATCCGCCGAAGGGTGCGTGTACCGCAATAGCGCACGATCATACGCATTCATTATCAATTATGTAAACGGGCATGAATGTGTCCGTATGTCAAACGGAGGATTTTATGCCAGAATTTGCGCATCCATTTAACGTAAAAAAAAGCGACAGGCTGCTGACAAACCAGGAGCTGGTTCGGGCGATCCGGCTTATGGTAGCCGCAGAATATGAAGCAATCCAGCTGTATCAGCAGCTGGCAGAATCGACTGACAATGTTCTTGCCCAGAAGGTGCTAATCGACATCGCCGACGAGGAGAAGGTGCATGCCGGCGAGTTTTTGAGGCTCATAAAGGAACTCGAACCCGAAGAGTTTGATTTCTACCAGCAGGGGTATGAAGAGGTCGAAGAGGAGTTTTTGAATGGATCAAAAGCAGAAAGGGCTGGTGATGAAGGTTCAGATGGTAATTCGTCAGGTCCGTCAGGACTCGGCATCGGCAGTCTAAAATAACAACCAAGGGAGAGTGGAGTATGGACATTTTTCGAAGAAATCTTGCACCAGTCAGTTCAGCCGCCTGGGATGAAATAAACTCTGTCGCGCGCGAAACACTGATCGCGAACCTGTCTGCCAGACGGTTCGTCGACATCAGCGGTCCGCATGGTTTAGGCTATGCAAGCGTCAACATTGGAAGATTGAGTGCAAGCGAAACGCATGCAAAATCCGGCGTCTCGTACGGTGTGCACACGGTGATGCCGCTTGTTGAGGCGCGCGCCATGTTTACGCTTGGACAGTGGGAGCTCGACAACATAGAGCGCGGCGCCAGGGACATCGAACTTGACGCGCTCATCGAAGCTTCCAGAAAGATTGCAGCGTTCGAGGAGGATGTTGTCTACAACGGCTTTCCCAAGAGCAGTGTCGAGGGTTTAAACCAGGCTGCAAGCGAATCAACCGTGCCGGTAAAGCTGAATCCCGACTCGATTATCGACGCTATTTCCGAGGCACAGGGAAGGCTGATTCTCGAAGGCATTGAGGGTCCCGCTATTCTCGTTGTTAATCCCGAGCTGTGGAAGGTACTCGCGCGGGCGGTCCCGGGCGGTACGCTGCGGTCGCTTGTTGAGAAACAGATCGAAGGAAGGGTCATCTACTCGGGTGCGGTAAACGGCGGTATGCTTGTGTCCGCGCGCGGCGGTGACACCGAACTTTCCATCGGTCAGGACATCGCGATCGGGTACCACTCACACACGAATGAGGAGATCACCTTCTTCATGACTGAGTCATTTACCTTCAGGGTCATCGCGCCTGAAGCGATCATCGGCCTTGTTATAGGATAAAGATAAGCATCATTACCAGGAGTAAGCGGCTGTCCGGAAAGAGGACGGCCGCTTTTATTTTTCACCGGTCTGTTTTCTGTACTTCAGCGTGTGGTGTTCGTGATTGGAAAGGATATACGGGGTCTCCTCAGGAGAATCGCCAAACTCGAACTCTCCGGACGTGAAAAGACCGATGCATGCGTCTACGGCATCGGCATCATACCATCTGCCCCTGTAGTGCCGTATCTCCTGCAGTGCCTTCTCGATGCCGAGTGCGGCTCTGTACGGCCGGTGGGAGGCCATCGCTTCGACCACGTCAGCGACACTGATGATCCTGGCTTCAATCCTGATGGCATCGCCCTTAAGCTCTCGCGGATATCCTGTTCCGTCAAGATGCTCATGGTGCTGAAGAATGATTTCGGCGATGGGCCAGGGAAAATCTATCGGCTTGATGATGTCGTATGCAATTTCCGGGTGGCTTCTCAGAAGCGATACTTCAATATCGCGGAGCTGCCCCGGTTTGTTGAGAATCTCCGCGGGGATGTAGATCTTGCCCAGGTCGTGGATGATGGCACCGATCCGTATGGACTCGACGGTATCGTCCGGAAGCCCCATTCGCTGCGCGATCCTCCGCGCGAGGTCTGATACACGCCGTTGATGGCCCGCCGTATAGGGATCGCGGGTCTCGACGGTCTGCTGCAGTGTCTGTATGAATCCGGACATCGTCCTGCGCATCGTTTCAAGGTTCTGCTTCAGGTCCTCCTTCTGCGAATCAACCTGTACCATGAGCTGGCGCGAAAAGAGGCTGTTTGAGACGACCTCTCTGAAGCTCTGCAGTATGTTTCTGTCGTCAAGGTTAAAGTTGAAGATAAGATAGCCCAGCCGCCGCTGCGGCGTCATCAGGAGGTCCAGATGGTATTCCTTCCGTTCCCGTGACCGAAAAAACCGGTCCGGCAGAATATCGCGGGTTGGAAAAATCAGTTTCTTATCGGTCATCGCAAGGACCACGTTGTCTTTATAGGCAAAGGTCAGTTCGGATTCCTCCGGAAGGAGCTCGTCCTCGGCATGGAACAGGGTAATGAAGCAGTCTGATACGGTTAAGTGCGATATCGTGCCGGAGAGTTTCTCCGCGAGGTCGTCGGCAGATTTCATGTCCAGAAGAG
>CAZAHA010000191.1:0-5713 GCA_964484915.1 uncultured Leptospirales bacterium
CCGGAATCGCCGTTATAATAGAACGCATTTTTGAGAACAGATACACCCATGTAGCCGAACTTGTCCGCATGGGCGCGGACATTACCATAGAAGCGAATACCGCGATTGTCAAGGGCGGGAAGAGGCTGATGTCGGCCCCTGTTATGATGTCCGATCTCCGTGCCGGAGCGGCGCTGATTGTCGCCTCGCTCGCTGCGGAGGGTGAAACAGAGATCAGGAGGATCTATCACAGCGACCGCGGATACGAAAAATTATGTCACAAGTTATCCCTGATCGGTGCCGATATTAGGAGGGTAGAAGGAGGCATGTAGATGATCAGAGGTATCTATACAGGCGTGAGCGGCATGAGCGCGCAGCAGGCAAAGAGGGACGTAACGGCGAACAACCTCGCAAATGTGGACAAGACGGCGTTCAAGAAGGATACAACGGTTTTCAAGGCGTTTCCGGACATGATCATCCGCAGAATCAACGACGACGGTCTCGGGATTGTACCTGCCGGGTCATACGACTCGATGCCGTATGTGGGCAAACTTGGTACGGGACTTGAAGTTAATGAGGTCTTTACGCAGTTCGAGCAGGGAGCGCTGATGCGGACCGAGAATGATTTTGACCTTGCCCTCGAAGGGGAGGGGTTCTTTACCGTGCAGACCGAACGCGGTGAACGGTATATCAGGAACGGATCGTTTACGATCAACGACGAAGGCATACTCATGACCCATAACGGTAACCCCGTCCTCGGTGAAAACGGCATTATCAAAATACAGAAGCACAACTTCATCATAAAGGAAAACGGAGAAGTCGTGATAAACCGCGAACTCTCCGACGAAGAGACCGTCGGACAGACAGAGAACGAGTGGCAGGACCCCGTGGTTATCGACAGGCTGCGCCTTGTTGATTTTCCGTACAAGCGGCATCTCAAGAAAATCGGTACGTCGATGTTCATGGAAACACCGGAATCAGGCCCCCCGCTTGCTCCGGAAAAGCTGAAGGTAAACCAGGGTTTTCTGGAAAAATCAAACGTGAATGTTGTGCGCGGCATGGTTGACATGATTGAAGTGCAGCGAAGCTACGAAGCAAACCAGAAGAGCGTGACTACAGCCGACAATACTCTCGGAAAATTGATAAACGAAGTAGGTAGATAAACAACGATGATACTTGCATGTCTCGACCTTGAGGGGGTTCTTCTCCCCGAAATCTGGATTAATGTCGCGCTGAAGACCGGGATTGAGGAACTCAAGCTGACCACCCGCGATATCAGCGACTATGACGTACTCATGAAAAAGCGTCTCGGGATACTGGACGCACACAGGATAACCATCGGCGACATACAGCAGGTTATCGGCACACTCGATCCCCTGGAGGGTGCCGTGGACTTTCTTGATGAACTCAGGCACGAGTTTCAGGTCATCATACTCTCCGATACCTTTTATCAGTTTGCTATGCCGCTTATGAAAAAACTCGGCTTTCCGGCACTGTTTTGCCATGATCTCGTTATCGATGAAAGATCAGGACGGATCACGGGCTATACACTCCGTCAGACTGACAGCAAGCGTAAAGCCGTAGAAGGTTTCAGAAATCTGAATTTCAGAACGATAGCGGCCGGCGACAGCTATAACGACACGACGATGCTCGCTGAAGCTGACCGCGGAATACTGTTCAGACCGCCTCAGAATGTGATTGACGAGTTTCCGCAGTATCCGGTAGCCGTATCCTATGACGGGCTTATCAATGAATTCCGCTCTGCTGCCGTGGCGATCGGTGCGGAATAGACAGCAGTTTTCATCATGATCGTCCATGTCCGGACGAATCACCAGGATTATAATGGAAGATACAAACAGGAAAGAACTCCTTGAAAAGAGGCGGAAAAGAATTTTTTCTCTTAGAAGCCTGCTCATCTTTATACTCTGTGCGTCACTGGTTGTCTTCCTTGTAACGATCTTTGACGCTGAAGCGTTTGGTTCAATCATCAGGGAAACGAACCCGGTCTTTCTGATTGGCGCGTCGCTGTGCTATCTTTTTTCCAATTTCTTCAAGACACTGCGTTTTCTTGTATTTTTTGACAGGGAAAAATTATCGCTTGCGCGGATGTTCACGGTCGTCAGCTATCATAATTTCTTTAACCAGATCATGCCCGCACGTACGGGAGAGTTGACTCTGGTGTACTATCTCAAGACCATTCTGAAGATGGATGTCTCCCGGGGAGTCCATTCGCTTCTCGTGGTACGCTTCATGGACCTGTTTATCGTCGCCGTCTTTTTCATAGTATCGTTTCTCTTTACCGCAACAAAAACGGTTTCACCGGCACTGTTGGCAGCCGCTTGTGGCATCGGAATAGTGTCGCTTGCGGTCATCCTGTTTATCGACCGTTTCATGAAACCATCGGCGCGGATCTTCGATGCGGTAACTCGTGCAACGGGATTGTCGAAGGTGTCCGTCATACACAAGGGCGGAGAAAAGCTCTATCAGCTTGCCGAAACCTTCGGGAAGGATTCGGTCACACACAAGATACCGATGCTGGTCATGACAAGCCTTCTTGTGTGGGGGGCATTGTATACCTTCTCGTACTTCGTCATCATGGCGTTTACGGACGAGCTCTCATACTTTCAGTCTGTCCTTGGCTCAACGGCAGCCGTACTTACCAACGTTTTGCCGATAAACAGCTTCGGCAGCTTTGGCACAATGGAGGCCGGGTGGGTAGGCGGTTACTACCTCGTCGGAATCGGAAAGAACGTCGCAATTCTTTCGGCGTTCACCTACCATCTGGTCAACTTCGCTTCGGCAGGGTTCTTCGCGCTGGCATGCATGGTTGTATACAGGATCCGCGTCAAAAATTGAGTGAAACAACCACTCTGACACGAATGAACGGTTCGTTCCCCTCTGCCAAGTCTGTACCGGAAATAATGAAGGAATACATATACGATCGTTCTGCCCGTATGCAGAAGAAGTCCGGGTCATACGGCGCTGCTCGTTTATACGGGGCAGCGCCGCCTGCTAAAATGATAAAATGAAACGATTCTTGCGGCAGGACACTCAATCCTGCTTACAGCGGGTTGTCGATATCCACCCCGCCGATATTATATTTGATTTTGATAACCGGAGTCCTGTAGGTGTTGCCCGTGCTGTCCTCAAAATAGAAGCAGAAATAGTTGTCGCCTGATTCAAAGAACAGAGGAAAGCCGTCTATCTTGATTTTATCTGATACGGAATCGTCAACATAGCTTGTGAATATGGTCTCGATTGCTGACATCAAGGCGTCTATGGAATCGGTAGCCGGTGTCGTGGTCATTGATCCGTTGAACCAGTAACCGAAAACCGAGACATCCTCCGGAGCACGTGCCAGACTTGTCGGTATGGTGACTGATGTTTCACCAGGTGTTTCATCGGTTGAACCGATACTTGTTGAATCCGTTCCGGTAATCTCTTCTCCGTTAATGCTGTACGATTCCGCCTCGTAGACTTCAGCGTCCGATGGAAACTCGTCCATGTCTTCGACGGCATTGTCGATCTTTACGGACTGATCACCACCGCCTCCGTCGTCATCGTCGCTACACGATGAAAGGGCGGGTACGCACACCAGTGCCGCAATAATGAGAATTGTAAAAATTCTTTCATTCTTCATATGGGATTCTCCATAAAAACAGATTTAGTATAAAGTACCGGTTAACCGTCAGGACATCTTTATCGAATATTCCGTATATAAAATCAATTGTTTTTTCAATACTCATGCCGGTTATACAATCTTACATAATCAGGACGGCGGTTATCGCTATCGTTCAGTTATACGGTTAATCTGCCGCGGGCTCCGCTGCGTCGGCAGTATCGACGATTACGGTATAGTCATTCCTGCTGAACAGTCCGGAAAAGAATGCGGTAAGATCGTGTACGAAAAGGTACAGTACCGGCATGCCTGCAAGTATCGACGACGTTCCCACAACAAGCCCCCACATCATTGCCATTACCATCGGCGAAATAAACGCGTCGAATCCGCCGATAAGGCCGTATGCCGTCGGTACGAGTCCCGCTACAGTCGTTACGGTGGTCAACAGAATCGGTCTGAAACGGAGCACGGCTCCCGAAATGATCGCATCGCGGAGTTCGGCCTGTGAATAGCTGCCCTTCTCGGACAGAATCGAGTTGATAAAGTCAACCATGATGAGTGAGTCGTTCACGACAACTCCCGAGAAACCGAGTATGCCGATCAGCGCCATCATGGAAAGCTCCATGCCGTGAAGGGCGAATATGATGAAGATGCCCATAAGGCCGAACGGTATTGCCATTATCACCATGCCCGGCTGTATAATGTTGTTAAACTGGAGAATGAGGATAAAGTAAATAAGCAGAACCGCGATAATCGTCGCGAAGACCATCTGCATAAAGACGCGGCTGCTTTCTTCGGCCTCACCGCCGATAGCCAGCCTGAAACCCGGATTATCCTTTTCGAAGTTCGCATACTTTTCGCTCAGGATGGAGTAGATCTCCTTTGGTGTCGTTCTTTCCAGATCTATGTTCCCGGTGATCGTGTTTGTACGATCTCCGTTATAATGAAACATATTCTGTACGGCAGCCCCCTTTGTCTGATGTACAAGGCTTTCAACGGGTACAAGACGTCCGAGCCTGTTCTGCACATAGAGACCGTTCAGCGGATCGGAAAAGTCTCTTGACTCATCGTCAAGCATCACCCTGAACGGAACGCGTTTGTCGGGTGTGTTCATGTGTGTAACGATCGTCCCGTCTATTGCCGTCCGTATGGCCGTTGAGATTTCCGCAACAGACAGCTGTGCCGCTGCTATGTTTTCGTAATCCGGAAGGAGGCGAAGCTCTTCCTTGTCGCTGCGGATGTTTGACTCTATGTCCGTCACGCCGAGGCTGCCCAGTTCTGCAATTATGCGTTCGGTCAGCACCGCACGTTTTTCGTTATCGTTCCCGATGATCTGAAGCTCAAGCGGTTTGCCTGACGGCGGTCCGCCCCCGTCGATATAGAACTGAAGATTTTCGATAGACCCCATGTTGAGCTCTGCGACCTGGTTGCGTATAAAATCCCGGACATCCGCCGCCGACATCTCCCTGTCCGCAGCAGGAGTCAGGATGATACGTATGGTAAAAGCGTTCGAGGCAGCGATGTTCTCGTAAAAATCGCGTCCAACAAAAGAATCGTAGGACTTGACGATACCCTTCTCTGGAATTTTTTTTATGATCTCTTCAAGCTTGACAATCTCTTCCGCGGTATAGGCAAGATTGGAATCACTCTGGGTGTTGCCGACGACCCAGATCCGGAAAGACTGGTCGATCGGAAACATGTTAAATTTCAGTACCTTGGCCGAAATAATGCCGCCGGCCGCAAGAAAGAGCACCATACATGCAAGCGTGATAAAGCGGTGGCGCAGTGTTTTTTGCAACAGACGCGTATAGAGATATTCAAGCCTGTTGATGAGCCAGTGTCCCGGGGGGTGTGCATGTTTTTTCCGGCTGTTCGTACCGTTATGTGCCAGATGAACAGGAAGGAGTGTCGTTGCCTCGATGAAGCTGGCACCCAGCATGGTGATTACGATCGTCGGTATTTCCATGGAGAAGTCACCGACCATGCCGGGTATGAAGTACATGGGAAGAAAGGCTATCATCGTTGTTATGATCGTACCCATCACCGGACGGATGACCCTCCTGAGTCCGGTGACGGCGGCGTCGATCCCCGTCTTTCCCTTCCCCTTCTCACGGT
>CAZAHA010000192.1:0-5614 GCA_964484915.1 uncultured Leptospirales bacterium
GAAACATGAACCTGTTGAGTACGCGGTTATTGACGTTCCGGAAGAGTACAGCGGGGTCGTCATCGAGAAGATGGGATACCGGAAGGGAGAGATGCTCCATATGTCCCAGGGCGCAGACATGTATGCACGCCTGGAGTTCAAGGTCCCTGCGCGGGGACTGATCGGGTTCCGCGGTGAGTTTCTGACCGAGACCAAGGGGACCGGTATACTGAACCACTCGTTTTACAGCTATGAGCCGTACAAGGGCGATTTTTCGTCACGGAACAGAGGCGTTCTTGTGGCGATGGAGGGCGGAACGGCCTCTGCATACGCTATTTTCAACCTGCAGGACCGAGGCGTCTTCTTCATAGATGCGGGGGCCGAGGTGTATGAGGGTATGATCGTTGGAGAGAACAGCCGCGACAACGACCTCGTGGTGAATGTCTGCAAGACCAAGAAGCTGACGAACATGCGGGCCGCTGGCTCCGACGAGAACGTCAAGATGGCGCCGCCGCGTCGATTTTCACTGGAGCAGGCGCTTGAATATATCCAGGATGACGAGCTGCTTGAAATCACACCGGTGAATGTCAGAATGCGGAAGAAGGTGCTGGGCGAGAATGACCGCAAGAAAGCGTCGCGGAAGTAGCAAACATCATCCATACTGAAGGGTTTCTCCTCTTGCAAAGGAGGACCCGCCGTTGTGTTTCAGGGCCATGGAACGTACCATACCGCCGATTCTGGCCAGGACATGGACAAATCCCTGCCGTACTCCAAACACGATGTGAAAAGAATGATGAAGATGAACTGGATACTTTTTTTTCTATGCAGCATCCCCCCGTCATGTGGTCCTGGCTGGAATATGATTTCTTTTTTTTCCCGGAACGGCAACTTATCTCTGTTACCGGGATGTTTCCCTCTGCCTCCGCGTCCCCTGATGATGTCCCTTCGTCCGCACGGCTTGCAGAAATTATCTCATACCCTTCCCCAAGCGTACCGCTTACCTTTGCGGTGAGTCGCACGCTGTTGTTGTTACTGTTGCCGGATCCGTTGTCATCGTCGTCAGACGAACCGCATGCAATAAAAAGACACACGGATGCCAACACAGTCATCCCGAAGATAATGCGTTTCATACAGTAATACCTCCGATAAAATATTCCTGAATATAACACATTACTTCTGAAAAGACCATGCAATAATGCTGTGTTAGATGATACAGGGTAGAAAAAATAATAAATTTTACATTATTCTGATTTATATCAAAAATTTGAGAAAAATATTATATGACTATTCCTTGAATTTGTTGCAATGCAGTCGTAATCGCGTTACGTTTTCTTTATCGTAAAGTAGGACATCATCTCCGTCAGGTGTTGTGCGCTTTCCTTTAACATGTCAGACGTAGAGGCAAGCTCTTCTGAAGATGCCGCCGTGTTCTGGGCGGCCTCATTCATCTGGTTCATTCCCGTGTTTATCTGCTCTGTGCCGGAATTCTGCTCCTCCGAGGCTATTGCAATGTTCTGTACCAGGTCTGCCGTCTTGGTGATTTCCGGAACGATACTCTGTAAAAGTGATCCTGCGCGGTTCGCGATTTTCACCGAGTTTTCGGCAAGAGTTCCGATATCGACGGCGGCTTTCTGGCTCTTTTCTGCGAGTTTCCGAACCTCGGATGCGACGACCGAAAATCCCTTCCCGTGCTCTCCGGCACGGGCGGCTTCGATAGCTGCATTTAAAGCGAGGAGATTTGTTTGATATGCTATATCCTCAACGATGTTGATCTTTTCGGCAATCTGGTTCATCGCTTCAACCGTTTCCGCAACCGCGTTTTCGCCCTCCTGTGCCTTTTCCGCCGAGCGGCGCGCTATTCCGTCTGTCTCTCGTGCGTTTTCGGTGTTCTGGTAAATAGTAGAACCAATTTCTTCCATATTGGACGTGATCTCTTCCATGTTCGCGGCCTGTTCATTCGCCGCTTCGCTTAACCTGATCGCGGTTGAGTTTATTTCCTGTGATGAGGAGAGGACCAGTTCCGTGTTGTCGCGGATGTTCCGGACAATCGCGGAAAGCCGTTCCTGCATCTTTTTCATGGAACTGGTAAGCCTGCCGGTTTCATCTGTGCCGTGTTCGGTGATGTTGGCGGTAAGATCGCCGTCAGCTATACGTTCGAGCATGCTGATATTGACCGATATCGGGTGGGTGATGAAATAAACAATGACCAGCATGACGATGATGCAAAGTATGGTGATGCCGGCGGTAAGTGCAAGGACAATGGTCCGGAGTCTGTTCATCTGCTCCTTTATGTCCTGGATATAGACACCTGTACCGAAAATCCAGTTCCAGTCCCGGTAATACTGCACATATGATCTTTTCTGAACGATCCGGTCTTCGTCGTCGAGGTACTGCCAGTAGTAGGTGGTAAACCCCTTTCCCTGAGACATGGCGATTTCCACCATGTTTTGAAAGAGCGGATTCCCCTTTTCATCTGTCCTGTTTGCGACATTCTGACCGTTCAGTTCCGGTGTAATCGGATGTAGGACAATTTCAGGCACCGGTGAAAGGATAAAGATATAGTTGCCGTCATCATATCTGATGGTGTTGATCTGTTCCAGAGCCTGTTCCTGCGCGGTTTCCCTGGACAAAACACCGGAGAGCTCCTTGTCTCTGTATGTCGATACGGCCGTGAGCGCTGTTTCAATAACGTTTCTGATCTTTACCTTTTTTTCGGCTATCAGCGCCGCTTCCATCGACGGGAGCAGATAAAAAACAATAAAAAGAGAAAAAATCACAAGGATTATGATTACGGGTGCGATTATCTTGTACCGTAATGAAACGTTTCTCCACATGATACCCTCCACAGAACCGACTGGCTGGTCACCTGATACAACAGTTTCACGGTGAAATCAAGATTTATTTGATACGGGGATAAAATTCGTACAACAACTGCGTGATAGCGGGTTGTTCAGACCTGTGTTTCCTTGAGCAATCTGATTAGCTGAATGAATCCTGAAATCTTAGAATACAGAACGTTTCGAACGGCAGAGAGTATGACGGATTCATCTTCCGTCATCTGGAGAATATGGAGAATGCTTTCCAGGAACGATGCAGCGATACTCCGAGCCGTGATGGTGATCTCCAGCCCGTTTGTGGAAAGGCCTTCATGAGAGAGATGTTCCAGGATATGGTCGGAAAGGTAGCGGATGATTTCTTCTTCAACAGTTTCATATTTTGTTCCCGCCGACCGCTTCAGAAGTATCACGATCTCACGACGCTGGCGGACCGGTATGGTTGCGATTTTTTCGATCTCTGACATAACGAAACCACGCAGGTCCTCGGCTGCGATTCTGTCTACCGGGATGATCTCATGGTCGACTATCGAGGTCAGCTTCTCATGCACAGGGGCAAGCAGGGTATCGAGTATGCTTTCTTTGTTCCGGAAATAGTGGTACAGATTACCCACTGTTATGTCGGCCTTCTGTGCGATGATCCGCATTGAGGAGTTGCGGTATCCGGTCGTGTAAAACTCCTCGCTTGCGGCCTCAAGTATCGCCTGCTTCACTTCATCCTTCAGAATCTGCATTGTTTCAGGGCATCCGCCTTCAAAAAATAAACGATTGTTTACTAAAAATGTCCCAATCCGATCAAGCGTCAAGCAAGAAAACTGCAGCGCTTCATTTTCATGTAGCGTGCTTGATCACTCGATTGAAGGAAAAAGGTCACAGACGCGTTTGAGAGTGTTTCGTGCGGCATCGCCAAGCGAGAGGGATTCTATCGCCTGATAAACGTCGTGATACAGCCGTCCAACTTCGTCCGCGACCTGCTCGGTGCTCCGGATATACTCATGCAGCGGTTCCGTTCCTTCCGACTGTTTACCGTCACGATAGTCGTCAATCAGCTGGTATGCTCTTCCCATGAGAAGCGCTGTAGCGGTCAGCGCGCCTTGTTCATGTGTGTCGGTTCCACCGGCAAGGCGATACCCCATTGTCATGGGACCGGCAAACGTATAGTAACCCGTTTTCCGGTCGTAGAGGTCGAACAACCCGTCACGGGATGCAGAAACCGGATGACCTGAGCAGACCGGTTCGGCGATGACTCCCAGCCCGGTTATGACCGCAGTTTTGGACATAAGGAGAAGGATGTCGCGTAGGGTCTTCTCATCCACCGGAACTTGGGCGAGTGTTTCCCATGCGAGACTGTGCAGAATGTCGCCAAGGATGATCCTCCGCGGCAGTGTATCCTGTACGGAAAGGGTCGGTTCGGTACCGAGACTCGGCTGTCCGCTTCGCAGTGTATCGCCGTCTATGATATCGTCATGGGCGAGTGCAAACAGGTGAAAGAGTTCGATAGCTGCCGCGGCACCTGATACCGTCCGGTAGTCATGGCCGCCGTACAGTTCATATACAAGAAGCATCAGTGTCGGACGTATCAGTTTGCCGTTTCGGCGTATGTATGTGTCCAGTTCATCGAGCGCATGTTCGGTATCAAATTTGCTGTAGCGCTTGTACATGGCACGGATGCCGTCGGTGATGGTTTGTTTGACGCTCTCTTTGTATTTTTCCAGGGGCATTTTTCTTTCCTAATTAATCGATTATGTGAAAACCAGTGAAACCGTACAGAAAACCACGTAGGCCGTGTGGAGAACGACCGTCTGTTTCAAAGCAGCTGTATAACTTCCGGGGGTTCGGGCCCCTTTGACATCAAGCCAAATCTTCCCCGCAAGCGGAAGTGTCAGCAATACAACCATGATGTATTGATGGAAGAGAGAGTACAGTACACCGCCGGCCACTATACTGTACGGCAGAAGCATCAGAAGAAAAAGCAGCACAACCGATTTCCCCCGGCCGATCAATACCGGTATGGTGACCGCTCCCGCTTTCCTGTCTGTTTTCCGGTCCCGGATGTTGTTTATCAGCAATACCGACGCAGCCAGAAGTCCCGGTCCGCATGAGATGAGAATTGTCGGAACCGGGGCTGTGCCGGTTGCGCTGACAGCAGCTGCGCTTCCCGCGAGCGGTCCAAATGCGGTAAACACGGCGGCTTCACCAAACGCGTTGTACTTGAGGCTGAAACGCGACGCGGTGTACGAGAGCGCGATAAGGAATCCCGCCGCGCCGATTGCGGCAAGAAGCCAGCCGTGGTACAGTACAAGCGGAATCCCGAGGAAACAACCGATAGCGATATGTATCCTTCCGGATACCAGCATGTAATCGGGGCTGATGTTCCACTCAGTCAACAGCGGGCTGGGGCCGGGGGCTCCGGTAAAGTCCACACCGGAGATGAAGTCATAGTAGTCGTTCAGAATATTTGCCCCGGCATGCAGAAAAAGGACGCTTGCCAGTGCCAGAAGCGCCAGTGCCGGAAAAATAATGCCGGTCTCTCTGTATGATGATACAATACCAAGCAGGAACGGTCCAATCGACACGGGAAATGAATATGCCCGAAGCGAGCTGACATACTGATACAGCGCCTGTCTGCTTATCATACGGTCCTCCATATGGAACGCGGTTTACCGGAATTTTGTCGCATCGGGCATCTTTGCGCACCGACAGTCCGTTCGGACGGACCTTTCCTTGACAATATCGTAAAAAGAATAATGTTTGTATACAATGAAAATAATGAGGCCCGCCTTGATTAATGGATATTATAG
>CAZAHA010000193.1:0-5610 GCA_964484915.1 uncultured Leptospirales bacterium
GCCCAGTCGATAACCAGATCATCCAGCATCGGGTGGGCGGATTTAACGATCTTGCCGTATACGACATTTCCATTCTTATCAAGTCCAACCTCGAGGATAACGACCCCTTCGATACCCTGGTTTTTCATAACGGCAGGATACTCCGGAAGCGCTACCCGCGGACGCGGCGCGGTGGCTGCCATCGCCGACGCATCCCACTTGCCGCTGTCATCGCCAAACTTGAGGTTATTCGCCGCGGCCTTGGTCTTAACCTCAGGAGCCTCCGGTTCGGGAAGCTCTATCTCCGGTTCGACGTCCTTCGGGACCGGTATCTCGAGTTCGATCATCTCGAACTGGCCGAGATCCTCGAATTCGCTTTCATCTATGTTTTTTTCCGGCAGCGTGAAGGTGTACACCAGCGCAACAAGGCCCAAAAACCAGATAAGCGAATAGGTAAATACCGGCCGCAATACGAAAAAATGAATTGGCTGCGGCGGAGGATTGTATGCAGCTACAAAATTGACCTGATCGTTTACATGTTCACTCATTGTCTTTTCTCACTTACTAACACTATATGGTGCAGTCCGGCTTCCCGCAGCGCGTCGAATACGGTGTCAACCGTCTCGTATTCAACGTCCCTCGACGCCCGAATAAGCGCCTTCACCTTGGGGTTCTGACGCAGCCGGTAGGTCGCATATGTTGTCAACTTAACGGGATTACCCTTCTTGGCACCGAAGTACATATCCCCGTCCTTATCTATCCAGACGTTAAAATACTTGTCGGTTTCCTGAACCGATATACGGGACTGAGGAAGTTCTATGGGTATCTCCTTGTCCTCTTCCGTTACGCTGGACAGAATAAAAAAGACGAGCAGAAGAAAGGCGATGTCTGACATTGCCGACACGTTGATGCCTGTCTGACGTTTGACCTTGGATCGTAGAGACATATCAGCCTTCCTCCTCTTCCTGTATCATTTTCATGGAGAGTTTCTTTACTTCAACAACCTTCATCACATCAACTACTTCGATAACCTTCTGATACCGCGTTCCTTTGTCTATTCTGACAAGGACGATTGCTTCAGGGTCCTCATCGATCTTCTCCTTCAGGGTTTTCTCGATATCCACAAGAGTAGCTGTTTCGTCATTTAGAAGAAGCTCGTCCGGTTTAACGGTAACAATCGAGATTTCCTCATCTTCTTCGAGAATCTTCGGTTCCTTGCTCTTCGCCGGCAATACCATCTGCAGTCCGTCCTTGAAGATGAAAGCTGACGTTACCATAAAGAAGATGATAAGCAGAAACGCGATATCCGAAGACGACGCGAGATTTGGTTCCGAGGTCATCCGTATATTTCTTCTGATTTTCATAAAATGATCCTGATTAACTGGATTAGTCGGTAAGCTCTATAACCTTTCCCTTGAGGAGTTTCTCAACGATGTCCGATGAGAGACGCTCGATATTCGTTATAAAGGCTTCGATTCTGTGAACAAAAAAGTTATAGAAAAGCAGAACCGGAATCGCAGCTACCAGACCGAATGACGTAGTCAGAAGCGCTTCCTTGATACCGCCCGCGACAATCTTTGCGCTGACCTGGTCTGCGGCAGCGATATCGTTAAACGCGGTGATCATACCGGTTACCGTACCGAGGAATCCGAGCATCGGTACAATGTTCGCGATCGCGGAGATAATGGAAAGACCGCGCTCAAGCAGGGCAACCTCAACAGACGCAGAAACAGACAGCGTCTTCTCCACGCGCTCATATCCAAGGTTTCTCAACGCGAGTCCCTTCCGGATAATCATTGCGATTTTATTCTTGCTCTGGGCGCACAGTTCTTCGACTTCGTCCAGACTCTGGTTTGCGATACTATGTTCAAGTTTATCTATAAATTCTTTTGACGCAAGGCGCGCAAAAGCAAAAAAAATGAAACGTTCGAGAATGAAACCGAAACCGACTGCTGTCAGCGCGAGAATCGGCCACATAAACGGTCCGCCTTCCTTGAAGAGCGCAAGCAGTGAAAACGCGGAAGAGGCGCCCTCACCGACAGTTTCCTGTGCAAAGAGCGATGTTGCGGCAACGAGTGCAATACAAGTCACCATAAAATAAGAAGCCGTCTTCATTTTCATGTTAATCTACCATTTTCTGAAATTATGTTGGTTACAGCAGATACCGTTTCTGTGTATGCGGCACCGGCTGTGGATGTTTCGTACGTAATAGACGTCTGTTATAAAAAAAATATTGCGATTTGTTAAGAAACAGTCAGGACGTTATGAAAAGATGGTAAATATTGGGTAGAAATATTGGTAGATCGTGTGTAAAGCCGGTCAGAGCTGCACGATAATGAAGATATGTGCAGATATTGAGTGCGTGGGAGAGCAAAAATGCCGTGCGGTTTCCGTCATCATTTTTTTGGCATTGATATGAAGTATACCTGTTTTTCTACAGATGAATCCTTCGCTTTTCCGGATCACCGTTTTGCCGGTACATGATTACCACATGTCCGATCTTTCCGGCGATACTGGCGCTTGTCCTTCTGGACAGCGTATCAGCGAGTTCGGGTATCTCATCCTTGTGGTCCGAAAACCGTACCTTCACGAGTTCATGCAGGTCAAAGGCCTCGTCAGCAGCGGTCACAAGCTCGTCCGATATGCCGTTCTTTCCAACGGTAATCACAGGATCGAGATCCTGTGCCAGCTTCCGCAGCCTGCTTCTCTGTTTACCGGTAAGTTTCATTTATATTCTCCTGAAGCGGTTCCCTCTGTCTGGATTACCGCGGATTGACTATCGTACACCATACTGGTATACCGTTAACACCGTTACACCGTTACGTCCCGACAGCCACTGCCCGCGCAAGCTCGCACAGCTGTGTATCCGACACGTACGCCGTGGCTGCTGCACCGGATTTTATGAGGTCGAGCAGCCGCCTCTGTGCAGCCTCATCCATCTCCAGGTACAGCGACTGCAGCCGGTGACGCAGCCCGTGTATTCCGGAATGCGGCCCGATGCAGAGTTCGGAAGCAGACCTTCCGATGCTTTCCGGATCATAGGGCTCATAGGTGTCCCGCCGCTGAACGATTCCGTGCTGATGGATACCGGCACCGTGCCTGAACGCGTTTAAACCCGCAACTGGCTTGTTGTACGGTATTTCCCTGCCGACAGCAGAAAACAAAGAGTGTACGGCAGCATACAGCTTCTGCATCCGAACGCCGGTATGTACATCGTAACGGGTACGGTACATCTGTAAAGCAATAACGCATTCCTCAAGCGCGGCGTTTCCCGCCCGCTCACCGATTCCGCCCAGTGTGCATTCTATCTGATTGACTCCGGCTGTGCACGCGCTGAGTGTGTTTGCAGTCGCCATGCCGAGATCGTTATGACAATGGACCGAAAGCGGTACGCGACCGGGTATGGTTTCTCGAAGTTCTGCAACCACTTCGGCAATCATATCGGGAAGCGCGACGCCGACGGTATCCGCCAGGTTAATGACCGTCGCTCCCGCATGTACACCTTGCAGAGAAATCTCCTTCAGGAAGCCTGTGTCTGCCCGTGTCGCGTCCATTAGTGAGAGCTGTACATCATCGCACAACTGCCGTGCCCGTACGACGGAAGCGCACGCGCTGTCGAGTATCTCGATACGGTTCTTGTGAAACTGCCCCGACATGAGAATGTCCGAAGACGGTACGATGAGATGTATCCTGCATTCAGAAGCGTACTCGAGCGATCGGGCAGCCGCTTCGATGTCTCCCGGGACGGCCCGTGCAAGCACGGACAGTTTAAGCGGCAGGGATAGAGACGCAATTTTTCGTACAGCATCATACTGTTCCTGTGACGCAGCCGGAAAGCCCGCTTCAAGAATATCGATGCCAAGATTTGAGAGTTCCGCTGCCAGCATGCACTTCGTATCGCTATCCATTGTAAAGCCCGGTGCCTGTTCACCATCACGGAGCGTGGTGTCGTATACGGTTATGCGCCTCATCCCTTCCTCCTTGTTTTTATGCGGCAATTGCAAAGTGACGGCATCCGCTTCGTCATTGCTACACGCTCAGCACGTATTTTTCTGCAATGGACCCGTCCTCAATCGAGTCCAGAATTTCGTCTATCGCGTCATTTGAGTCTACGTTTCCGTACCATACATTTTCAGGATAGACAACAAGTATCGGCCCGTGGTCGCAGAGCTTCAGGCATCCGGTGCTGGACACGGCAAAGCCGTCCATTCCCCTGTCTGTCAGCTCATTCTCGATGTATGAGAGATAATCCGCCGATCCCTTCCTGTGACAGACCCCTTTCGGTTCGCCCGAGGTTCTGAAACTTGCACATACCAGCATGTGCCCCGTTGGTTTTTGCATAAAACTCTCCTTTTATTCTTAGTCATTTACACGCATGTGATATGAATAGTGTCTTATCCGCAGCCGCCGCCCCCGCCCGTACATCCTGACGTGCACGAGAGACCGGATCGGATTTTGCGTTTTTCAATTCCAGCACCGCTGTATATATCCTGCAGGGCATCCTCAATAAAACCGTCCGCTTCAAAAACCAGTATGCCGCTTTTTTCGAGTGAATGCCGCGGCGATTCGCCAGCGCCGGCACACAACAGATATGAGCAGTCCTGGAGTATGACAGACAGCTGTTCCCACCGTGACGCGCCGCCTCCCTTCTCCGGCGCCTTCCTGCTTTCAAGATGGATCGCCCTGCCGTCCTTCAGCGTATATATTTCAAAATACTCCGTTTCACCCAGATGACCGTTTATAAGCAGGCCTTCCCTCGTCGAAACCGCTATGTTTGTGCGACTGCCGCCGCCGTCAGCGTTCATTCCGGCAAAGTGCCGCACCATTTTTGTTGTCTCGCTTATGGTATTCTCGCCGAGAAGCCCGGCGGCGTCTGCCCTGCAGCGAGTACAGTGATGCATTACCGGTATATGCCGCGCAACTTCACGTTTGATGTTCATGACGCTGTCGGCGGAGGGTTCCTTTATATCGGAGAATTCGCATCCGGCATTTTGCATCATCGGTATCGGATTAAATATATCCGCACCCAGTTTTGAGCACGTCACGGCAATCTCTTCCATATGCATGTCATTAACGCCCGGGACAATAATGGAATTGATTTTCACGATTATGTCGTGCCGTTTCAGTTCGGTCACGGCGGCAAGCTGCCGTTCAACCATCATCTCGCCCGCTTCACCTCCCCTGTACGGCTTTTTTTCCGGCCGTATCCAGGCGTATATTTTTTCGGAAATGTCGGGAGATACAGCGTTCACGGTTATCGTCACATGCGTCACGTTCAGACTGGCGAGTTCAGATATCCAGGGATAGAGACTGAGTCCGTTAGTCGACACACAAAGAATCATGTCGGGGAAGCTCTTGCGTACAAGACGAAGCGTCTCCATGGTTTCATCCGGATTGGCAAACGGATCTCCGGGTCCTGCGATTCCCACAACGGAAACAGGACGCTTCTGAACATATGCGCTCACATACGCCAGCGCCTGCTGCGGCGTCAGGACAGCAGACGTAACACCGGGCCTGCTTTCGTTTACGCAGTCGTATTTCCGGTTACAGAATCTGCACTGCACGTTGCACTTTGGTCCTACTGGAAGGTGAAGCCGCGCATATTCATGTTTTGCCTTAACGTTAAAACAC
>CAZAHA010000194.1:0-5541 GCA_964484915.1 uncultured Leptospirales bacterium
TATGGCGCAACCCTTTCCTTACGGGTATACTTCTGACCGGTCCCGGTTTATAGCCGGTAACCAACCACAACGCGCAGATCAACTATGTACCCGAAATAATCATGGTTAGACGGCGGATCGGACACCGTCTCCGGAGTGAGGTTCAGTCCGAAAAGAAGTCCCGGAGAGAGTACGAGTTTGTTGTCAATATTGTAGTCAAAACCACCGCCCAGCATCAGATATGCATCGCTGAGCTCCGCGTCTTCCATCTCGTTTCCGTCTTCGTCCTCGGCGACGAGGTTTAGTGAATACTGCACTCCTGCAGCCGGCCATACCTCGATCCGGCCAGCCTGTATCGGATACTTGCCGAGGGCGGTAATGTTCAGAAAGCTGTACGTGTCGTCGATCGCATCGCCGTCGATGGAATCGTCGTCACTTGTAATCTGCCCCCTGTCTCCTGTTGCCGTATAACTGACGCCGAGACGGAGATAGTACATGTCGTATAGCACGCCGAGACCGAGTATGGGATAAGCGTACGATGTAACGTTTTTATCCGCGTCGTTGACCGCATAGGTGAGGCTCTCGAGAATAACTTCACCCCCGGCATACACGGGCTTGTCCTGCATGGAAAATGGAGGAGCCGCGTGTGCGGTTACGGAGAGAGCTAAAACAGACAAACAAATCAGCAGACTTGCTGATAAACAAGAGAGCGGTATGCTTTTCGTTCCGTTTTTTCCGGTGTTAACGGGATTGATGTTATACGTGATGGTTTTTTTCATAGTGTACCGCCTATCATTGAAAATAGTGATCTTAAATACACAAAGTTTTACTTTTCCTGTCAATTAGAACACTTTAACTGTGTGAAAATATATGCTCTTTTTGTTGACGTCTGCAGAATCGGGACGGATACTTGCGTATCATATGTGCCAACACGGCAGACGGTATCCATGATAATCAATACATATTCTGTTATACTATACATCGTCACCATCCTGCAGATATTTCTTTTTATGATCATCTGGCCGAAGCGCAACGTCCGCGGCGGCGTGTATCTTGCCGGTTTTGCGGCGTCTTCCGGTTTCTGGGCGTTTGCCGGTGCCTTCGAGATGGCTGTTGTGTCCATTCAGACGAAGGTTCTGTGGTCTGCTGTGTCATATGCGGGGGTGTGCACATCGCCGGTCTTCTTTTTCCTGTTCGTGCTCCACTTTACACAGATAAACCGCTTCATCAGGAAGAAGCATGAAAAGTACTTCTGGATTATTCCCGTGGTAACCGTGGTTGCAGCGCTTACGAACAGCTGGCATTTTCTTCTGTGGCGGGACTTCACCTGGTCCGGGGGCAATGTGCTTGTCTACTGGTACGGTCCCCTTTTCTGGGCAAACAGCCTGTACGTCTATCTTCTGATGGCCGTCGGCATCGTCCTTCTGATCTACAACACCATACGGTACCGGGATGTTTACCGCCGGCAGCTTTTTGCCGTATCGCTTGCGTCATTTACGCCGTTTGCGGTAAATTTTGTCTATATCCTCAAGATCGAACCGCTGATAGGCTATGACCTTACTCCGGCAAGTTTTCTCTTTACCACTGCCGCCCTTGCCTGGATACTGTTCCGCTATGATTTTCTGGACCTTGTTCCTGTTGCGCATGATCTTATCGTCTCGCGGATGAAGGCGGGCATACTGATACTTGATCCCGTCCACAGAATTGTTGAGATAAACGGGGCGATGAAACGCATATTCGACTCATGCGACACGTGTATCGGCCAGCCCGTGGATGTCCTCGCGAAACAGCATGAGGGACTTGTATCTATCTGCCGCGAGAACAGCTATTATGAAGGCGAGATCACACTGGATGCTGAGTCACCGCACTATTTTGATATAAATATTTCGGAGATCTTTGACAGCAACAGGCAGCTTCTGGGCAAGATCGTGATGCTGTACGATATTACCCACAAGAAACAGATCGAAAAACAGCTTGTGCGGAAGAATGCGCTTCTTGAGGACAGGGTGTTTGAGGTTGAGAAGCTCCAGGAAAAGCTGTCTGAACAGGCGCTGAAAGACCCCCTGACGGGACTCTTTAACCGCCGTTTTCTTGCCGAAGTGGTTGAGAAGGAGGCGTCGCGCGCCAGGCGGGAGTCGTCCACATTCGGACTATGCATGATCGATATTGACAATTTCAAGTCTGTAAACGACCGTTTCGGTCATGACGCCGGCGACTACGTGCTGATGCGTGTCAGCGACACCATGAGCTCACTGATGCGGAGGACGGATTATCTCTGCCGGTTCGGCGGTGATGAGCTCATCATTATACTGACCAAGACCTGCAAGCAGGACGCCGTTGTAAAGGCGGAGCAGCTTTGCAACGCCCTTTCCCGTATCAACTTTGAGATTGCCGGAGAACGAATCGAGGTGACGCTCTCCATTGGTATCGCGCTCTTTCCCGAGGACGGAAGCTCGTTCGAACAGCTCATGCAGAAGGCCGATGCAGCGCTGTACAACTCCAAGCGCTGCGGGCGAAACAGAATAACGGTATACGACAGCAGCCTGAAGCCCTGACGGTACGGGTAATCAGTTGACAGTGAAGTGTATCTCTTTGAATACTTTCATCTCGTGCCCCTCAAAATCGTCCGCCGCCACAAACAGATCGGAAATCTCTTCCGGAATATCGTTAAACAGCATGTCGGTGATATAGAACCGACCCGGTCTTACGTTAGAGCTTGCGGCATGAAACAGAAAATTCAGCGACGATGACAGGGATCGTCCGGCGCTTTCATTGCGGTAGTAGATCAGGTTGCCCATGTGCATCAGCATGGTACATTTCAGCAGTTCGGGACTCTTGAGATATTCGCCTGAGATCAGGGGGGCGTTCAGCATAAACGAATATGCCGTTAGAATGGGATCGGAATTGGAATCCTGATACGGAAAAAGGAAGAGTGCGTGGCTTGCGTCCATCATCCAGAGTCTTCCGTTTACCTGAAGCAGTGAATTCTTGAGATAATCATAATAGGAGTTAACCAACTTGTCTGTAAAGGTATAACCGTAGGTGTTTCTCAGATGCAGAAGGTTTTCTACACGGACAAAGAGAATGATGAAGGTGTACTCCTTTTCCTGCTGGATGTCCTGCCAGCCGTCCAGTGCTTTCTTGATGATGATTTTCTGGCGGTTTTCATGCAGGTTTTCCGGGATTTTACAGTCGCGATACGATGTGATCCGCTTTATTCTCTGGGGTGTCAGTCTGTTTTTCAGCTGCCGCCTGGAAATGTAATCGGATATCCCCTGATGAAAAAGCAGGGCTATGTCGTCTGTTTCGTCCTTTGGGTCAATAATACCGTACCAGTGGATTGGTGATGCACTGATAAATGCCAGCAGTTTTGCCCTTTCTGTCTGGCTGAACGGCTGAAGGTCAAGATAGACAACCTGGCACGATGGAAGTGTATCGATCCTTTCCATGAATGATTGTGATGGGTAAACGGTTACGGAAAACTTGTTTGTTTTCTCAAGATCGGCGAAGAGGTTGGATATCTGTCTGTTGTCAGAAAATACAATAATATTCATATGTTACGTATCCCATCGTATGGAGTATACGTCCGCCGTACCGTACCCGTCGATCTTGCGGCTCTCCAGCAGATGAGGCAGGACGCCGCCGAGCGAGCTTGACAGGTTGGCATTAACCGTTACCGAATCCGGCTGCGTATGGTTTTCGGCGTGGATCGTGTTCATGATCTGTTCCGACTTCTTGATGTCCTCATGGTTTTCGCTGTAGTCGTAGATCCCCTTGTTGCAGCTCAACCGTACCTGTACCGGCCTGGCGAGTGAATTGTTGAAACGGTTATAGTTGAACATCCTGTGCAGAATTTCCACCGCTGCGTACACGCACTTTTCCATGTAGTCGCCAAAGTGGAAAGCAGCCAGAATACCGTCGCCTTCTATGTGCCAGATCCTGCCGTTGCGGCTTTCGACGCTCTGGCGTACCGTATTGTTGTATGTCTCGTAAAAAGTACGAATATTGATATCGCTGTTTTCTTCAACGTGCAGTGAAGAGCGTACAACGTCGCACCACAGAAAGGAAAAGGCGTATGTCCGGCCTTCCTGGAGCACACCCCAGTTACGGCTTATTCTGAACTGCGGATCTTCGAACAGGAGGCCAGTTTGTGTGTCCAGGCTGAAGCCCATGTCGTACAGTTGAATTATAAGGTTTCTCAGGCGAGAAATGCGGTACTTTCTGCCCTTGTACCCCTTGAAGTGGATGGAAAAGAAAACGTTCAAAAAAGGGATCAGCATATTCATCTTCGCCATATCAAAGACGATCTTCTTTGCCGTATCAAGCCGCGGTACGTCTACGCTTTTGGGGACGGAGTTGTTGTGTGTTTCGGAGTAGTCAGGGACGATTTCTCTGACCAGGTGAACGATTGACGATCGGTCAATGGATTCGGCGACCGATCGGGAAAGCAGATCTAGGAATTCTTTCTCATATTTCATGCGTCTTCCTGTGTTCTGGTCTAACGGTACATCACGCTGCAAAAAAAAACCCCTTACTGTCAAGGGCCACGATCGATAATACTCTTTTTCAGACAGAGTGTCAACTTTTAATGTCCAGCAAAATGTCTTGCATTAAAATTTGCTTTCCGTATAGTACAACCTGTCGATGAAATGCTAATACGGTATCACAGGAGCGTATTCCATGAACATCAGGGAGATTATGCCGGGTGTGAAACTGGTGGAAACAGATCAGGCTTCCATACTGTTCGGCTGTCCGCCTGAAGTGATCAAGTTCCTCATTACTAATCAAAACGTCTTTCCGTCGTATATTGTACTGCCGGATACCATCTACAAGCGCGGGATCGTCCAGAACAGCACCGAGTTCCCGCTCTATTATTTTCTGTTTGAAATGCAAAATGTCCGGAAGGGGAAAAAACTCGGCATAATCGGTACCGAGGAAACATGCCGAAACAACAGGGATCTGCTGTCTCTCACGCTCTTCGGCCCGACGGTCCAGCAGTACAAGGCGATCGGACACAGCAGGTATTTCAACCGTCTGTACAAGGAGGCACAATACCTTGCCCCCCGCAAAAGTGACGGTACGCAGAGTACAATAGATGACTTTATCGAAACGTATCCGTTTGTTGACGGTGCAGCCGAAACCGGCATGTGTACGGTACAGCATGAGGGTGTGAATGTCTATTCGATAAACGGAATGAAGATAGACATCAATTTTGACGGCGAACAGTATCCGCCGTATGATCTCGGTCCGGACTTTACCCCCCGCGTGCCGCTGAAGTTCGGCATCGATGTACTCGGCGGGGGTTCCGGCTTCACTCCGAACAAGCCGTGCTCGGCGCTGCTTCTCAACTATAACTCGGAATTCATGCTTATAGACTGCATTCCATACCTGGAGTTTTCGCTCAAGGCAAGGGGCGTGTCGCGCAGACAGATAAAGTCGCTCTTTCTCTCACACATCCATGACGACCACTGCAACATGTCGCCGCTGCTGGAATTTAACGACAAGATAAAGTTTCTCGGGACAAAGGAGATCTACTGGATGGCTATCCAGAAACTTGCTCTC
>CAZAHA010000195.1:0-5484 GCA_964484915.1 uncultured Leptospirales bacterium
ACCGCCGGCGGACGGGCCGATGCCGACAGCAGACCTGTCGGACGGAATTACTATATATTAATTATAATGAGGGGATAGGGTGAAACGATTTTATGCGATCATGCTGCTTGCGGTTCTGCTTTTCCCTGCTGCATGCAGAAAGAAGGAACAAGCGGGCGGAGAGGGACAAAAGACCATAACCGTTTTGGGAACCATTGCTGAGGGACAGAATGAAAAGCGCCTTGAGTTGTGTTTCGATCCGTTTGAGGAGCGTACCGGTATAACCGTGAAATACAACGGCTCGAATGAGTTTGAGAACATTATTTACGTGAGAGCAAAAGGGGGAAATCCGCCGGATGTTGCGATTTTTCCCCAGCCGGGCGGTGTTGCCACCCTTGCGCGGAGGGGGCACCTTATACCGCTCTCCGAAGAAACACGGCGCAGTGTTGAAAAGAACTATACCGACGGGTGGAAGGAAATCATGCAGGTTGACGGCACCTACTACGGTGTTATCCACCGTATTAATGTAAAGAGCATCGTCTGGTATCCGAAGAAGGCGTGGGAGGCCAAGGGGTACACCATACCAAAGACGTGGGAGGAACTTGAGGCTCTGTGCCGGCAGATGGTCAGCGAGGGGGAGACACCCTGGTCGGTGGGTATTGAATCGGGAGGGTCGACGGGATGGCCTGCAACAGACTGGATCGAGGACATCATGCTCCGCATGGCGGGGCCGGACGTCTACGACCAGTGGGTCAACCATGAGATACCGTTTACGGACCCCCGCGTGAAGAATGCGGTAGAAATTTTGGCGGATATGTGGTTCACAGAGGGCTATGTGTACGGCGGCCGGGAAACCATACCGACGCTCAATTTCGGCGATGCGGCGAAACGGCTGTTTGACGATCCCCCGAAGGCATGGATGCACCGTCAGGGAAGCTTCATCATCAACTTCTTTCCCGAAGAGATACAGAATAACCTCGATGATGAGGTCGGCGTCTTCGGTCTGCCGACCATTAATGAAGAGTACGGAACCCCTGTTCTGGGAGGCGGCGATATATTCGTTGCGTTTACCGACTCTCCCGAAGTTCACAGCTTCATGAAATACATGTCCACGAAGGAGGCCGGAGAACCGTGGCAGCGCGTCGGCGGCTCATTATTTGCGTACAAGGACCAGAACCTGGACCTCTATCCCACCGAGACCGAACGGAAACAGGCGGAACTTGCTGCCACCGCGAAGGTCTTCCGTTTTGACGGCTCGGACATGATGCCGTCCGAGGTTGGTGCGGGCTCGTTCTGGAAAGAGGTGACCAACATCGTAACCGGCAAGGATATAGACCGAGCCCTGGCGGATATAGAAGAAAGCTGGCCGGAAGAGTAGCACAGGAAGGAAAACAATTCTGCGGGGGAAGATCCCCCCCCGCATGGTATGCAGGTAGATGAATGGGGCGTCATACATACCGGTCACAAAACCGTATATCGAATATTTTGGATAGCAGCGTGGGCAGGACAGTGTCTGGAGTCCTTCTCTTCGCGGCGGTGGCCGCCGCTTTCAGGCAGGGTATCGTCTTTATGCAGGACTACGAGATACCCAGGATAGGAATGACACTGTTTGCCATACTGTGGGCAGTCGGCGGCATCATCGCGCTTTTTCTTATGCTGAACCTGTTTTACGAGTCTGTGCCCAAATCGGTTCGTGGACATTTCGCGCCGGTTGTGTTTGTCGGCCCCGCCGTGCTGGTCCTGGCATGGTTCGTCTTCCTGCCGACGCTCCGCTCGTTCTGGATCAGCCTCTTTTCTGATGACGGGTTTGTCTTTCTTTCCAATTATCTTGATGCGTTTACCGACAGGGCGTTTCTCATCGCTCTCCGGAATACGGTGATCTGGGTCGTGCTCTGTCCGCTTTTCTGTGTCCTCTTCGGACTGGCGATCGCATTGATAGCCGAGCGTTCCGGTTTTGAGATTATCGGGAAGGCGCTGATCTTCATGCCCATGGCCATATCATATATCGGTGCCGGCATTATCTGGAAGTTCGTATATTCGTACATGCCTGCCGGAGAATCACAGATAGGACTTCTCAATGCGATCATAACATCCCTTGGATTCGAGCCGCGAAACTGGATCGTTCTGAAGCCGTTGATTAATTCGGTCCTCCTTGCAGCCGTATTCGTCTGGATGCAGACCGGGTACGCGATGGTTCTGCTCTCGTCTGCGATAAAGGGGGTCTCCGATGACCTTCTGGAGGCGGCGCGCATTGACGGTGCGGGCGAGTTTCAGATTATCTGGTCGATCATCATTCCTGTAATCCGGGGCACGATAATCACGGTGGCAACCACAATCACCATTTTCTCGCTGAAGATATTTGATATCGTCTGGTCGATGACAGGCGGTCAGTTCAATACGGATATACTGGCGACACTCCAGTACAAGGAAGCGTTCGTCTACTATAAGGATCACATGGGCGCGACATACGCGATCATCCTCCTTCTGGCGGTCGTACCGGTTGTGGTTTACAATCTCCGTCAGTTTCTGGGAAGAGCCGGGAAAGCTGCCTGAGGAGGGGGCGTCTGGAAGCCGCACGCTTAGCGGCGGTGTCCGTAGAAATTTGACAGATTTCGGGAGTACACTATGGCAGCACGCATTTCGGGAAGCAAGAAAAGAGAGAGGCTCATCTGCAATCTTCTGCTTGCTTTCATATGCATACTCTGGACAATACCGACGTTCGGTCTTTTGGTAACGTCCTTCCGAAACCGCGAGGAGATAGCGCGAAGCGGCTGGTGGCAGGCGCTGTTCTTGCCTGCGGAGGCGGGCGGTTTGACGCTGGAGAACTATTCTCGTGTCCTTTTCGGCGAGGGCTTTCTTGAATCGTTTATGAACACCGTAACGGTGGCCGTTCCCGCCACCTTCATCCCGGTGCTCATCGCAGCATTTGCTGCCTACGGATTTGCCTGGATCCCGTTCCGCGGCAAGAGGATCTTCTTTGCCATACTCATTGCTATGCTTGTGGTGCCGATACAGATATCACTCATACCGATACTTCACGACTTTACACGCCTTGATCTTACCGGCACGTTTATGTCGGTCTGGTTCTTCCATTCGAGTTTCGGCTTGCCGCTTGCGGTGTATCTGCTGTACAACTACATCTCACAGCTTCCCCGGTCGATCGTTGAGTCCGCATTTATCGACGGTGCGTCGCACTTTACCTGTTTTGTCCGTCTTGTTCTGCCCCTTTCCATGCCTGCACTTGCGTCATTTGCGATCTTCCAATTTCTGTGGGTCTGGAACGACCTGTTGGTGGCGCTGGTCTTTCTTCAGGATGAGCCGGTCCTGACAGCCAGGCTGCTGAACCTGATCGGTTCGCGCGGATCGGATTGGCACCTTTTGTGTGCGGGCGCGTTTGTCACGATGGCTGTTCCGCTTGCTGTCTTTTTCTCGCTTCAGCGGTACTTCGTCCGGGGAATCCTGGCGGGTTCTGTCAAGGGCTGAGTCTTACGCCGTATGGGTAATTAGCAGAAAGCCCCAGATGAGGAAGAAGCTGACGATGATCTGCAGGTTCGCTGCCGTACCGGAGAGCCTGGGGTCGTACCCGAACTGTACCGAAAACGGTATGACCGAAAGCGGCATGGGAAGCACCATGCAGATGAAGAGCACCGTCCGGTAAAGGTGGTCAAACGGCATGAAGAGATAGAAAAGCGTTCCCGCAAGGAGACCAGCACCGTACCGGAGCCCGATTATCCCGCCGATGACGCCCCAGTGGGACCGTTCAAAGTTAAAACCCAGCATCATGCCAAGGACGATGAGCACAAGTGCCCGGTTTGACGATGCGAGTATCTCAAGCGGTCCACTGACAAAAACCGGAAGTTCCACGGACAGCACATTGAGCGCAAGACCGATTATATAGCACACAAATGGTATCGACCGGAAGAGCGATGATCCGAGCGACAGCATGGAAAACCGTACATCATCCGTATGCGGAGAGTGCATGCTGCCCAGATAGTATGCCAGACCGAAGACGATGCAGGCGTTGCCGATATCGAACATGGCGGCGTAGATTATCGCATCGGTCCCGAATATCCCCTCAATAATGGGAAAGGCGAAGAGGCCGACGTTGTATCCGAGTGACGCCATAAGTGCGATCCCCTTTTCAATACGGGGAATTCCGGAAAAGACCCGGTATCCCACAAGAGCGATCATCATCGGAACAAGAAGGGCAACTACCGGAAGAAAAAAAAGTTCCGGCTCAAGCGTAATTCTTGAGACCGTCAGCAAAAGCAGGGCAGGAAGCGTGATGTTGATGACGATACGGGATGCGCTTTTGGCGTCGTCTTCGGTCACGAGTCCCGTTAATTTCATGATATACCCGAGTGCTATTACCGCCATGGTAAGGAAGAATGTCTGGTTAATCGATTGCATAGGTACATGCTCCGGAATGAATGATCGGACTCAGCAGTACGGAAGCATACGGAATCCATGTGTACAGTCTTTTTTCCTGCGTGTCGGTGATGCACACAGCCGGACAATCCAATCAGTCGGTAGAATCTGCCGGAAAACACCACTTTTTTAAAAATTCTTTATATATACTTTATGCACAACGGTGTAGTATTATGCAGGAAGTTGTCCATATCATTCCCGACGTCGCCTGGTACCGGTAAACAGGACCGCATCAGGCGCCGCTGTTTTCCGCTGGAAACAGACAGAGTGACTCACAGGACGTTCCCGTATTGTAAAAAAATATAAAAAATAATCTTAAGGAGGCGGATTACAATGTTCGCAAAAACAATCAGAACATCCATATTTCTTCTTGCTTTCATCGCTCTTACGGTGAGCGGTTGTTCACGGCAGGAAAAGGAAAAGGTTGTCATCAAGGGGTCAACTACCGTACTGCCGATCGCACAGAAGGCTCAGGAGGCCTTTCTCGCCACTCATGAGAATATTACCATCTCATTGCAGGGAACGGGATCAGGCGACGGCATCAAGTCGATAATCGAAGGCACGACAGATATCGCAAACGCCTCTCGCGACATGAAAGATAAGGAGATAGAGTCTGCGAAGGAGGCCGGTCGCGAGATCGAGTCCATTACCGTCGCGCACGACATCCTTGTGCCGGTCGTTCATCCGACCAATCCTGTTTCGGAAATCACAATTGAGCAGCTCAATGCCATGTACAAGGGCGAGATCACAAACTGGAGCGAGCTTGGCGGAAAGGACATGGAAATCGTACTCATCTCCCGTGATACATCGTCCGGTACCTTCGAGGTATGGGAGGAACTCGTTATGCACGGAGAGAATGTCTCTGAGGAAGCCCTTCTTCAGGCATCAAACGGAGCCGTTTTCAACGCTGTTTCACAGAATGAGAAGGCCATCGGCTACATCGGCATCGGTTTCATAAGCGACAGCGTAAAGGTGCTTCCGGTGAACGGTGTTGCGCCGAGAATGGACAACCTCAAGGAGTACCCGATATCACGACCGCTGTATATGTTCGTAAACGAGAATAATCTGAAGCCGGCT
>CAZAHA010000196.1:0-5463 GCA_964484915.1 uncultured Leptospirales bacterium
ATGTATGGTGGCCGTATGTTCCGTCCGCGATATGGAGCGTATATGTCCCGGGTTCGATATCGTCTGTAAAATTAAAGGTACCGTCCGGAGACGTTCTGGTGACCAGATAGAGCGAATCGATTCCCACGGTAACACCGGAAACGGGACGGCCGCTTGATGCGTCGATGATCCTGCCGGAAACGGACGCACCCAGCAGATTGACGGAAAACAGAACGATGATTACGGTACTGAATAATAATCGCATAAAGCTACAGTTCCTTGACAAGCACATGTATTATAAAACTGCTGTTCTGGTCCTCCCCGCGGTGACGGACCGGGGTAAACCGGGAACTTTGAATAATCTCTTCGACATAGGAGTCGAGGCCCGCACCGGCACGCTTTTCAAACTGCATGGAGGTAACACGGCCCGCCCTGTCCACCTCGATGCGTACGACAGCGCCGCCCTCCGCTCCGGCACGGAGATGCACGGGATCAAACTCCGTCTGACCGAATGTGAGGTGCACGGGAGACACGACGGTAAGGGCCAGCGTAAAATGATCTTTCTGCACCTTCGTGCGGTAGTATCTGTTCGTATAGTCGTAGTTCAGCCTGTCTGTATTGCCGTGGCTTTTGTCGCGTATCTGGTACTTTTCCTGCGAACATGAAACAAGCAGAACGATCAGAAGCAAAGGCATATATCTGATGCTTACACTCACTCACGTCCTCCTGTTCTACCTGTTATACTTGAAATTCAGATGCTGGTACATAACTCCGATCCCGAAATAGGTACCGATATGTCTTACGCCGAAATCGGCGTAACCGTCGACAATTTTGGCATTATGTGATATCTGGTCTACCTCGAAGGAAGCAAGGGCCAGTATGGTAATGTTCATGGGCTCGTACTGGACACCGCTGCCGATCGCCCCCCCCGCGCAGACAGACTGCGTATGGGTATCCCTGCCTGTTACGTTGTCGGCGGAATAGTCGCTGTCCGGGTAGTTCCCGAAGTAGCCGTTGATATAGGCAACGTACTCGAAATCGAAGGCAGCACCAAAGCTGTAAAAACCGGTAAATCCCAGCACGTAACCATTGCCGGACATGTCTATTCCAAGATAATCCGTCGAATAATCGATCCTGCGGTAGCCGGCGTAGACATATGTAAAGGAGGAATCTCCGTATGAGCTGAGCCGGACACCGGCAGTGGCCTCAAAATGGGTAACTGTGTAGTCATAGGTATCGTCTACAGGATAGTCAGGCTGGTCAGGAAGAAAATCCGATCCGGAAGCAGAATCATATGTCAGCTGCCCCATGAAGAGACCGTAGAAGTATCCCCCAGAGATTTTGAACGCCTGAAACGAGGAGAGCTCATTTCCGTCCGACGGTTTGTTCGATACGGTACCGACAGGTTCCTCATTGTAGGGAACCTTTCCCGGCAATGCATATGAAACAGGATAATAGCTCATTGAGACGAAAGGGCCGTGCTGCTCCCTTGCGGCAAGAGGCGTAAAAACAAGCACAGCCAGGAGAGCTGCACAATAGTTTACATGTTTCATTGTATCGTGCCGGACATATCAGGTTAGCATGTTTAAAACACACCGCGCATTATATGTCAACAAGTAATGGCACTTTGCCGCACCTGTTTGTGTAAAAATAACCGTAATTTGGAAATTTCCGGTAACGTTTTCATTGACACCGAAACGGGAGAACCATATGTAAACCCAGTATACTGCCATGAAACAGATAAAAAAAGCAACCATCATCATCATTTTTGTTCTTCTGATACTGATACCGGCACTGTATTTCACGGTGAAGGGGCTCATGAGAATTCAGTCGGAAGTGTTTCTGACCATGTTCGGCCAGACGGTGTCTGCTGATGTGACAGCCCACCGTTCGCATGAAAACGCAGACGGTGTATTCGTGTATGAAGTGAAGTACGCCTTTATCGTGGATGACAAGAGGTACACATATTCCGCACCGGCCGATGAGAACGGACATTGGGCACAGATACCGGAGGAACAATGGCAGCAAGCCGTAAACAGGCAGAAACTGCAGGTACTGTACATGCCCGACAAACCGGAGCTGAACCACCCCCTTTACATGGAAAACAGCTATTTTATTCGGAACGCCGTTCTGACTGTTTCATCCCTGATTGTATCGCTTATATGCGGTATTATCATCGTGATAAACCTCCATATACTGCCGCATCATCATTCACACCATTGATTACTCGATGTTGTCCCTGTGCGGGGTATAACGCCGGTCGAAGCCAAACTGGTCAAATACATCAGAAAACGTCTCCAGAATATATTCCGGAGTAAACCCGTCCTGGCTTAAGTCCAACATGTTCGGGCTGATATATGAACGTGACTTTTCGGTCTTGATTCTGAGCCGGGCGGAAAAATCATCGGAGATGACGATGTTGAACCGGCCATAAATCTTGCGGATCGCCTCTTCCGGATCCTGAACAAAATCCTCATAGAGCATGATGATATGCTGGTCTTCCGGCAGTGTCTTGAGAAAATCCACCGTATATGAATACCAGTGGCGGGTCATCTCGATAACAAACTCCCTGTACGGATACCGTTCGTCCGGATTGACGAAGAAATTCCAGGCAAGCGTAAACCAGTTCATGATCGATGGGATAACCTCATACGGCGTCCGGACCAGATATATGAAGCGTGCGTCCGGAAACCTTTTCAGCAGAGACTGAACCTTCGGTGAAAAGGCCGGACTTTTAGACAGATAATGCCGTGATGTTTTTCGAAAGAGCATATGACGGTTTACGCACCGCTCGTAGAAGCGCATCAGCGCCCGCTTCTTTGACTCGGGCAGGTCCGTATCAAACCGGTGAAGAGGCGGCACATCGTCCATATACGGAAACATCAGCCAGAGAAAGAGACAGTCCCAGGTGTACGCAAAGACGCCTTCGTCCTCCTCCGGCTCGGCAAATCCCATCTTGTGTATCCTGACTGTTCCGAGAGAACGCGCCTCAATAACCGATATCAGTCTCCGCAGCGGAGAGCCGATAATCCTGTCTATGGTGAACACCGCCTTGTAGAAATACTTCTGTAAGAGCGCCGGGGCAAAGTAAATCTCCCACGTCGACATACTGGTAAAGTTGGTCCTGTCCAAATTCATCAGGCGCTGGAGGAAACTTGAGCCGCTCCGGAAATTTCCCACGATAAACACGGGTTTTTGCGCCTTTTTCTTTCTGAAATTGAAAAAGAGGATCCAATCCAGTACAAACGAGACACGTGCTGCAATCTGGAAAAGAAAGTGCCCGGTAAGCGCAAAGATATTAAACAGAACCCGCCGGGCATTGCAGACGACATGAGGATTCTTTCCGGTAATGGAATACCATACATGTCTGAGAAAACGCAGAATATCAAATGAGATCATCACGTTCTAATTGACCGTCATTGCTGACCGGCATCGCCGGCCTCACCGGCACTCTCCCGACGTGAACGATTCCGCAGTACAAAAAAAGCAATTATTCCGCACGCAACCATCAAGAAGCTGAATATTTGACTCATCGTCAGGTTTAGCGGCGTAAGCAGCAGATACGGCGGATTCTTGATGGATGAGAGCTTGAGAGCAAAATCGCCGGTCAACGGCATTCTGAAGTAATCCACAAAGAACCGTACAAGACCGTATCCGATCAGGTAGACACAGACGATTAATCCGTCAAACGCGCGTCTTTTACGGAAGAAGAACCAGATAACAGCCCACAGAAGAATTCCTTCCAGAAACGCCTCGTAGATCTGTGTTGGATGCCGCGGCAGGTTGACCATGGATCCTGCGGATTCAATCCCCACTTTTGTCATGATCTCCTGCACCCACGGAAGCTCTGTCGGAAACCGCTGTGCGTGCGGAAAGACCATGCCCCACGGCACATCCGTTACCCTGCCGTACAGTTCCCCGTTTATAAAATTGCCGATCCTGCCAAACGTATACGCCAGCGGGAAACCGCACAGGACGAGGTCCATTATCTTGAGCCCGTTGAGCTTCTTGATCCGCACAAAGATAAGATACGCCACCATCAGCCCGGCTATGCCGCCGTAATAGTTCATGCCGGCAATACCGACAAACTGGCCGTCCCGAAACGGCCAGAAGATGAGCCACGGCTTCATCAGATACTCGTTGGTCGAACTGAAAATAGTAACCGCAAAAATCCGGGCTCCGATGAGAGCGCCGACTATGCACCATATGAAAAGGTCCTCGACGTCGCTTTTCTTGATTTCAAACTTTTCCTGTTTTGCCTGATACTGAAACAGGAGATAGGTGATAACGATAACAATAATATACATCAGACCGTACCAGTGAAACGGCAGTCCGGGTATGATTTCCGGTCTGATCCATGAGGGGAATTCCAGGTAGTGTTTCATATCTGCTCCTACGAAGGGTAAATGTATCAAGGATTTGTGCCTATCAATCATGATATCCGTGTCATCCGTGTCAATTTTATTTTAGCGGATAGACATACGCCCTTCGGAAAGGACCCGGATGTGGAAAGAATCAATTACATATAGATTGTTTCATAGAATGGTTTTGAATGCATGTCGATCAGGGCCTGAATATGCTTGGGCGGGATATTGAGGAGGTGTCCAACTACTTCGGGATGGAGCTGCGTACCCGAAACGTCCGCTATAATCTGATACGCATACTCGGGATTCCTGTCGGGATGGTATGCACGCGCCGATGTGATGGCATCGTAGGTATCGGCTACCGCTATGACATGTGAGAGGAACGGTATCTCGTTCTCTCCCAGCTGGAGAGGGTACCCCCGTCCGTCGAACCGTTCGTGATGGCACGCGGCTATGAATCCGATCTCTCTCATGGTATTCGAGTAGCCGATAATCTCAAACGTTCTGGTTGTGTGCGACTTGATAATCTCCCACTCCTCGTCTGTGAGTTTGCTCTCCTTGTTAAGAATCTCGATCGGTATTGTCACCTTGCCGGCATCATGAAGCAGTCCGGCAATCTCGACCTTTAAAATGTCCTCGTGCGGCAGCTTCATCCGTTCACACAGAAGTTTGGAGAGAACGGCAACCCGGGTAGAATGCCCCCGCGTGTGGACATGCTTTGAGTCGATAACATGCGCAAACAGTTTCAGCACATGATACAGGCTGTTTATTCCGGAAAAGTGCCAGAAATCCGTGTCGTAATCCTCAAACGGAACATCAACAAACTGTCGTTTCAGCTCGGTGAACCGTTCAGTAGGCTTGTACCCCGCAGCAACGTGACCGTCTCCGGTAAGCTCCAGAACAATATCGACCAGTTCGGGAGAAAAGTGGGTTCCTTTCTGTTCGGTGACCATTTCGATGGCTTCATTAGCAGTCCGCGGTTCTCTGTCGGGACGCGGCGTTCGGCGCGAGTCGAACATGTCCAGGATGCCGAGTATCCTCACTGGAAACGTGATCCCGTCTCCCTTGATACCGTGCGGACCGCCCCTCCCGTCCCCCCATTCGCGGTCTCCCCGTACCC
>CAZAHA010000197.1:0-5441 GCA_964484915.1 uncultured Leptospirales bacterium
AAGATACTCTCCGAAACGATGATCGCGTCATCCACGACCATTCCCAGAACAACCACCAGTCAATACAGGGAGATGCTGTTCAGGGTAACGCCAAGCCGCGGAAGCATGATGACGGTAAGGGCAATCGATAACGGTATACCGGCCGATGTCCAGAACGCGATCTTCGGGTCAAGAAAGAAGAAGAGGACAATAACCACAAGGACAAATCCCGCGAGCGCGTTGGAGTACACAACCCGGAGGCGGGACTTCGTTTCTACTGAGCCGTCGTACAGAACAAAGATATCAAGATTGTCAGGAGCAAAATCTTTCTTGTATTTATTCATTTCAGGGATGACTTCCTTGTCTACAAAGCGGATGATGTCGGCGCTGCCCTTCTTCGCAAGGAAGATGGAGGTTCCGTGCTTACCGTTAAAACGGAAGACGGCGTCCTTCTTCTCAAATCCGTCAACGACTCTGCCGATGTCCTTTATACGTATTCGTGAGCTGCTTCCGGCGTCGCCGGCGCGGACGATGATCTCTTCGATGTCTTCCGGTTTGTGAAATTCGGAAAAAGTAACGATTCCCTTCTGTTGCGTGAACGACTCGAGCGATCCGCCGCTTAAACGGAGGTTATTGTTCTTTATGGCATCGGTAACCTCGTTGAATGAAACATACAGTTCATTCATCCTCTTTCTGTTTAACAGTATCTGTATCTCCCGTTCAGGCATGCCGTTTTCCTCGGCGAATGAGGTTGACGGCAGATCCAGAAGCTTTTTCTTGAGCGCCTTTGCATGATATGCAATTTCAGCATCGTCAAGTGTGTCGGATGCTATCGCGATGCCGAAGACAGAATCATTTTCCATCTTCCAGTCAATGATCTCCGGTTTCTCATCGACCTCTTCGGGAAGATCGGTAACGCCTTCCACTGCGCGACGGATATTGTCCTTTACCTGATCGGGGTCATCGAGGTTTTCGTCCAGCCAGACATGAATCGACGACATGTTCTCGACTGATTTTGAGGTATACTTCTTGATTCCGACTACCTTCTTCAGCTCCTCTTCAAGCTTGATCGTAACGTTTATTTCCACATCCTCCGGAGACGCTCCCGGATAGATGGTCATTATTTCCATCTGCATCATGTCCACCAGCGGATAGGACAGGCGCTTGATCTGAAAGTATGATGCGACCGCCATAATGATAACAAAAATCATTAACAGCCGGACGAGAAGCGGTCTCTTGTGAAGATAGGAGACTATGTGATGCATTGATGTATCCTCCTGTATTGAGGGCCCTGCGCCCCGTATGTATATAACAGTTGCCCTATTCGATACTGTTCCTTATAAAATAACGTCCAGCATGATCTGACCGGAACTTACTCCCGCAAGGAAATATTCAGGAAATTTCGAGATTATTCTTCATACACTTCTCGACCCGAGCCGGTAAAAATCTTATTGCACAAAACAATCACTCCCATTGATACTGCAGCAACGCATGATGATGCAGCCGTTTAGCCGGTCAACAGATAATTCAAAATACTATATGGAAGAAAATGAACGGTCAAAGACACATATATACCGTAACGCAACTATCACGTATCATAAAGCAGACGATAGAACAGTCGCCAACACTGACATCCGTTCTGATCAAGGGAGAGTTGTCAAACGTAACCTATCATTCTTCCGGACATATTTACTGCACGCTTAAGGATGACGGCGCGATTATCAATGCCGCGTTCTTCAAGTATGCAAACCGTTCGCTCAAGGTCCGTCTCGAGGAGGGAATGAGCATTATCGCGGAAGGTAATGTTTCGGTATACGAGAAAAGGGGAAGCTATCAGCTCATTATAAAATCGATTATTCCCGACGGTATCGGCCAGATCCAGCTGCGCATTGAGCAGCTCAAGAAGAAACTCATGGAGGAGGGACTCTTCGACCAGGAACGGAAGCGGCCACTTCCGATGTTGCCGCGGCGTATCGGAGTGGTCACATCGCCGACGGGAGCAGCGTTCAGGGACATTCTCAAGGTACTGCTTCGCCGTTTTCCAAATATTGAGATACTGCTGGCACCGGCCAAGGTACAGGGCGACGATGCACCCGAAACGATTGTCCGTGCAATACAAAAGCTCAACGATCCCGCATACGGCATCGACCTCATTATCGCTGGACGGGGCGGAGGATCGTTCGAGGATTTGCTGCCGTTTAGCGAAGAGATTGTCGTCAGGGCATATGCCGAGTCAAGGGTGCCGATCATCTCTGCCGTCGGTCATCAGATAGACCATCCCCTTTCGGACGACGCGGCCGATGTCTGCGTGCCCACACCGTCTGCTGCGGCTGAGATTGCGGTGCCGGTAAAGGCGGAACTTGCCGAGTCATTGGCATACACCACACGGGCGCTCGGTTCCTTCCTTGAGCGGATGCGGCTGCAGTACCGCCAGCGGCTCGAATCGGTGAGGGAGCGCAGGGTCTTTTCCGATCCGCTGCAGATGGTCGCCCTGAAACAGATGCGGCTGGACGACCTGTCGGGCAGGCTGCGCTATGCGGTACAGGAGAAGGTCCACGACTGGAAGCACCGCTTCACACAACTTCCGGACCATGACGGAAAAATCCGGACCATCGTCCGTGAAAAGCACTACAGGTTTACCTATGCCGTCGGTTCTCTGGAGCAGCTTTCGCCGCTGTCGGTTCTTGCCCGCGGATATGCTGCGGTCAAGGACAGAAAGGGGCAGTTTATACAATCATCAGCTTCCGTATCAAACGGAGACGGAATCGATGTGTATTTTTTTGACGGAAAGGCTTCATGCCGGGTCGAATCGGTCAATAAGGAGACGATTATTGGAAAAGAAAAGGAAACAGCCGGACACGGACGAAATGAAATTTGACGAGGCGCTTCTCCGCCTCGAGGAGATTGCCCGTCAGCTTGAGACCGGCGAGCACGGACTCGAGGAGAGTATCACCATCTATGAAGAGGGTGTGCGCCTGTCGAAATATTGTCAGAAGAAGCTTGAAGAAGCCGAACGGAAGATTGAGATGCTGCAGTCTAACGGCAAAAAGACGGAAAAGAAAGCGCTCGACGTTGATACCGAAACCGGAGAGATAAAAAATGATGACGAAGTTCAGGGGTCTCTTCTATAAAATAACCGTATTGCTGCTGACAGTCCTTCTGTGTGTTTCCTGTTCGCGGCAGGGTAAGATACGGTTTTGCGAAAAGACAGACGGCGACGGCAAACCCGGCCGCTGCGGAACGAAATTCACCGTCGGAGAGCTCAGTATGGTCCTCGAGAGCCACCGTGCCGTCGGAACCGATACGATCCTGTACAAATTTTTCACGGAAGAAAGCTCCGACAAGATGCCGGTTAATGTTGTACGGGCAGAAGCCGATCCGGAATCCAAAACGGTCATCAAGGATGTGGAACTGTATAATGCCGGATCATTCCGTATAGTCGCGGAACGGGAAGACGGGACGGCGCTTGGGTCAGGAGATCTGACGGTAATCGATATAGAGTAACGCATGTACGCGTATAGTTATCTCGCCGCATTGTTCAAGACGACATAATGCTCAAATGAGACGGTTTCTGTATTATTATACTCGCACAAGCAGATAATCCTTTGTATTTTGATGAAACGGAGGAAATCTGATGCGAAAGGGTATACTATACATCGCTTTGCTGTTTCTGTTCAGGCCGCACAGTGCACAGATTGAGCTGCCGCTTTCAGACATCACCCTTCCTCCGGGTTTTGACATCGAAGTGTACGCGCTTGGTCTCGACAGCGTCCGTGCGTTAGACTTTGCTCCGGACGGTGTTCTCTTCGCAGGATCACGGGCGGGATCGGTTTACGCGGTCCTTGGTAACGGTGACATTATTGTCATCGACCGGGGGATCGACTGGCCCATGGGGGTTGACTTCTACCGGGGCAACCTGTATGTCTCGTCCCATTCGTCTGTGTATGTATACAAGGACATACAAAAGCAGTATCGTTCCGCGAAAAAAGAGGTTTACTATTCCGGCTTTCCGTCTGAACGGCAACATGGATGGCGGTACATCCGGTTCGGTCCGGACGGCAACCTGTACGCATCGATAGGAATGCCATGTAACGTCTGCGAGAAGAAGAGTCCCGTCTACGGAACCATTACCCGTATAGTTTCTGATGGGTCATATACCGAGGTGTATGCCGACGGAATCCGTTTCTCGGTGGGGTTCGACTGGCATCCAAAGAGCGAACACCTCTGGTTTACCGATAACGGGCGTGACGGCATGGGCGATTCTCTGCCGCCGGATGAGCTCAACCGGGCGACTGAAAAGGGGCAGTTCTTCGGGTTTCCCTACATTCACGGCACAAAGATACGGGAGCCTTCGTTTTCCCGCACACGAAAGCACGCGGTCACCATATCCCCGCAGGTTGAACTTCCCGCCCATGTGGCCGCTCTTGGAATGCGTTTCTACGACCGAACGGCGTTTCCGGCCAGGTACAGGGGAGGGATCTTCATCGCAGAACACGGATCGACTGACCGCAGCGAACCGATCGGATACCGTGTCAGTTTTGTAGCTGTTAAGAATAACGAGGCAGTACGCTACGAACCCTTCGCGGAAGGGTGGATCGATCAGCGTGAGCGGTGGGGGCGACTGGCCGATGTTGCGGTCGGTCCCGACGGGGCATTGTATGTGTCGGATGACCGTGCGCATGCGGTATACCGGATATACTACAAAGAGTCACGGAAGAGTCCCTGAAACCAGTCAGTAAACGGCAAGTACCCTGCAGACGGCGTCCTCTGCCGCTGATTTGGCCGCGGCATCGCGGAAACCCCTGAAATCCGGCTTGAGCCGCTTCTTCTTTGTATTGTAGATGTCCACCATGCCGCAGCGCCTGTTTCCGTCCAGGATTTCGATACGTGCGAACATGCCGTTGATGAAACCGCCGTACGAGCAGGCTATACCGTCCTCGATCAGAAGCGTCATGATGTCTGTTGCCGCCCGTTCCGCCTCCTCCTGGAGTTCGGATGGATGGTCTTCGGCCGGTGATAGCTGCTCGGATAAAGTTGATGAACCGTTCCCGGCGCCGCACCCCTGTTTGGCAAGGGAGTCCGCCATCTCGTTGTACCTGTTTCCGCTGTGGGCCTTCACCTTTTTCCAGGTCAGGAGGGGGGTATGCTCACGGATTCTGGCCGCGTACTGTCTGGTCAGCTCGGTCTTCGTCTTCCAGCTGCCCTCCGCCCAGCACTGTACGCCGAGGTAGTCATAATGGACTGTCGCGCTGCTGTATCCGTTGTTGCGGCACCACAAGACGGCCTCCAAAACAGCCTGCAGTTCGCCGCCTACCTGCCGATGCCGAAGATATGAAAAGTCGCCGAGGCGGCCGGAAAGGGTCTGTACGATTTCGCCGTCATGAAGGATGACGGCTCCGTACCCGACGCTGTTGTTGCAGTATGACCCGTCCGTGTAAATTTCTGCATGTTTCATCGTGACA
>CAZAHA010000198.1:0-5408 GCA_964484915.1 uncultured Leptospirales bacterium
TCAAGAAGCAGCCTTCAATGTAAAATGGCGGTCCTTCAACCATCGGACGGCGTCCCGAAACAGTCACTCCATCAGCTATGTCGTCATCGTCGCCGTCATCATCGCCGTCATCATCTCCGTCGTCATCGCCATCATAACCATACGGAGCGGACGTAAATGTGTCGCTTCCCGGCCCCGGATAGAAGATTTGACCCGACTCCGGAGTAAAGGTATAGAAGCGCGCCTCGATCATGTCGCCGTCAGTATAGGAGTCCATGCGGGTAGACTGGTACGTAAACGTACCGTCGCCGTTGTCTGTTTCTCCGGACAGATGCAGGTCGATGATCACGTAGTCCTGCACACCGTTCTTCCGTGCAAAAAGGTGCACCTGCTCCTTCCGTTCGGGAAGGCGGATGGAAAACATCACGTCGCCGTCACCGACCGTCGTAATGGTTACCTTTTCTGGCTCTATTTCACCGTCGTCGTCATCGTCATCATCATCCGGGTCTGTAACGGTAATCTCGACGGACGACTCAACGTTCCCGGTTGTGTTTTCCGCGCGTATGGTTACCGTACCCGGTTTCAACCCGCTGAGACGGGCATTCGATCCGCCGTCGTCGCTGATTCCCTGTATGGTGGCAACCTCTTCGTCATCAGACGACCAGGTATAGTATATGCTTTCTTCTGTGTCAGAACCGGTTGTTGTTGCAGACAGATCGATGGTTTTACCGGCCTCTACCGTTACGGGGCCGCTGATTATCACCTCGGGGTCACGGTCGGCACCCCAATAGTCCTTCATATCCGATTTTTGATATACGCGGACCCAGTCAACGACAAGCTCGTCGCGTTCGCCGACGGTGTCCAGGAATATGTCATTGATCGAAGAACTCTTACGGCCGAAGCCTGTTCCCTCACCGCCTATCGCCAGGTTAAACACGAGATAGAAGTGCTCGGCAAACTCCTCCTGATGACCGTTGACAGGATCATACGCCATGTCGAAGATCTTGCGCTTATTGCTGCCGTCTTCCTCCATGATGTACCAGTACATCTTCTTCATCCCGTCTTCCTCAATACCCCACTCAAACTCGAAGATGTAGAAGTCTTCGTAGAACGGCTTTACGTTCTTTCCTGTTGAAGGATCAAGGGCCGCATGGTTGTCCCAGTCTACATAATTGTTAAAGTATCCGTCGCCGTGAATACGGCCGCGTGTACCCTCGTCGTTTTCGAACCAGTAGAACTCATCATCAGGCCACTGCATGTGGTCTGGAATCCCCCAGATCCCCACGACGCCGGGATACCAGTCCACGGTTGGGTCGTGCCAGTGCGTGGTGGAACTGACAACCCAGTTGCCGGTATTTACAAAGCCGCCTTCAATAATATCGAGTTCGCCGCATGCGGGCCACGTTTTTGTTTCGGCACCAGGAAACTGGTCGTTGGCCTTCTGGTTTGCACCCAACATCCAGAACGCAGGCCATACGCCCTTACCGGATTTCAGAACCGCATCGGTCTGCTGCGCGACAGGATCAAGAAGCTTACCGCCCATGTTGGGGAGCTTGACCTTTGCAACAATCTTTCCATACCTGAAATGAAATTTGTTGTGCGTGTGGATCTTTCCCGATGTAAAATCCACCATGACGTCCTGTCCGTGGTACGTATTATGATACCGTTCCTTGATCGCCCTCAGATGCAGCTTACCGTCCTTCAGGAAGACATTGTCCAGTCGGTCTGTGTACGCCTGCCATTCGTCGTTGCCCCAGTATTTGTCTCCGCTTTCATTTCCGTCCTGTGCCCCACCCACTCCAAGGCTGTACGACCATTTGGACTCGTCGATGGGCGCCGCCTCCGAACCGCTCTCAAATTCATCATTCCAGACCAGCTCGTACCCGCTGCCGGGCTGGTAGCTGTGGCTTCTGGAAAGCACAATGTTGTTGTGCCGTGAACTGTTTTTTCCGTCTTCCTCACCGCAGCCGCTGAAGAGCGCGACAGCCATAAGAAGCAGGGGAAGAAACAGGTGCAGTGTTTTCTTCATGTGTGTTATCTCCTTACAGAATTTTTGAGTGCCAGTATATGTATACCAAATCTATACTGCAGAAAAATGTTTCTTATGGAAACAATATGGCCTTTATTTGTTTCTATCGTCAACAAAAAAACCGGACGGACGGTTTTTGCGCATTTTCATCGATACAAGTAATTGTGCACCGTGCAAGCACCACGGACGGTACCATTAAACGGATATGCAATTGAGCCGTAACAACCGTCATGCGGTCACCCTACATCTTCCGGGAAGGTTTCTTGAAGCATCATCCAGACACATATGGGTGTACATGAACTGCGGGCGGTCCGATTGCTTATTACGGGGAAACTCCTCGGGATGGCCGTACAGCATACACGGCTGGCTGGCAGCGACGCGACAAGGGGTACGTGCCGCCGTTGAGGATGGAACGGTGTGGTATGATGTAACAATACCATCCGGTACGTCTCCGCTTCGGCCGATGCGGAGCATTCTTTCTGCAGCTTACTGAAGCGATGACGGAAGCGGGCATTTTCTTTTGACTTTTCCTGTATCAAAAGAAATACTAATCGTATTCTATCATCTGAAGGGGCGCCATGATAAACTGTAAACCGGACCGTTCACTCAAAACGCAGCGGATACAGCAAAAACAGCAAAAGGCAGCAGAACAGGAGCAGCATCCATTGCTCCCTGGACACTATTATCCATGGGGCTCTACGCTGCAATACCCGGCTTTTTTTAGTACGTTTCACTGACACGATGCACCGGACAAAAAGCGCTCCAGAAACCGGACATGTCTCCGCTGTCGTCATGGTCGGCCACGGACTGAACCTCGCACCGCAAAAGATGGAACCGCTCTGCGCGGAACTTGCCGGACATGGTCTTACCGTCATACCCATCGACCTGACAATCGTGGACGACCGGGGTGCCGCATACACAGACATTTTGCAGGAATGGAGAACACGGTTTCTGGATGTGTACCGTGATGCGAGAGCTCTTGCACAGCGGAGCCGTGCGGAACTGTTCTTTGCTGGATATTCACTGTCGGCGGCGGTCGGCCTCGATCTGCTTTCGGGGCAGCCGGATGCGTTTGACAGGACAGTTCTCCTCGCTCCCGCTGTACAGACGAGGCCCTGTACACATCTGCTGAAACTTGCCGCAATGACCGGCATAAACATGAAGATCCCGTCATGCAACATCAGGGAATACCGCCAAAGGCCCTATACACCGCTCAGCCGGTACAGGGCGCTGTTTTGCCTTGTTGATTCCATCAAGGAGAGGCTTGTCCGTATACCGCCGTCGCTGGTGTTTCTCCATCCGCAGGACGAGCTCGTCGATTACAACAGCTCACGGAAATTCTTTGCCGCACTCGGAGCTCGGGTGGTAACGGTTGACCAAAAGAGAGCACAGCCGATAAAAACGTATAACCATCTGATTATCGACGAGATCCATCTGGGCAAACCGGCGTGGGAGAAGATGACCGGACAGATTGCCGCTTTTTTTGCTTCGGATGACTGTAATATAGTTGAAAGCTGAGAGCCCTGTATACACAGCATGAGGCTGTTTTGCATGCGCTGCTGTTTTTCAGGATACAGAGTGCAGTTGTATCCTCTTCATTTCCGGCGCAACCGGAACGGTGCGTACGGTTACCCGCCACAGCATCGGGCGTCCCACGGTTGCCGCCTCCGCAGAGTCATCTGCTTTGCACCCGCTACTGTACAAACCGCACGGAGGCCGGCTTCCCCTGCGGGAAGAGCGTGAGTGAGATGGCTTCCTGCCGCTGTTTGTAGAAACGTATCCTGGATGCCAGCGCCGTTCGCCGCGGATCATTCTTTGGAAGCACATCCAGCTGCCTGTCCAGATCGCGGATCTCCTCGTGGATGACGATCGTCTGGATGTCCTTGTAGCGGCGGCCGTCATGCGTCCTGTACTCATGAACGGTGTGGATGGGTATGACGGAGATCGTATCGTTTACCGTACCGAAGCTCTCCGCAAGCTCCACCATCACGACAACCGAGTCACGGAGGCTGATTCTCCTGCCGGTATTTCGTATCAGCACGGTGCGCTTTTGGTCGGAGATGAAGTTGCCCAGACTGTAGAAGATTGCCGCGTTGCGGCCGTCCTTCGTTTGGTACATTTCCATACTCTGCAGCATGTGGGGATGGTGCCCGATAACAAGGTCCGCTCCCTGGTCCAGACATGCCCGATAGATCTCACGGTCGCTCCGGCGCGGCTCCAGGACATACTCCACACCGGTATGGATCTGCATTACCAGATAGTCGCACGACTGTTTCATGCGCCGGATGTCGGCAAAAACCTCTTCCTTGTTGTATATCCAGTTCAGGTGTAACCCCTTGCCCGTGTTCCTGTTCGGGTAGTTGATAAGTCCCGTATACGCGATCATGCCGATACGGATACCGTTTACCTCGCGGACGTAGCCGCGGCGAGCCTCTTCCCTGCTCCGGCCGACGCCAATATACGGCAGCTTGTACTCCTCGCAGAATGCCATCGTGTCGTGCGCGCCCTTCACGTTCTGGTCAAGGATGTGGTTGTTTGCCAGCGAAACCACGTCGATTCCCGCATGCCGAATGCCGGCAATCGCCTCCTTGGGCGCATTGAAGATGATGCCGTTCTGCCTGAACGGCGGCGAAACCGGAAACTCCATGTTGCCGGCAACGTAGTCGATCCGTCCAAACAGCGGCGCGATCCGTTCGTAGAGATAGTCAAAACCGCCGTTATTGATGCTTTCACCGCTGCCGTTTACCCGGTTCTTGACTGCAGCGCACCGTTTAACGTTTATATGCATCATGATGTCGCCGGTAAACGCAACCGACGCCCGACCGCTCTGGAAGAACTGTGCAGATGCGCTGCCGGTCACCAGCATAATGAAAAGTGATATGAGAACGCCTAACCGTTTCATCATACTCCTCCTGTAAAAAGCATGTAGATACCGCCGCCGGAGAGCAGTGCCATAATCAGAGTATAGACAACAAGAAACGGCGTAAAGAAGCGCCGGTACACCCGTGTCGTGTATGCAGTATACCGGTCGCGATACCGTTTTTTTAGTAGATACTGCTCCTCGAAGAATGCGGAAAGCGTCTGTACGGTAAAGAGAAACGCGATAAAAAGGAGCGCATAGACGCTCTTCAGCGACGAGAAGATTCCAAGTTCGATCATCATGAATGCGGAATAGAGCGGGTGGCGCACCGTACGGTACGGCCCCCTGGCCGGATCGGTCCGGTTGTCAGCCATCATGCGGTAGAGCGAGTCCGGGTAGCTGGACACATACGCAAGATAGAGAACACCGTGGCAGAATATGACGGCTCCCGCCGCGAAAAAGACAAGGTCGAAAAACTGTACGGTATACCCCGCAAGATCAACCGTGAATTCCGCACTTTCCCACAGCGGCAGCGGCGGC
>CAZAHA010000199.1:0-5408 GCA_964484915.1 uncultured Leptospirales bacterium
AAGAGAGAGAAGCAGATCGCGAACATCCGCCGAACCCTGGAGATAGAATCTGACAGACTGTTCGTCACGTCCACTCATACACGGGAGGGACGCGACAGCCTGCTTGATGTTCTTGGACCCTATCTGTAGAATGGACGCGCCTCGTCAAACTGCTCGCCCGACAGCCGCGCAAACTCCCTCAGGATTTCCTTCTGGCGGTTGGTAAGCTTTTTCGGGATCTCCACATTGACGCGTACATGCTGGTCCCCCTTTCCGTGGGAACCGAGATAGGGAAGCCCCTGCCCCTTCAGCCTGAATATTTGACCGCTCTGAGTCCCCGCAGGGATCTTGAGCTTGATCTTGCTTCCGTAAATAGTATTGACTTGTATCTCTCCGCCCAGACACGCAAGAGGGAACGAGACGGCCACGTTCATCAAGAGATCGTTGCCGTGACGCTCGTAGAGCTTGTGCTTCCGTATATGGATGAGAACATACAGATCACCGCGCTGACCCTCGCCGCTTGCCTGTTCGCCCTCGCCGCTGATTTTCAGCCGCGACCCGGACTCGACACCAGGTGGTATCTTGACGGTAATCTTTCTGGTAACCTGTTTGAGTCCCGATCCATTGCATGACGCACACTGTTTTCCGACGATCTTGCCTTCGCCATGACATCGGTAACAGGTCTGGGTAACCGAGAAGAACCCTTGAGTTTGCCGGATTGTACCGGTTCCGTTACAGACCGGACACACGCTTGTCTGGGAACCGGGAGCTGCTCCCGATCCCGAACAGACATCGCATGACTCATGACGTGGTACGTCTATCTTGACTTCGGCTCCATTGGCTGCATCTTCAAGGTTAAGCGTCAGATCATACTGAATATCGGCTCCGCGGCGCGCGCGTCTGGAACGGCTCTGCCGGGTTCCGAAACCCGCTCCGCCGCCGAAAAAACCTTCAAAGATATCACCGAGATCAAAATCGCCAAAGATATCGGAAAAATCGGAATACGCACCCCTGCCGAATCCCTCGAAACCGCCGACACCCTCATGACCGAACTTGTCATACTGTGCCCGTTTCTGCGGGTCGCGCAAGACTTCGTACGCCTCGGTCGCTTCCTTGAACTTGTCCTCGGCCGCCTTGTCACCCTTGTTCTTGTCCGGGTGGTATTTCAGCGCAAGTTTTCTGTATGCTTTCTTGATCTCGTCTTCTCCGGCACTCTTGCTGACACCGAGAACTTCATAGTAATCTCTTTTCGAAGCCAAAATATATCTCTCCTCGCTTACTCTCTGTCACAGATCCCGACCGTATCACCGCCTGATACGGGATTCAATTACTTTTTATCGTCATCGACAACTTCATAGTCCGCATCATAGACGTTTGTATCGCCAGACTGCTCTTCAGAAGTACCCTGTTCCTGGCCACCTGGCTGAGGCTGTTCCTGCCCCTGCTGCTGGCCGGCCTGCTGGTACATGCGCTGTGCAAACTGGTGCGACGCCTTTTCAACCGCTTCCTTGGCGCGCTTGATCGCATCAACGTCGCTGCCCTGCATCGCGGACCGGAGGTTCTCGATCTCCTTCTCGATAGACTGCTTCTCACCCTCTTCGATCTTGTCGCCGTTGTCCTTCATCAGCTTTTCAAGCGAATAGATGATGGTGTCTGACTCGTTGCGTACCTCGATCAGTTCACGGGCCTTTTTGTCCTCACTCGCGTGGGCTTCGGCATCCTTCACCATGTTGCTGATCTCATCCTCGGAAAGGCCGCTTGACGATTCGATCCGTATCTTCTGCTCCTTGCCGGTACCGAGGTCCTTCGCGGAGACATGGACGATACCGTTAGCGTCTATATCAAACGTAACCTCGATCTGCGGTACGCCGCGCGGCGCGGGCGGAATATCCGTCAGCTCGAAACGCCCGAGTGTCCTGTTCTGCGACGCGAGCTCGCGTTCACCCTGAAGGACGTGGACCGTTACCGCCGGCTGATTGTCTGCAGCTGTCGAAAAGATCTGGCTTTTCTTGGTCGGAATCGTCGTGTTCCGCTCAATCAGCTTGGTCATGACGCCGCCGAGTGTCTCGATACCGAGCGACAGCGGGGTAACGTCCAGAAGCAGTACGTCGTTTACGTCACCGGCAAGGACTCCGCCCTGGATCGCCGCACCGATTGCGACAACCTCATCGGGATTGACTCCCTTGTGCGGATCGCGTCCGAAGAGCTCCTTCACCAGCTCCTGTACTGCAGGTATCCGTGTTGATCCGCCGACCAGGATCACCTCGTCAACGTCAGCTGCCGAAATGCCCGCATCCCTGAGCGCCTTCGTACACGGTTCGCGTGTTGCCTGTACGAGGCTTTCGGTCATCTGGTTGAATTTTGATCGTGAGAGCGTGATGACCAGGTGTTTGGGACCAGATGCGTCTGCGGTAAGGAACGGAATGTTTATCTCGGTTTCCATCTTTGTAGAAAGTTCTATCTTCGCCTTCTCCGCCGCTTCCTTGAGCCGCTGAAGCGCCATCTTGTCCTTGGATATGTCTATGCCGGTCTGCTTCTTGAATTCTGCGATCAGCCATTCCATGACTGCAAGGTCAAAATCGTCACCGCCAAGGTGCGTGTTTCCGTTGGTGGACTTGACCTCGAAGACACCGTCACCCAGTTCAAGGATCGATATGTCGAATGTACCGCCGCCAAGGTCGTATACGGCAATCTTCTGGTTTTTATCCGTTTTCTCCATCCCGTATGCAAGGGATGCGGCAGTCGGTTCGTTTATGATACGCTCAACTTCGAGACCGGCGATCTTTCCGGCATCCTTCGTTGCCTGACGCTGCGCATCGTTGAAATATGCAGGAACCGTGATGACCGCTTTCGTAACCGTTTCACCCAGATAATCCTCCGCCGTCTGCTTCATCTTCTGGAGAATACGCGCGGAAATCTCCTGGGGAGAATACTCGCCGCTGATTGTTTTAATCTTTATTCCGCCGTTTGCGTCGTCTACCAGGTCGTACGGCACATACTTCTTTTCATCCGTGACCTCACCAAACTTGCGCCCCATGAAGCGTTTAACCGAACGAATTGTGTTTTCCGGGTTAGTAATAATCTGGTTTTTGGCTACCTGTCCGACAAGACGCTCACCTTTATCGTTATACGCTACAATTGACGGAGTTGTGCGCTGTCCTTCCGAATTCTGTATGACGATCGGCTCTCCGCCCTGCATCACAGCGACGCAGGAATTTGTTGTGCCAAGGTCAATACCAATTATCTTGCTCATTTTACTCTCCTGATATCTGATTTTTTTGGTGTATTATAACGGCTCCGGCTACATGCCCTATCAGAACCGATTGCCTGATCACTTTAAGCCTGTTTTTCTGCATTTTCATCCTTTTCGCCTCCGGCATCGGTGCCTTCCTGCTCTTGCATCTTCGGCTGCGGTTTTGTGACGCAGACCTTCGATGAACGCAGGACGAACTCATCCAGACGAAAACCCTTCTGAAACACCTTCGTTACCGTGTCATCTTTGACATCTTCTGACATCGATATCTCAAGCGCTTCATGTACATTTGGATCAAAGTGCCGGCCAATCGCATCGATCTCTTCGATTCCATATTTTCGGAGCATTTCCTCGATACTCTTCGAAATCATGAGGACTCCCTCAACATAGGAGCGGTGCGCCTTTTCAAGATCTTCACCTTCCGCAACATGCTCGGCAGCCTCACTTGCACGGATAAGATTATCGTTGATACCGATAATATCAAGAGCAATGTCCTTGATAAGCATCCGTTTATTCATCTCTTCCTGACGCGCGGTTCTTTTCTTGTAGTTATCAAAATCTGCCTGTCGGCGCATCATGAGATCCTTGATCTGTGCAATTTCCAGATCCTTCTTTGCCAGGGTTTCCTTCAGCTGTATCAGTTCATCGGACGCTGTATCGCTGTTCCCTGCTGACCCGGCGTCTTCTGTAGTTGTGCTTTCGTTTTGCGGATCGTCAGATGCGTTTTCAGCGTCCACGACCCGCTCCTCATGTTCCTCTTCGGTAACGGAGTTCTCTTTTACCTCATGAGAATTATCTTTCATTATTATCTCCTGTTGTTCGATTTATTTTGACATTTTAGTCAGCATGTCGGATACGATACGCCCAGTGTAGTCAACAAGAGGAACGACCGTCTTGTAATTCATTCTAGTCGGACCGATGATGCCGACAACGCCGACATGATTGTTTCCTATCTTGTACGGCGATGTTACCAGACTGCAACCGATAACCGTTTCATCCTCTATCTCATCTCCGATCAGCGTCGAGACGCCTTCGCTTTCAATCGTACGCTCCAGGATGAACGTCAGTATGCTCCGGTCTTCTATCAGATGAAGAAACGGCATGATGTTTCCGCCCTCTATCATGTCCGGTATCCGGATGATGTTCTCGATCCCCTCAATGTATGTGTCCTGGCTCTCTATCTCGTTGAGAGCCAGCTCAAGAATATCAAGGGCAAGCTGGAGTTCACTGTACGGATCAACCGTCTTCCGGAGCTTTTGGATCACCGTCGTCCTGACATGACCGATGGAAAAACCGTTCAGTTCTGTCGTTAGGAACTTGGAAAACCCGTGAAGTTCGTCCTGATTGAGCGTTTTGGAAAGCGGAATACGCTTGTTAATAATGATTCCCGTCCTGGTTACCAGGATAAACAGGATCACATTGTTCCCCAGCGGGACAAGTTCTATATGCTTTACAACTGAGAAATCAGGCTTTGGTGTCAGTACGATGCCCGCATATTTTGACATCTCAGAAAGCATCTTTGTGATGGAAACGAACAGTTTGTCCAGTTCGATCTCCCGTGTCAGCATCTCCTCTCGTATCGTATAATCGGAACCCATTATATCATATGAGTCGAGGATGTTGTTGACGTAATACCTGTACCCACGGTCCGTGGGTACACGGCCGGCTGACGTATGAGGCTGCATCAAGAATCCCATGGTCTCAAGGTCGAACATGATGTTGCGCATTGTCGCCGGGGAGAGGTTAAATGAGTATTTGTGCACAAATGACCGTGAACCGACCGGTTTTCCGGTCATAATATACTCATACACGATTGCTCCCAATACGGCAGCCTCACGCTCTGATAAGGTATTTTGTCTGTTATCCATGACTAATTAGCACTCATATATAAAGAGTGCTAATAATGTACTGACGCCAACCGATGTCGTCAACAATATTTTTTAAAAATAATCAGACATAATGCGAAGGTACTGCGGTATCAACCGGCAAGGAAGACTATACGGTACACGTGACAGGCCACAGAGGGAGTGTATTCGACTGTATCCACTATTTTTCTGATACCTTCTTCTTTTTTTCGGAATCCTGCTTCTTTTCCTCGGCATCTACCCGTGCGCGGAGAGCATCAATAACCGTCTTGTTTTTCTGTGCCTCGGTCTTTTCACCGTACAACATGTTG
>CAZAHA010000200.1:0-5402 GCA_964484915.1 uncultured Leptospirales bacterium
CCTTTCCGCCATGAAGATGGAGACCGTCATACAGGCCCCCGTGTCGGGCACCGTGTCCTATATCATCGAGGACGGTGACATGTCCCGCCTCCAGATAGGCAAAACGTCCGACGGCAGAATCATCGGACGGAGCATGCAGGAGGGTGAGGTACTCGTCCGCATCGACTCGGACGAGGCCGTCGTGGAGAAAAGCAGTCAGGTCGTGGAGGTTTCCGTCGACGATACCGACAACACCTATGAACTCATGATGCTGTCCGGCGGAGGTGAAAAGGTTCTGGAAAACATAGACCGCCATTTCGACGGGCTGCTTGTCCTGTTCGTTTCCATGATCAAGGGATTTCTTCGCCAGAGCCATGTTGCCGAGCGTCTGAAGGAGGTTATGTACGGCATCCGTCCGGAATTATGGAAGACTTTCATGATACGCGAGCGGTCCGACATGATATGCGAACTTATTCTTCATTATATATATGTGCGGAGGATGTTCTCCCTGGTCATTTCCGACGAGGGCTTTTCGTTCCCGGACGAGATGGACATATTCATACGCCGGTGGAACGATCCCGACGTGGAGCTTTCGTCCGGATTTGTTGATGTTCTGGGCGAGATATTTACCTCATACGGTCTGGACCGGTGGAAGCTCGGAACCGGAAATTCCGCCCGAGACATTTATCTGGTAACCTTTTTCATGTCCCTCTCATATGAGGCGATTCTGCGTCACTGGAAGAAGATCGGAAAACAGATCAACGTCGTCGGCAACCTTGACCAGACGTCACCCATGACCCAGAAGACGCTGGTCAGTCTTGTTGAGCATACCGGATACCAGATTGACGATTCATCCGAGCGGTTCCTGAAAAGTGTGCTCGACCGCTACTTTCCGGAAAAGGAAGCTGAACTCTATGCAGGAAAGAGCGAGTGCGATGATGAGGCCGCCCGGGCCGAAACAGTCAGGATTACATCGCTGGAAGCGATAGAGGGTGTCGACGGTATCGATTACATCAGGCAACTGTGCGGCGTTCGGGAGTGCGACACGTTTTACTTTGAAAAGGAGCACTCGCTGATTATTGCCGTCTCGCAGGATTCGCTGACCGGGTACTGTATGTTCGACGCCTCACGCGAGAAGGATGCAGTCGCGTATCTATCGGAAGCGTCGCGGGTGTTTGCAGCATATTCGGCCTCTCATACCTGTCCGGTAAAGAGTTTCGAACCGGTACTGACGGGAACGCTTTTTTCACTGTATGAATGGGAGAGGACAGGATCAGGCTACCAGGAGCTTCTGCAGCTTGCCCGTCCCGTACAGAAGCTCATCCTTTCGGGCAGCGCCACGGGGGGAATCATCCACGCGGACATGAACACCGGCGGCGAAACGAAAAGGATGCTGTTTGGAATTTCCATACGGAAAAACCAGCCTGTACTCGACGTACTGTTTACGGATTCGCCCGGTAATCCCTATGCTCCCGCCCAGGCGGAGCCTGCCGATGCAAAGATGTTTTCACTGGACAAATGGCCGATAGAACGGTGGGCCTCGCTTCTTTTTGACGGCGGAGACTACGACGAGGTGAAAATCGCTTCTGTCGACTCGGGCGACAAGCCGGCAGGTTCCAGAATATTTACCGGAACGATGGGCGGCGCGCCAGCGTGTTTTTACATGAAGGACTACCGGATCATCGGCGGGGCGACCGGCAGCCGCGAAGGTCTCAAATATGCCGCTGCATGCTACCTTGCCTATCTCAAGGGATGGCCGCTTTATGTCTGGAACGATTCGGCCGGCGCAAACATCAAGGAGGGAATGGTCTCGCTCAACAGGGGCGGACAGGGCTTCATGATGAACTCTCTTCTGGCATACAACGCTCCAATCGAGAAGTTCCGGAATTATATCCGGAATATCTTCGATGAAGATGTTAAGAAGGTTCTGTCTGAAGTTGACTCGGCTTTCGGCCTCTCCCTTGATGATGACCGTAAAAACAAGTCGACCATGGTCGTGGCCGTCGGTACCGGTGCGTCCGCCGGACTGGACGTGTACGGATCCAGTCAGGCAACCATACAGGTTATCCTGGACTCGGAAAATTCGTACCGCGTCCTTACCGGATCCAACGTCATAAAGTCGGTCATGGGAGAGGACATCTCCAACTACGACATCGGCGGTGCGGTGATTCTTGGCAAGTGGACCGGTATAGCCGATCTCGTAGCTGCCGACAAGCTGGACATGATCAGGAAGATATCCGAGATACACTACCTCTTTACTCACCGCTCAAGCGGCGACACAATCGCCCGGCCTGCACACATGGTACCATCGAAGTCACAGAATTATCAGGCGGCGGTCATCGATGAGTCGGTGATACGTAACAATATCGACGATGGCCGTTTTTATTCCTACAAGGAATCGTTTTACGCTTCGAGTGCGCTTGTTGCAGGATTCGCGCGTCTTGCGGGAGTCAGAACACTGATTCTCGGCGCACGGACCGACAGAGGTCTGCGGGCACGGAACACGGTCGTGAAGGCGCGGGAACTTCTGCGTATGGCGTACAGGACCAAAACGCCGCAGATACTTGTCTACGGTGATAACTGGCTGCGACACAGCACCAGCGGCACGAACCTCCGTCCATATTATGACTACGTACGCACCCTGAACGAGCGCGTCTCGCACAGGATGAACATCATCACATCGGTCAGCGGCCTCAAAAACCACGACCTTACCGCGGGTGCGGATGCGGTTATCTTTGTTCTCTCCGGGAGGGAGAATGAACGCGAGATGATGTTCATAAACCAGAATGCATCGTTTGTGGTGGAAAACATGGAGGAGGCGTTTGACACCGCGGCACGCATACTGACGCTTCTGGAGAATCGGCAGGCGGATGGCGGACAGAAAACAGGCGGTACAGTGTCTGTACCCGACGACAGCGCGACGCCGTTTGACATGATTTCGTCTGTTATCGAACCGGCGTTCGACAGCGGAAGCTTTCTCGAGTTTTATGCGCCGTTTAACAGGCCGTCCGGACCCAACTTTATTACTGGACTGGCCCGTCTGAACGGGCGTACCGTCGGTGTCATCGGAGACCAGCCGAAGATCAAGGGGGGCGGTGCCGACGCTCAGGGTACCGAAAAATTCCGCGTATTTACCGCCTTCTGCAATGATAAGGGGCTCCCGATTGTGATGCTGTCAAATTCGTCCGGTTTTGTACCGGGATCACAGCAGGAACGTTTCCGTATACAGAACGTCGGAGCCGAATCGCTCGATGCGAACATCCTGGGGGAGGTGCCGGTGGTCTCTGTTGTCCTTAACCAGAATTACGGCGGCCGCCAGATCCAGGCATTCAGCAAGAGTCTCCGTCCGGGTATCAGATACAGCGCCCGTTCAAGCGCGACCCTTGCCGTCATGGGAGCCACGGCGGCGTATGACCTGCTTGGCGCCAAACACTACAACAAATTGGTGTCCGAGGGAAAGACGTCCGAGGCGGAGGCATATCACCGTGAGTTTATCGACGGGTATCTGGAAAAGGCGATGGCGGTTAACGACGCGTCGTCTACCGGTGTCATCGATTCGGTTATAACAGACATGACTGCGCTGAGGGAGCATCTTGTGTCCGAGCTTGCCGCCGCGGAGGAGGAGTGCCGTACGGCATTCGGCACTTCCGCCATCTGATTTCTTGCAAAAACGGTTGATATATTTTACTGTGTTTTTACGGTTACAGCAGCGGTGAAATCGGCTGCTTTTTTTTGGAGGAGAATATGGCCGAGATAACGATAGTTGGTGTCGGCGTGTTTGGAACGGCGCTTGCGCCGAAGTTTCATTTGTACGGACATACCACGCGGGTTTGGCGTTTTGAAGTGGCGATGCCGTAGGTAGTCCGTGAAACGGGAGAGAACCGGATGTATCTGGACGGTATTACGCTCCCGGAGGACATTGTCTTCTCGTCCGATCCGGAAAAAGCTGTCAAGGGTTCAGACCTTATCCTCTTCGTGGTGCCCTCCGCCCACCTGAGAAAGACAGTACAACTGTTCAAACCGTATGTAAACAGATCGCACCTGATACTTACCGCCACCAAGGGTATAGAACATAAAACAAACGCGCTTATGAGCACCGTCATGGACGAGGAACTTCCCGGCTTCAGGGACAATCTGGCGTTTATGTCCGGACCGTCGTTTGCACGGGATGTCGCGAAGGGGCTTCCAACAGATCTGTCGTGCGCGGCATATGACATTGAGACGGCCCGAAAGGTACAGGACATCATTCATTCCAAAACCTTCAGGATCTATACGCACACTGACGTCATTGGACTCGAGCTTGGCGGCTCACTCAAGAACGTCATCGCGATTGCATGCGGCGCAAGCGACGAGCTTGGACTTGGTCTTTCGGCCAGGGCGGCTCTCATGACGCGCGGCCTGAGTGAAATATCGCGTCTGGGCAGTGTGATGGGGGCAAATCCGCTGACGTTTCAGGGACTTTCGGGACTCGGCGATCTCATCCTCACCTGCACGGGAGACCTTTCCAGAAACAGGACGCTCGGCCGTGAGATAGCGCGCGGCAGAAGTGCGTCGGAGATTGTCGGCTCACAGAAATCGGTTGCCGAGGGGTATGTCACGGCCCGGCCCGCTGTGGAACTTTCAGATACCTATTCTGTTGACATGCCGCTGTCCCGCGCCGTTTACGAAGTATGTTACAACGACTTCGGTCTGCAGGACGCGATAAACAGCCTGATGGAACGTGCGCGGAAGGACGAATTCACGGGGTTTATTGTATAAAAGCTGATTTTTACAGAGTCATCGCAGGATATACATTTTCGGGTACAATCTGTAATAATTCGAGATTCCACTTTTTTATTGGTTGAAGAGCATGCCGCTTGGCAGTATCTTTTGTTATTTACTATCAAACGGGAGTCTGGTGAAACATCATGACCCGTGTCGCTGACAATACCCTTCTTCTAAACGAAATCCTTGAGTCGATGGGAACGGTCATCGAGTATAACCTCAATGATTTTTATACCCACCAGCACGCGCTCCGCGTGGGTGAGGGTGCCGTCGTCGTGGGAAGAAAGCTGGGGCTGCCGGACACGGACCTGCAGAAACTCTACTTTACCGGACTCCTTCACGATATCGGCAAGATAACGGTGCCGATCACTCTTCTCAACAAACGTGAACGGCTGACGGTGTCGGAATATGACCAGATTAAGGACCACTCCGCGGCGGGGAGCCGTATGGTCGCCGCCCTGCCTGGCATGACGAAACTTGCGTCCTGGATACGGTGGCACCACGAATGGTGGGACGGCAGCGGCTATCCCGACGGTCTCAAGGGAGACGAGATACCGGTTCCCGTGCAGATACTCAGCATCCTGGACATGTTCGACTCGCTCCAGACGCCGCGTCCCGACAGAGAACCGCGGACTGCTAATGAAGCCATCGAAATGGTC
>CAZAHA010000201.1:0-5383 GCA_964484915.1 uncultured Leptospirales bacterium
CGCTCATATACGCAAGCACATCGGCAATGCCGGCGAGGCTGTCGCGGCCGAGATGTATTTCCGGAGAGATGATCCCTCCATTTCCCTCTCCGCCGATCCTGGCGCCTTTTTTCATCTCATCGACGACGTTGATTTCACCCACACTCGTCCGCACGCAGTCACAGCCGAATTCCGCGGCTATGTCCTCAACGGCCTTGGTCGTCGACATGTTGATAATGACGCGTCCGGGTTCCCTGGACAAGAGATGGCGCGTAACGAGGGCGAGTGTGTACTCCTCGCCGATTGGGCGTCCGTTCTCATCCACGATTGCCAGGCGGTCGGCGTCTGGATCCTGGGCGAATCCGATATCGGCTCCATGACGGATGACGGCATGAGAGAGGTCGGTAAGGTTCTGCGGCAGCGGTTCTGCGACGCGTGGAAACGTACCCGTAATTTCACAGTATACCGGTGACACCCTGCAGTTCAGATACTCCAGAAACTGCGTGGTAATGTACGATCCGGACGCATTAACGGAGTCCAGAGCCGTCCGGTAGTGCCGCTTTTTTATGGAAGCGATGTCGACCTTGTCGACGATCCGTTTTATATGAACGTCATAAGCATTGTCCGCAGAATATGCCTGTCCCATCTTGTCCCAGGGCTGCGGATCATAATCCTTTCTGTCGAGTAAGGCGAAGAATCTGGTTATCTGTGATGAGTTCAGGAAGGTACCGTCGCCGTTAACCAGCTTGAACGCGTTCCACTCTATCGGATTATGTGAGGCGGATATGATGATGCCACCGTCAGCATTGAGCTCCTCAACCATGACCTGTACAGTCGGCGTCGGGGCGATCCCCACGTCTATGACTTCGCATCCGTACATGACGAGAGCAGACTCAACCATCGACGAGATCGCATGTCCGGTACAGCGTCCATCCCGGCCGATGACGATCTTCCCCCGTTTCATGTATGCAGCAAACGCACCGGAAACCTGTATGATCAGTTCAGGCGTCATCGTCTCGCCCACTATCCCGCGTATGCCAGAGACACTCTTCATTAGCTGTGACGGCATGTTCAGCGCCTCCTGCTGCGGCGTGATTTTTTCCGCTTTGTTGCACCTTCCACCGGAGCGGTCTTCTTCCGTTCACGGTTTGGATTGTAGGCGCTGCCGTGTGGTGAAGTCGGTATCCCACCGGTACCGAACTGTTCTACCTCATCATGGTGCTCGTTGCCGATCTGTCTGTACTCGACGGGAGCCTCCTCAGGCATTTCCACACGGTTTACCTTTACCTTGAGTATGAATTCGGCAATATCCGTCTTGAGCTGGGCTATCATCTGCTGGAAAATTTCAAATCCCTGCAGCTTGTACTCGACAAGCGGCTGTTTCTGACCGTATCCGACGGTCCATATTCCCTCACGGAGTTCATCCATCTGATAGAGGTGCTCGCGCCATTTTGTGTCGATGACCTGAAGTGAAATCATCCGCTCCAGGTGTCGCATGTTCTCTGTGCCCAGGCTTTCCTCTTTCTTATGGTATTCAGCCATCATGCGATCATGAAGCGCAGAGACGATGTCGTCATACTTCATGTTTTTCATCTCCTGGCGCGGTATGGACAAATCAGCCATGAACTTGGTATCCAGGTATGAATTGAGGGCCTCGACGTCCCATTCGTCGGGATGGTTCTTTCCGTTGGAATAGAGTTCTATCGCATCTTCAATCGCGTCATAGAAATAGTCGCTGATTGTTTGAGAAATGTCTTCTCCTGTCAGGATTTCGTTCCGCTTCTGATAGACGAATTCACGCTGTGTGTTCATGACGTCGTCATATTCAAGAAGATGCTTTCGTATTTCGTAGTTTCGTCCCTCGACCCGCTTCTGTGCACCGGCAATGGCATTGGAGACCATCTTGCTCTCAATCTGCTGGCCTTCCTCCATACCGAGTCTGTCCATGATTGAATAGATACGTTCAGATCCGAATATCCGCATGAGATTGTCGTCAAGAGAAAGGTAGAACCGGGACTCACCCGGGTCCCCCTGCCGGCCCGACCGGCCCCGGAGCTGGTTGTCGATACGCCGCGCCTCATGGCGCTCGGTGCCGAGAATATAGAGACCGCCGGCAGTGAGAACCGTCTGGTTGTGCTTTTCCCACTCTCGGCCGCTTTTCACAACTGCCTGCGCTTTGCTTCTGTCTTTTCCCTCAAGCTTTTCGATGAAGCCTTCTGCCTTGTGAAAGTCACTCCTGAGAACAGCGTTCTTGAAACTGTCCCACAGCTCGGGTGTATGTGCCGGTATGTGTTCCTCGAGTTCGTCAATATAAAGCTTCCGCCCGCCCAGCACAATGTCTGTTCCCCGGCCTGCCATGTTTGTTGCGATTGTTACCATGCCCGGCTGTCCGGCCTCGGCGACGATCTGTGCCTCGCGCTCGTGGTATTTTGCGTTGAGAACGTTGTGCGTGATTCCTCGTTTCTTTAAAAGCTGCGAGAGTAGCTCGGATTTTTCAATTGAAATCGTACCGACAAGGATCGGCTGTCCCTTGGATGATGCCCTGGCGATGTCGTCAGCGATAGCGTTGAACTTCTCGCGCTCTGTCTTGTAGATAACATCGGGATGGTCCTGCCGCTTGATCGGTTTGTTTGTCGGGATAACCACGACGTCCAGACCGTATATGCTGTTAAACTCTACCGCCTCCGTATCGGCCGTACCGGTCATACCGGAGAGTTTACTGTACATCCTGAAAAAGTTCTGGAAGGTAACAGACGCCAGCGTCTGGCTTTCGCGCGCGATGGTGACCTTCTCCTTCGCCTCCAGCGCCTGGTGCAGACCGTCACTGTACCGTCTCCCCTCCATGAGACGTCCGGTAAACTCATCGACGATGACGACCTTCCCCTCCTTGACGATATAGTCAACTTCACGGGTAAAGAGTGTGTGCGCCTTGAGGGCCTGGTTTACATAATGGACTATCTCGAAGTTTCTGTTGTCGTAGAGATTGTCGATGCGGAGGAGTTTCTCGACGTGGTGCACACCGTCCTCGGTAAGCGTCACGTTCCGGTCCTTTTCATTGACCTCGTAGTCGACGTCCTTTTTGAGATACGGGACGATCTTGTCTATCTCGTAATACTTTTTTGTACTCTCCTCGATAGATCCGGAGATGATGAGCGGCGTACGCGCTTCATCTATCAAAATGGAGTCGACCTCATCGACGATACAGAAGTTCAGTTTGCGCTGTACCTTCAGCGAATGGTGTTCCACCATGTTGTCGCGAAGGTAGTCAAATCCGTACTCATTATTGGTTCCGTAGGTGATGTCGCACCCGTACGCTTCCTGCCGGGCGGAATGGTTCATGTTATGCTGGATGATACCGACCGTCATGCCGAGAAATTCGTATACCGGACGCATCCATTCGGCGTCGCGGCGCGCAAGATAGTCGTTCACCGTTACCAGATGGCATCCATCGCCGGACAGTGCGTTCAGATAGACCGGCAGCGTCGCGACCAGTGTCTTGCCCTCACCGGTCTTCATCTCGGCGATCTTTCCCTGATGGAGGACGATGCCTCCCATAAGCTGTACATCGTAATGACGCATGCCCAGTATACGGACAGCACTTTCGCGGACAAGGGCGAACGCTTCCGGAAGAAGATCGTCGAGCGATTCGCCTTCCTGATGTCTGCGGCGAAGTTCGAACGACTTGCTCTTGAGTCCGTCGTTGTCCAGTGTCTGCATGGACGGTTCAAGGTCGTTGATCTTCTGCACGAGAGGTTTCATTCTCTTGACGTCCCTTTCATGCTTGGTACCGATGAAAAGTGCGATAAATTTATCTAACATTACAGGATTCCTTTCTGGATGGAAAATTTCATACGATTGTTATGACGGCGCGGGAAAACGTCAAGGCAATCTTTTAATTTCAGATTGCACGAGATGAGTATACACGAGCGCTACGGGAAGACGATCATGTTGTCGCGGTGTATGACCTCGTTGTACAGCATCCCGCCAGCGACTTCCTCAATCTCGTCCGTTCGTTTTCCCATGACAAGCTCCATGTCCGATACCGAATAGTTAACGATCCCCTTGGCAAATGTGGTGCCGTTGTGCTGTATGTCTACGGCGTCTCCCGGATAGAACTCGCCTGTATATCCGATAATGCCGATGGCAAGAAGCGACTTCTTTTTTTCGGTGAGCGCGCGGTGTGCGCCGTCGTCAACGGTTAGCGTTCCCTTCGATTTCATGTTAAAAGAGATCCACCGCTTCCGTCCCGGCATATAGGTTCCCTCCGGCGCGGCAAAAAGGGTCCCGACCTTCTCGCCGCGGACGATCCGCCCGAGTACGTTGTCTTCGTCTGCACGGGCGATAACCATCATCTCACCGGATCTGATGATGACGTCTGCAGCGGCGACTTTCGTCATCATGCCGCCGGTACCGTACTTGGAACCGCTGCCGCCCGCACTCCTTATGATCTCGTCCGAAATTGTGTGGATGATGTCCGCCGGTTCCGGGTCCGACAGATTGTGATAAAATCCATTAATGTCCGAGAGAAGAACAAGCAGCTGTGCCTCAACCATGTTGGCAACATGTACCGAGAGGGTGTCGTTGTCGCCGAGCTTGATTTCCTTGACGACGACGGAGTCGTTCTCGTTTATGACCGGCACAACGCCCATATTGATAAGGGTGTTGCAGGTGTTCCGAAGGTTCAGAAATCGCCTGCGGTTCTTAACGTCGTCCTCTGTCATGAGTATCTGGCCCACGCAGATATCGTAATGCTTGAACGCTTGGCGGTATTCGTTCATCAGCAGGGTCTGACCGACTGCCGCGAGTGCCTGTTTCTGGGGTATCGTCAGATGAGCAAGATCCCTGCACAACTCTCCCGATCCCGCAGTGATCGATCCGGATGAGACGACAAGCACCTCATATCCTTTCCGGACAAGGTCTGCGATCTGGCTGGCAAACCGGTCTATCTTCTCCGGAGAGATGACCCCCCGTTCGGTAATTGAAGCGGAGCCGATCTTGACGACGATTCGTCTAATATGGGATACGTACTGTGACCGGGGCATTATTCACCAAGAAGCTGACTTATTGAATCGAGAACTGTCTGGATGTTCGTACCCGTATGGGACGAAATTGCAACAATGTTTTTCCCGTCCGGTATGGTCTTCGCAAGCTCGCCGACGAAATCTTCGTCGTCGACGCAGTCGATCTTCGTCAGGACGATGCGGTACGGTTTTTCAAGCAGGCTGCCGTTGTACGATGCCAGCTCGTTTCTCAGGAGAGTCAGCGTGTAGGCGACATCGGAATCCTGTATGTCTATAAAGAAAAGGATTACCCGGACCCGTTCGATGTGTCGCAGGAACGAGAGACCGAGACCGCTTCCCTGGTGTGCTCCCTCGATAATTCCGGGTATGTCTGCCACGGTAAA
>CAZAHA010000202.1:0-5278 GCA_964484915.1 uncultured Leptospirales bacterium
GTTAGGCGTAATCTGATCCGACTAGGGCAGAAGCGTGGGACGCGGGGAGATGAGAACCGAGTCTAGGGTTGCTATCTGGAATCCGCGCTTTTTTAATTTGTCATGTACGATGGGCAGCAGGGAAAGGCTGGAGATGCCGGAATATGCAGGATCGGTGTCCGGAAACAGTACACCGATATCATCAAGCGCCGCAGCGCCAAGCAGGGAATCCATAATCGCATGAACGAGAACATCCGCATCAGAATGCCCTGCGAGTCCCATGGTGTAGGGGATGTCGACTCCTCCGATAATCAGAGAACGATCTGCTGTAAACCGGTGTACGTCATATCCAATCCCGATTCTGCAGGGAGGAATCATAGATTAAAGACATCGGCGAGTGAACTCAGCTTGAGAACGTTCAAGACCTTGTCTGATACCCGGGTAATTTTTACTGTTTTACCCTTCTTTTTCTGCAATTTTAACAGGCTGATAAGTACACCAACCCCTGAAGAGTCGATATAGTTAACCTCGCCCATATCGAGTTCTATGTCCTTTTCCGTTTCCTTGCCGAGTGCAAGCAGTTTATCCTTGAATTCCTTGATCGTCATCATTTCGATATCGCCGGAAACAAAAATAGAAACGGCCGAGCCGCTGTCTTGTACGCTGATATCCATCGATACTCCGCATTATATGATAAATGTCAGTGGGGCTTTTCTGTTTTCTCATACTGTTATACAGCAGGTTGATTGAGTACACCATATTTCTGTCACGTTCACGAACAGGGTCGTCACACGGCGGAAACTGCTTCCTGTACTCTACACCCTGTCTAATAAAGTATGCTCAACACAGAAAAGTCAAACACAAATTATCCCGTTACCCTGATTAATCAATATCACAGACGAGCATACGTACGGTACTGCGTCCAAAATACGTATTCAGTTCGGGATAGAAGAGTACATCAACAGTCCCCTTCAACGCCGCCTGTTGCATCTTGTCAGCAATCCGCCATCCAACTATCTCGAGGTTGTCCATGTCTGTCAAAATTCTGCCGTGTTCCTTCCGTTTGCCGAAGGAAGATACCGATACAACCGGAACGCATCGCGCAAGGAAGAGAGGCGGCTCATGATCGGTACCAAACGGCTCCAGTCCTGACAAATCCCGAATAAACGAAGCGGTAATCCTGCGGTAATCCAGTTCCATGTCCGCAGTAAGCGTCATGTCGGCACCGCTGATTTTGTCTCCCAGTGCAACAAGCGCCTGTTTCAGCTCTGGCAGCTTTTTCTGGTCAATCGTAAAGCCGAATGCCTGCTGATGTCCGCCGTACCGGACAAAGAGCGGAGCCAGTTCTTCTATATACGAAAACAGGGCGAAACTGCGCGACCGGCCCGAACCCTTGTACATAATGCCGTCGGCAGCGGTGGCAACAATAGCCGGCCGGCTGTAATGGTCATTCAGCCTTGCGGCAAGCAGGCCCGTCAGTCCTTCTTCTATTTCAAATGTTGAGATAAAAATGATTTTTTCATTTTGAAGATCACTGTCCATTTCAGAAACGATACGGTCGAACATATCTGTTACATTTTTCTTTCTGTATTCATTAATTGAATAGATCGTATCGAAGACCGTTTCGGAGTTGTCCGTCCCGGTCATGAAATCCGCAGTAAGTTCGGTCCTTCCAAACCGTCCCGGTGAATTGAGAAGGGGTGCTATCTGCCATCCGATCACACGGTGATCAATTTTACTTTTCACAAACGATTTAAGGCGCGCGAGGGACGGCTCATCTGAACTGTTGAAGCAGTCTATGCCACGGGTAATCAGGACGCGGTTCTCGCCGGTGACAGAAACGACATCCGCGATCGTTCCTATTGCCACATAGGGTAAAACGGCTGTATAGAGAAAGCGGCATTTTTCAGGGAGGAGAAAGGAAACCTCGCAGAATATGTCATATACAGCGTTTATAAGCCGATCGCCCCATGACAATCGTTCGTTGATAAAGTCACGGAATCCTGCCTCTGGTACGGCGCATAAAGATTGCGATATGAGAGAATCAACAGATTCATATCTGGTGCAACCGGTTTTGGACATTTCGTCTTCAGAGACCCGGTAATAAAAACAGGTCATCTCCGGATCTGCAAAGCGGCAGTATTCTTCCGGGTAGTAAAATGAGCGATATGAGGAGTTGTCGATGATACCGTTATGGAGTATCATCATGTCAAACCGGTCACCGTCCCTGACAAGCAGAGAATGTGTCCTGTTATACAGCGGCATGTATGAGTAAACAAACGCCTGCAGCATTTTGAACGCGACTCCTACTCCGGCAAGCTCCTTGAATGGATAACCACAGTCCCGGCGTTTGGGATCTACTACAACTGCATCAGGAAGCGTTTCATCAGGCTCATGATGGTCGCAGACGATGACCGCTATTCCTGCACCTCTCAGCCGGCCGATCTCTTCGATATCCCTGATACCGCAGTCAAGGGTGATCAGCAGCTCGGTGCCGTTTTTAATAAACAGGTCCGTCACGGGAGGCGTTAATCCGTAATCGGAATTGTCTGCGTTTGGAAAATGGTAAAATATGTCAATGCCCATGCGGGTAAAGAGAGTGTACAGAACAGACAGCGACGTCAATCCGTCCAGATCCGAGTCGCAGAAGATGCCGATTTTTTTTTTGTTGGATACGGCGTCACGAAGCAGGGAAACGGCCTCAACCATGTCCTTCATCAAAAATGGCGAGAACAGCTGGGAGGCCGAAGGGTTTAGAAAACGGCGAGCATCTTCCGGATCGCAGAGGTTCCGTGAGCAGAGTATCTGCGCCGTAACGGTATCGACCTCAAGCAGTTGGATAAGGTTTTCCATGAGCTTTTCGTCGATTACGGTTACCTTCCAGTTATCTTTCATCTCTCCCGCTCTGTTAAAAAAGCCGCCTTCTGGTTGTTATACGAATCAATCAGCTCGACAAGCAGTTCCCGGTATCCGGGGGCCGCTGCCCTTACCCGTTTCAAATGAGTCTCGGATACGGGGTCCGGTTCGATGATCCGTCCGTGGTACATGTTATAAAGAAATTCGTTATCAATCTTAATTCTGACTCGCCGGGCCTTGAAGTAGGCCGCTATCCTTACACACCGTTCCATGGCTGCGGCAATCTTTGGCAGCACATGTTCGCCTGATTCATTATAATGTATGGTACCGACCTGCCTGCCTTCACCATCGCAGATTATGATTCCGACGGCAACGGCATGTACAATCTTGCGCGCCGCTATATAGAACTGTAGTGTGTCCTCAAGAGGAACAACAGAAAGATCGGCGCCCTTAAAAAGATCATCTGTCTGTATAGACGGGGTTTCCCCTTCATTTTCCTGAACTTTTTTCCGCAGCTTGACTTTTTTCCGCGCCCGGGCCTGGTCCTTGCGGTTCACTATTTCCCTGGCCTCGAATATAAGCGATACGACGTCGTCATATGAGGCGCCGGCCTGCGCCGCGATTTTTTCTATGCTTTTGCCTTCAGCAAGGAGCTGCAGGACTTTATCTATACTCAACAGCATTAATAAGCACCTTCTTGTTTTGTATAACGGATTTATTGTGGAAGAGAATCAAAAACAAACCGGCCGCAGTTAGTGCAGCTTACGGTTTCGCCGTCTCTAATCCGATTGATGTCTGATGTCGGGACGGAATAGTTACAGCCGCTGCATGCATTACCGGAAAGCTCCGCTATCGCACGGCCGTCTTTTGCCCGGGCAAGCTTCTGAAAACGTGAACGGTACTGCTGCGGCAGTTCGAGCAGGAGCCGTTCAAATTCTATCCGGTGATCATCCGATGATTTTTCAAACCGTCTGATGCGTTCAACAAGAATATCGGATTCTACCTTCGCCTTCTCTGCATCGATACCCGATGTCGACTCGAACGAGGCTTTTTCATCTTCCAGGAGGGAGAGCTCTTCCATCTTCTGAAGTATACTGTCCTCAAGTCTGCTTTTTTGCGCAGCGGCCTTTTCCTTTTCCGTCTCGCTGGCCGCATATTCCTTCTGACTGGACGCTTCATTCATCCGCGAGTCTATCTTGCGGATATGTTCGTCGACAGAAGAAAGATCGTTTTCGAGTAAGTGGGCCGTTTTCCTGTAGAGCTTGATATCTTCTGCAAGCTTTTCGCCCTGTGCGATCCGGTTCCGTTCTTTCAGTTCCAGTTCGCGTATACGTTGGCGTGCCGATTCGATCTCGCTGCAGGCGCGCAGTATGGAATCATTATGACGCTGAAGCTGCACCATTGTATCCTTTACTTTACTCATCACGGTCTCCGGAAACGAAAAGCTTTAATGGATTTTTTTCTTCACAGTCAACATACATTGCCGTTTTTTTGCCGGCTTCTGTCAAGAACTTGAAAAGCTCGTCATAAAGATGGTCCATAAAAAACCGTTCTGTCCAAAAATGCCCGGCATCCACCAGACACAACCCCGCTTTACATGCATCATGCGCCTCATGATATTTTACGTCTCCTGTGATGACACAGTCGATTCCGCGGTCAAACAGTGAGTAAATCTGTGAGGCGCCGCTTCCGTTTACAACCGCCGCTGTTTTAATAAGCCTCTTTTCGTTTCCGGTATAGGTAAGGTATGGAGAACCAAAGGCTGTTGCCACAGTTTTCAGAAAATCGCCGAACGATTCGGGGTCTGCAAGTGTGCCCATACTTCCAAATCCTGTCTCGGATCCGGCAAAATCGGGAAAAAGAACCGACGCATTCTCGAGTCCAAGCAGTGCAGCGGTCTTCAGGCAGTATACCCTGTCCATAGTGGTATGAATAGAGTACAGTGATATTTTTCGTTGTATCAGTTCAAAAACCAGTCGTTCCCTGTAGTTGGACACATCAATACGGGAGAGCGGTTTAAACAGAAGCGGATGGTGTGTGCAAATCAGATTACAACCGGATTCATGTGCCCGTAGAATGGTTTCCATGCTGATATCAAGAGAGAGGAATATGCCCGTAAGCGGCGCCTCGCCCTGTATGATCTGTATACCTGAATTATCGTATGTCTCCTGCAATTGTTCAGGAAAGCGCTGTCTGAAGAACTGGACGGCATCGTAGACTGTCATGGCGGCATTTCTCATTATGGGTTTTTTCGTAAACCATACCATATACTGCAGTCCCCTGCAACCTCTAAAAGTAAAAAGTCAGCGCAGCACACAGCCCTAGACGATAAGCATGGAATCGCCGCATGAAAAAAACCGGTATTCACTTTCTACAGAAACTCGGTGAGCCTGCAAGGCAACATAGTATCAGACAAAAGCGAAGATCAGCATGACAAGAGTCC
>CAZAHA010000203.1:0-5267 GCA_964484915.1 uncultured Leptospirales bacterium
TCTTACCATGCACAGGGATGAGATATTCCAGAACAGGATCGCTTTCATGGAAGCACAAAGAAATGCCGACGCTTAGAGGAGGTTGTCGAGCTCATCCAGTATGGATCCTGTGTCCATTTTTTCTTGTTCTCCCGTTTTATCGAACGGATCATCCTTGTCCCCTTCTGCGTCTGTGCTCTCCAAAACGGCGGCTGCCGGCTCCTCCACGCTACCAGTCTGCTGACGGGACGAAGCGTCTCCCGGCGACAGATCGTTGTTATGAGACAGGCGGTGTACAAACGCGCTCGCGTAATCGACTACCTGAAGGATCGCCTGGTAAATCTTCTTGCCCTTGAGCTTCTTGTTGCCTTCAAGTTCGTAGTCAAACTCGATAAGCTCCTGCGGATTAAGCACGATCTTCTGCTTTTTCTCCATATCACGTGCGAGTACCTCTAAAGCATCGATAACCGACAAGAAGAACTGCCGCATACGAGCGCGGAGCGAGCTTTCTGCCGATGAAATACTCTTTTCCATCTCGGTAATCCGCTTGGTGTGACTCAGGTACTGAGACTGACTGACGGGCTTGTCATTCTGGACCTCGTCATACAGCTCGAGCTGGTTGAAGTAGCTTTTAAATTCCTCATCGATATGACGGATCCTGTTATAGAATTCCGATAGTTTTATCCGGTAATCGATTTCATTGCGGCGGTCGTGTGGAACGGCTATCTTGATCTTATTTGTCGTAAAAATAATGGAATACTCCTCGTCAAACTCCTGAAAGACAAGATACGCCTTTATCATGGGATTACTGCGCCAGTCGGCCGTAAACCTCGCGTTTTTTAAAAACTTTGCCGCGTACTCGTCATAGGGAATCTGCGACATCAGCTCGAGGCCGCGCTTGACCTCGTCGGACAGTTTCGGCGCAGACTTCTTCTTGATCGTTTCATGGGCCTCGTCGAGACGCTGCCGCTCCTCCATCTCCCGCTGTTCACGAGTTTTCAGCGCGAAATCGGCGTTCAGACGGCTTTGACTGTTTGCAACACGGGTACCCGGCTTCATCTCCGGTGTAACACCCAGGATAGCATCAATAAGTGAAAAATCAAACGGCGAAATAACACGTCGATTTATAAAGCAGAATATCCAGTACAAACGGGGATAGAGCTTGTTGAAGACGATATAGATACTGTTTCTGGTCCTTCGCCGCATATCGGCCGTATCGATTTTCTTCATACCGTACCGGTCATAAAGTGCAAATGCCTTCTCGTACGATGCCATGAGGGTTGTCTGATAACTGTACAGGAGGTATATGCGCTTGAAGTATTCGATCAACGGATTGGCCAAATCTGTCGTTTTGAACGTCTGCTGCTCGAAGATGATGAATTCATCAATAATCATACCGGTCACATCGCGGTCGTAGATATCCGCTCCCATTTCAATCAGTTCAAAATAGAGCGGCTTCAATGCATCGAGTCTGTCGATTATCTGCTGAGCCTTGGTGTAGTCGATGTTCCGGAACAACTCGATATAGACGGACTGCAGGTGCATGACCGCCGTCTTATACTCGGTATTGAATTTGTGAAGGAATCCGTCCTTGATGTTCCGCCCGCTCGCGTCGGTCACTCCCCGTATAAAGAGGTTGAACCGTATCCTGATAAGATGAAAGTACCGTGCAACAGGATTTAAAGAGTACTGTTTTTTCATGCTTCGGTCTTCGGACCGTTGCCCGCCGGAGGTCTGCCGTTTGACGGCACCCCTCTTCTGCGACTGTAGACGGTGCGACTCGACCTTCTCGCGGTACTGCCGCTGCTTTTCTCTGTCAAACTGTCTGTACTTTTTTGGACGTTCGCTGATGACCTCGCCGCCGTGATCAACAAACTTCTTGAACATGGCCTTGCGCTCATCCTCTGACATCTTGCGCGTCCTGATATTGTCGCGTGTATCGTCGATTCTTGACATTCGTAACCACCAATACAATGCATGCCATACTGTTTACTCCGTGAACACAAAATCCTGGCGCGACACGGAGTATTGCGGCGGCATCACACAATGCAAAATGATACAAAACATATTAAAATTGTGTCAATATCTTTTAAGGCTTGCGGCCAGGAGAGAGCAAAACAGCAGCGCAGCACGGACATGCCGGCACGACGCCATTATCTGTCAAGATGCTTGTAGAAGACATTCATCGATTCGATGCCACTTCCGATACGCGTATTGTTTACAAGTGTTCCGCAAAAGGAGTAGTTGCCCCGCTTAAAGACGACATTCATGCCAGTCTCACGAAGCCGGGCAATCGTATAGAGCGTCGTGATCTCTGAAGTGTTCTTTACCCAGTCCTCCATAAAGAAGAGAAGGCTCTGTGCCACCTTCTGGCCGCGGTATTCCGGCAGTACGGCAAAGTCGGTCATCTCGGCGGCGCCGTTTTCCGTGTAGAATTCCGCGGAGGTGACACCCGCCAGCTTCTCTTCGACATACGCGCCGAAATAAACGGTTCCCTCGTCCATCGTCTGGGCGATGAAGTCCGGGTCCGACACCGGAAACGGATAGGACCGGAAGATGGAACCCAGGTGCGAAGCAATAATGCCATTCTCTTCTGCCGCAAACGGCCGTATAACCATATCAGGCTTCATGGGAAAGACCGGAATAGGCTCCACCGAACGGATGACGGTGGCAAGCGCCTCAAAGTATTCCTTCTCCTCGTTGAGAATCATGTCGCGCCCATTATAGAAACGCGACATGAAGAAGCACCCGTTCATGTTGCGGTAAAACCGCGGTACAAATGCCTCTACCGTAAAGCCCGCCTGCAGAAACACCGGCATTGCAAAGTCCGGTACCTTGCAGAATATCTTTGAATAGCCGTACTTTTCGCGCAGTTTGCCAAGTTCGGTAACGATCTTTTCCGGCTCATCATCCAAATGGTAATCAATAAGATAGAGTCTGTCGTTATACTTGCCATACTGCACGCGCGAGCTGGATATGGTTATGACTGTGTCCTTATCGGAAATCATCCTGCTAGTTCAGGTCCCTCCGTTCAAACCGCTCGTTGTTTTCCGGTATCAGGGAACAGGTATCGTCATGGTCGCTTAAGAGTTTCTCGATACCGATTGATGTGTACTCGTCCGCATCATCGAGCTTGAGATGCAGCCTGCAATCATCACAGTTGCGGTCGCAGTAGGTCGGCTCGTAGTTGTCCGGCTCCTTGTAGCTGGTGATGACGCCCTCGTAGTTACGCAGTATCACCTTGTTTGTTGACCAGGAGATGAGATAGTTTGGCATCACCGGGATCTTGCCGCCGCCCCCCGGCGCGTCGATCACGTATGTGGGCACCGCAAAGCCGCTTGTATGGCCGATAAGGCTTTCGATAATCTCAATTCCCTTTCCGACCGGCGTCCTGAAATGCGACAGACCCTCTGACAGGTCGCACTGGTATAAATAATAGGGGCGGACACGGTTCTTTACAAGTTTTTGCGTTAAGGTCTTGATGATGCGCGGACAGTCGTTAACGTCCGCGAGCAGCACCGATTGATTTCCCAGCGGTATTCCGGCGTCGGCAAGTTTTCGCAGCGCCTCCCTGGACGAAGCCGTAACCTCGCGCGGATGGTTGAAATGCGTGTTTATCCACACCGGATGGTGGCGCTTGAGCATATTTACAAGCTCGTCAGTCACCCGGTACGGCAGCACAACCGGTATACGGGTGCCGATACGGATGATCTCCACATGTTCGATTCTACGAAGCTCGGTGAGAATCCAGTCAAGGTAATCGTCGGTCAGCATGAACGGGTCCCCCCCGGAGAGGAGCACATCGCGCACCTGCGGCGAGTTTTTGATATATTCGATGGCTGCGGCCACCTTCTGTCTGTTGGGGATGTAGTCAACATCTCCCACCTTGCGTTTGCGTGTACAGTGACGGCAGTACATGGAGCAGATGTTGCTGACATGAAAGAGTACCCTGTCCGGATATCGGTGGGTGACCAGTTCAACCGGGCTGTCCATGTCCTCATGCAGGGGATCAGCCATCTCGTACTTCTTAACGATGAGTTCACGCGGGTCACAGAAGCACTGCTTGAAAATGGGATCGTTCCGGTAGTCCTCCGTGTCGATAAGCGAGAGGTAGTACGGTGTGACCGACAGCGGAAACTTCTCCAGTGTGGTCTTGAATATTTCCTTTTCGCTGTCTAAAAAGCGTATACCGGTCAACTTCTCGAATGTCTCGACATCCCTTATGGAGTGGCGGAGGTGCCACTGCCAGTCTTTCCAGTTTGTTATCGTGTAATTTGCCGAAATCTTCTCAGTAATCGTCTGTTGATGTTCTGTAAATATAGGCACATGTCTCTCCATTTGTCGGTTTCTTCTGCCATACAGGAAGGATGCAGGTGTATAGCATTTACCATTTTTTGCACACACAAACGTATGTCAAGTAATATATTTATGTATTACGCTTACAGCAGTACATCATTGTATCATCCTGATCGTATCAGACATTGTATGCGCACCGGGAATACACGATCAACATGTTGTGAGAAGGGGAAGGATAACGGTCGCGGCGACGTTGATGACCGGTGAGAAACGAAAAATAAGCCGCCCTCAAGGGCGGCTTTCATATAATCCGTCAGAAAAAGTATCAGTTTTGATCACCAAGTGTGTCATAGTCATCGGTCACCGTCCAGTCATCGGCAGTGTTTGTATCCGATGAGTCCGAATCCCGGTGAATAGCCCATGTACTTCCAGTATACGTATACTCAGACAGGTCTATAGCATCACCGGACCACATGGAACCGGCTCCGCCGCCGTCCGTGTTTACATCATCGATTCTGCCACGACATGTACCCGTTAAATCGGTATCGGTTGCAAAAACAACCATGTCCATCGACTCTCCAACCGCATCATACACCGAGATCACCTCACCGTTGCCGCCGACGGTGATGCCTCCCATTGAAGCTGTTCCGGCATAGAATTCGGTGGCGGTATCGGTTCCGTCCTCGTTTACATGCAGCACAATATACGAACCGGCTGTGACCGACACATTGGGAAACGTATATCCGCTACCAAGATGGTCTGATGCCGAACCGCGGTAGACCGTTATACCGTCAAGAGTCCCGCCGGTCTCGACATAAAACTCGATAATGTCTTCACTTGAGGTCTTGTCCGGGTGAATCTCATTAAGCACAATGTGTGTTGCCGGGGCGACATTGACGCTCCCAAGAGTGTTGTAATCGTCACCGACATTCCAGTCTGCTCCTTCGTCGTTTTCTTCAGCGGGATCATCCGCATAAATTGCCCAGGTTGTA
>CAZAHA010000204.1:0-5251 GCA_964484915.1 uncultured Leptospirales bacterium
TGGCCTGAACACTCCTGATGAGATCGTTCACGATATCATACTGAACCTTTCGGACGCAGAAGGATACTGCGACTCAAAGGGTGTCTTCTCGGCCCGCAAGGCAGTCATGCAGTACTACCAGCAGCGCGGCATTAACAACCTGGATATAGAGGACATTTTCATCGGAAACGGCGTCAGCGAATTGATTACGATGACCATGCAGGGACTTCTGGACAACGGCGACGAGGTACTGATACCGTCCCCGGACTATCCGCTGTGGACGGCAGCGGTCTCCCTCTCGGGGGGCACGCCTGTACACTATGTCTGTGACGAGGAGTCGGACTGGTACCCGGACATGGCAGACATTAAAAGCAAGGTCAACGCGAAGACCAAGGGTATCGTTGTTATCAATCCAAACAATCCAACCGGCAGCGTCTATCCGCGCGCGTTACTTGAGGAGATTGTCCGTGTTGCAGAGGAGCATAACCTGATCATCTTCTCTGACGAGATATATGAAAAGATAGTCTATGACGGCAACGAGCATACGTGCATGGCTACGCTTACCGACGAGGTCTTTGTGATAACCATGAACGGACTGTCCAAGTCCTACCGCTGTGCCGGGTTCCGCGCAGGATGGATGATGCTTACCGGCAAAAAGGCCGCCGCGAAGGATTATATCGAAGGGCTGGAGATCCTTGCCAATATGCGGCTATGTAGTAACGTGCCTGCTCAGTACGGCATTCAGACCGCGCTCGGCGGGTACCAGAGTATCGATGACCTTGTGAAACCCGAAGGCAGGCTGTGCAGGCAGCGTGATTTGGGATATGATCTTCTGACAGACATTCCCGGCATCACCTGTGTAAAGCCGAAGGGTGCGCTCTACTTTTTTCCAAAGATAGACAAGAAGAAGTTTAACATAACCAGTGATGTTTGCTTCGTCCTTGACCTTCTCCGAGAGCAGAAGATAATGCTCGTTCAGGGAACGGGATTTAACTGGCCCGACGTGGACCATTTCCGCATCGTCTTCCTTCCAAACGTGGACCTGCTATCTGAAGCGATGAAACGTCTTGGAACATTTCTTGAAAGCTATGAACAGATACGAAACGGTACGGTTTGCTAAGACGGTTCCATGACAAATCCGATTGTTCCGCTTGCTGTCTGGATGCACTTTGCCAGGAAATCTTCGGATCTCACCGCAAGGATCCAGCCCTGCTGGGGATGGGGCCGCTCGCGGATTTCTTCCGCTTTCCGCGATCCTTGACCACCGGGTGGTTGACGGCAGCATGGGCGGCAAACGTGCCCTTTCCGTTCAGAAGTACCTGTCACGTCCGGAACTCCTTCTGGAAAAGCCGGAGGAGCCTTAACAACAAATTTATGTTTCCCTTTCTTCTTTCTCCTTGCGATCATCCCCCTGTATGAGACGGTAGCTGCCTGTTGAACTTTTCTTGCAGGACGCTCCTTCATGGACATCACAGAGGCGCTCTTTACATTTGCCCCGTACACGCCCTTTATCGCCTTCGGTCTTCTGATGCTGGCTGGATGCAATCTCCCCATTTCGGAGGAGGTTGTCGTTATCGCTTCGGCTTCGATCGCTGCAACCGTTGTACCGCAGCTGACTGTACAGATCTATGCAGGCTGCTGGCTTGGGGTCTACATCAGTGATATCATGGTCTACTGCATCGGCCGCTTTCTGGGGCGCCGGGTACTGGATACCAGGTGGGGCGCCGCGATGCGCCTGCCGCAAAAGACAGGTAAAGTGAGCGGCTACCTGCAGAAGTACGGCGTCGTGACGCTCCTTCTGGGGCGGCTGGTGCCGTTCGGGTTCCGAAACATCCTCTTTACCACCGCGGGACTTGCAAGGATGCGTGCGGCGAAGTTCCTCTTCTTTGACGTGATTCCGCTTACCGTAACCACAAGTGTTTACTTTTATCTGGGGCATCTGCTTGGCGAGAAGTATGAGACCATCTTCCCGCTTATGGACAGGCTGAAGTTTGGCATCTTTGGCCTCTTTCTGCTTATCCTTGCCGTTATTCTCGTGCGGTCGGGTATGGTCCGGCTGCCCGGCAGAAGAGTGCGGCCGGAGGCCGAGAGGAGCACGGGCTAAGGAGGCAACCGGTATTTTCCGGTGTATCAGGCACGGCCCCGGCACGGCCGGGGCACGGTCCCGTTTCCTAATATGCCAGCTTCTCGTAATCGATGGTAAATCCTCTGCGGTTTGGTCCCTTCAGGAATCGCGCGGTGTTAACGATTGCACGTACGACCTCGTCAGAGAGGAGCGCCATGAATATTCCCCAGAGCCCCAGTCCGGCAACGAACGCAAGAAGATACGCCGCCGAAAGGATGTAGAACGTGCCGAAGAGCTGGGTATACAGCATCCATTTTGTGTCTCCGTATCCGTTGATACTCTGGCCCGAGAGGATGTTAAAGAGCCGGCCGAATATTACGGCGGAGAGGAACATGAGAAACGGTACCGCCCGTGCAACCGTCGCTTCGTCTCCTGTAAACAGTGACAAAATCTGGTGCGGTATCAGCAGAAACGCAAGGGCGATTACCGCACTGATGACAAATGAATAGAGAAAGCAGGTGACACCGATGCCGAGTGCTTCATGTTCCTTTCTCTCTCCAATTTTACGGCCCACATAGGTCGTTGACGCCTTGGCAAATCCGAGATAGAGCAGTACGGGAAGCATCTCTATATTGATGACCAGCATAAATATGCCTGCAGCAGTCGGTCCGACCATGTTCAGGTAGCGGACCATAACAACATTACCCATGTTCCAGAGTATCTCGCCGATACCGATAGGCGCGCCGACCTTTATGCTTTTAATATACGGCTCAAGCCGGGCCGAAAGAACGGAGTGTATGGTAATGCCCAGGCTGTTTTTCCTTGCAAAGAGATAGGCAACAATGTACGCGGTCGCAACGTAATCGGAGATGACCGTTGCAAGTGCGGCACCGCTGAGGCCCATCTCGGGCGCGCCGAACTTCCCATAGATGAGGACCCAATCCAGTACGATGTTCAAGCCGTTTCGGATAAATCCCGCGATCATCATCGGGCCGGTCGTGCCGATTCCCTGCATGATCGATGCCGCTGCGCTGTTCAGCCCCATGATGATGAATCCGAAGGAGAGTACCCGTACATATGTCGCCGCGAGGGGAACAAAGTCGCTGTGAAGACCCATCACCTGAAAAACGGCTTCGCCTGCGAAAAACCAGAATATGAAGAGTGCCAGCGTCGGTACCGAGTTGAACTTCATGGCGGACGACGCGACATCACAGGCCCGCTGCAGTCGACCGGCGCCGATGTTCTGGGTAATCAGTATGGTGATGCCCACGTTCAGCATGAAGACCGTTCCCAGCGTCATCCAGAACGGCGCGACGACGTTACCCAAGACGGTAAAATAGTCGCTGTTCAGGTTTCCCAGAAATGCCTGGTCGATGAGGATCTGCACGTGCTGTACGATGCCGTGAATAATCACGGGAATGGCCGTACGGACAATCATTTTGTTGTCTTGAGTCGAAGCTAACATATTCCACCTCTGGTGACAGGTGATATTAGTACTGTTTCCTCGCTGTACAACCAAGAAACCGATAGATATGGTACGTATCACGAAGATGGCAGCAAGAACAGACATATGCAACCGGTTGCAGCTTCTGTCAACAAGAAATTTCGTAAAAGTATAAAAATTATAGGCTTTATACCGCTTTTTAAACGATGTTGCAGCAGGAAATGTGTTTCGTGCTGGTCCAAAATTTCGGAATACAGCAATGTTTTTCCGCGAAGACCGGTAACGTATGGTTGTAAATATTTTGATTAACCTATAAAACAGGATTGACGATTAGCCGTCTTTGTGTCTGTTTACGGTTACAACGCGTTTCCCCTTACCACTGCCCCCCAGTTCTTCGGGTCCAAACGTCTTGACTTCATGCTCATGAAGGAGAGCAGGGAAGACTATAATGTATCCAACGGCATTTGTTACCCTGGACCGGTTTCTTGCTTCTTTCGGACGCATGGTGTCGATAGAACGGATGAACCAGGGGCTTTCGCAGGAGCGCCTTGCCGAGTTTGCCGATCTTCACCGCAATTCCATACAGAAAATCGAACAGGGACGCGATAACATGCTGCTCGAATCGATAACCAGTCTCTGTCTTTCTCTGGGTATCAGCCGTATCGGTCTCGACTATGAGAACGGCTTTGTGGACTACAGCGGCTCTGGAACTGTTTTTCAGGACCCAAAAATTCAAACGGTGAGTCAAAAGCTTGGCATTATGCTGGAGACCATGCGGAAGGAGCATGGCATATCCCGGGAAAGGATGTCCGACCAAATCGGCATACACCGCAATACCATAACCCGTATCGAGAACGGCCGTACCGAGATCCGGTTCGGGACGCTGTTGCTGTTTTATTCATATTTCGGCATATCGGAAGTAAGACGCGTGCCTCCCCACCAGCTTCCGGAGAATAAGGATATTCTGTACGGTGTGTCCATCCATCGCGATGAAAACAAAAGGGTGTTTCACATCTATCTGGACGGGTGCCCGATGGCAATCTCCGATCAGTAAGTCGGTTTTGGAATGCTCTGTCAGAATATGCACACTCCATGGTGCAACCATACGGTGTATTGACAAATTGTAGAAAATAGTATATACATATTAAGGATGATGCATGTTCAAACATCTTCACGGTTTTGTTGCGGACACGAATCACCATAATCTGGATGGGAGGTTTTATGAAAGAGAATGGTCTTTTTATGTATGCGCTTGCGGTTACTCTGCTGTTTACGGTAGCAGGGTGTGATGTCGGCTCGGACTCGAAGGGCGGAGGCGGTGCTGACTTTGACTCCAGCATGTACTATACAAAAAGCGAGGTTGACGAGAAAATCGCGGAACTTATCGCCGAGACGTACAGTGACGAGGATATAGATGAGGCGATCGATTTTGCGACTCCGACCCGCGGAACCAACTCGACCGGCGGACCTTCAACGAGTCTCAACAGTACAAATAACTCGTATGCAAACGGAGTCAGTCTGGGTAATCCGTCCGGCGTCACTTTTGTTATGCTGGTTGTCGATGGTTATGAAATTGCTGACGGTAACGGTTTCTATATTGTTGGCGGATGCAGTACAGAAACCAATCCACGGAAATATACTATTCCGGCAGATGACGGCGGTTCCAAAACGAGTGTAAAGGGAGGCGTTTATCTCTTTCATGTCCATGGCAGTGACATGAAATTCTGGGTGGAGGATCTCGACGATGCATCCACCAGCGTTTA
>CAZAHA010000205.1:0-5189 GCA_964484915.1 uncultured Leptospirales bacterium
CTCATCACTATAATACGACGGCAGCGTGTATCGGCCTGTTGCCGACAGATACTGCTTCAGGATGACTGAATCGTTCATGGTGAAACCGCGTGCAATATAGTCCGTATACGCGCGTATGAAAAGTGAAGAGTCATGCAACAGTTCCGGATAGAGCCTCTGCCTGTGCGTATCACCGTAGAGGAAACTCTGCCGTATGAAATGAGCAGCCGTTTCCTGAGCAACGGCCTCCCGTAGTGCGATATAGTCCGCAGAAACGTGGACCGTAAAGGAGTTTTCCGGTGATGTGGTGAAGATGCCGCCTGCAATCGATTTCGACTGCAGGAAGACATTGCCGGATGATGCATGGTCAACCAGTCGTATGATAATAGGCCGAACCGGTTGGTATCCAGTATACTCTGCCACATTCAGGTACTCCTCCTCGGCCATCTGCAGCACAATATGAGCATAGCGGTCATGATTTGCCGCATAGATGACCGTAAAGTGAACTGATTCCTTCTCCATGACAAGCACATCCGCAGCCGGCATGCGAGCGCACAGTGTGCCGGAGAGAAGCATCAGTACCAGAAACATATAATTGCGCGCAGCGTGAACAGCCAATCAGGTACAGTCCTTCTGTATGAGTGTCTCAACATCCGACTTCAGCCGGCTCATCGCTTCAGAAGCATTCATTCGAATGAAAATGTCGGTAATATCCGGGGTAAGTGCCGATTCCTCCGGGTTTATCTCAATAATATATGCTCCATTTTGCTTTGCCAAAAACGGAATCCTGCACGCGGGCATGACCTCGCCTGTCGTGCCGATTACCAGCATGACCGATGCGTTTTCACCGGCAGTCATCGACTTCTCGATAACCTCCGGATCTATCATTTCTCCAAAGAAAATAAAGTCCGGCTTGAGAATTCTGCCGCATTCATCGCACACCGGCGGAATGACTCTGAGACGTTCCTGTGTCGCCGCATAGCGTGCGCTGCATTTACCGCAGGAGAGTGTTGTTGTGGTACCGTGAAATTCATGCACTGTCCGGCTGCCTGCCTTCTGATGGAGTCCGTCGATGTTCTGTGTAATGACTGCGTGAAGACGCCCCATCTCCTCGAGTTCCGCGAGCGCGCGATGTGCCGGGTTCGGCATGGCCTTGCCGATACAGTCGTAGAAAACCTCGCGGATCTTTTTCCATGATTCCGTCGGATGTTGATAAAAATAAGAGATTTCGATAAAAACAGGGTCGTACTTGGCCCACAGTCCGTCCGCACCGCGGAACGGCGGTATGCCGCTTTCCACGGATATGCCTGCACCGGTAAAGGCAACCGTACAGGCAGAGCGTTCCATGAGTTGTGCGGCAAGCGCGATCTCTTCTTTCATTTATTCAGCCGTTTTTTCATTTACGGAAAATGCATGTACAGTATGACTGTGCCTCAAAATACTGCAGAAAGCGAATCATATGATCATAATCAACGAATTATCCAAGTCGTTTGGAAATCAATTACTTTTTGACGGCACATCCTTCGTCATTAACCAGGGGGAGAAGATCGGTCTGGTCGGACGCAACGGCCACGGCAAATCGACCTTCTTCCGGATCCTGACCGGACACGAGTATCCAGATTCCGGCAGTATCACCCTTCCCAAGGATTACACGCTGGGTATGGTGGAGCAGCATATCTCGTTTTCACGGCCGACAGTTCTGGAGGAGACTATCCACGGTACCGAAGAGGCGTCTGAGAGCTGGGAGGCGGAGAAGATACTCTCCGGTCTGGGATTTGACCAAAATGACATGAGCAGGGACCCGTCACAGTTTTCGGGAGGGTATCAGGTTCGCATAAACCTTGCGCGGGCCATACTGCAGAAGCCGAACCTTCTTCTGCTGGATGAGCCGACGAACTACCTTGATATCGAGTCCATACGGTGGCTTTCATCGTTTCTCCGCGGCTGGAAGAACGAGCTGATGCTTATCACTCACGACCGGTCGTTTATGGACAGCGTTGTTACCCACATTGTTGCCATACACCGCGGACAGATGCGGAAAAGCCAGGGTAACACCGAAAAGATGTACCAGCAGATCGCGCGTGAGGAGGAGATAACCGAAAAAACCCGTATAAACGATGAGAAGAAGCGGAAAGAAATCGAAACGTTCATCAGCCGCTTCCGCTCGAAGGCGCGTATCGCAAGCCGTGTTCAGTCGCGCGTCAAGATGCTGGAGCGCCTTGGTGATCCGGAGAAGCTCTCACGGATCGAGGACCTGGAGTTTTCGTTTCATGAGGCGCCGTTTAACGCGAAGACCCTGCTTGCGGCGGACTCCCTCACCTTCTCCTATACCAGGGAACCGCTTATCCAGGAGTTCTCCCTGACCATAAACAGGAACGACCGGATCTGCATCATCGGTCGCAACGGCAAGGGCAAGACGACGCTTATGAAGCTTTTGTCCGGCAGCCTTCAGCCACAGTCGGGTTCGATAAGCATGCATCAGCAGACAAAAATCGGATATTTTGAGCAGACAAACGTCTCAACGCTGGACCCGGAGCGAACGGTGGAGCAGGAGATTGCCGCGGCCTCCGAGGACGCCGATACGCAGAGTGCACGGAACATCGCAGGCTCGATGATGTTTTCCGGAGACACGGCGTTAAAAAAGATATCGGTCCTTTCAGGCGGTGAAAAAGCCCGGGTCATGCTTGGAAAGATACTCATGCAGCCGTCAAATCTGCTTCTTCTGGACGAGCCCACGAACCACCTGGATATGCAAAGCTGCGATTCGCTGATAGAAGCGGTAGACTCGTTCGATGGGGCGCTGGTAATGATTACCCACAACGAGATGTTTCTCCGCGCTATAGCCAACCGGCTTATAGTCTTCCGCCGCGGCGAAATCCTCCTTCATGAGGGAAGCTACGATACGTTTCTTGAAAAGTACGGTTGGGACGACGAGCCGGGTTCAGACGATGACAATACGCCCCGCAAGGAGAAGGTAACACTCGGCAAGAAGGAGATACGGCGCATACGCAGCGAAATAATCAGGGAAAAGAACGCCGAACTTACTCCCCTTTCGGAACAAATCGCCAGCCTGGAAGAAAGTATCGAGTCGCAGGAGATGGAGCTTGCCGACATCGAAAAACTGATGATCGAAGCATCGCACAACGGTGACGGATCACGGATACAAAAGCTCTCCCTCAGGTCGCACGAATTACGCAGGTCTATCGACGGTTCTTTTACCATGCTGGAGAAACTGACCATCCGTCATGAGGAACTTTCGGCCCACTATGAGCGGATGCTTGAGCCCTACCAGTGACACTCTTCAATTTTGGTTGACAATACCGCATCATTTGGAAACGCTGGCTGGGTAGTCCGTATATCTTACCGGTACTGTACAGTATGCATGCGTGGTAAGCCGTAATCGGTACCATTCAGTTCATCTTCAACAATGCACACTCGCACCGCGTACACACAGCATACATGCTGATGCACTCGTATGTATACCGGACAAAAAAAACTTTACAGGACGGAAAAGTCTCCGTCTCATGAAAGCACAACATGTGAGGTTACGATAGATGACAAAAGAGAAAATTTTCTGCGCAAACTGTTCGAACTGCATCGTTATCAGGCAGCACGAATCCGAGCCGGACAAATATGTCCTCAGGGTCAAGTGCATGAAGAAGAAGTGGGTAAAGCGTTCCGGCGAGGAGAAGCTGTATAAGTACTTCACGGTTGCGCGCCGCATCATGGAAGAGTGTGACAGCTACGAAGAGGCAGGCGAACTCTTTCCGTATATCAAGAATCTCCGCAAGGAACTCCCGATTAAAGACGAAATATACTCTACCAGGGAACAGTAATCATGTTTCAACAGTCATTCAGCGGCGGTATACATCCACCGGAACACAAGGAATATACCGAACGCAAGGGCGTCGAAAACATTGCGATTCCGCATGAATGCTTTATCCCGCTTCAGCAGCATATCGGCAAACCGGCCGTACCCGTTGTTGAGGCGGGAGACTATGTTGAGGTCGGCCAGTTAATTGCCGCTGCTGACGGTTTTATCAGTGCCAATGTACACGCGTCCGTTCCAGGCAAGGTCGTTGCCGTCAGGCAGCACCCTACACCAGCCTCGCCTCACGCAGACTGCATCGTTATTGAAACACATGGTCAGTTTTCACAGACCCGCAGGGAGACTATGGACTGGACGTCTTTGTCGCCCGACGAGCTTTTGACGCGGATTCGGGATGCGGGAATCGTTGGCATGGGGGGAGCGGCGTTTCCGACACATGTAAAGCTATCACCTCCGGCCGAAAAAACCATCGATACGCTGATAGTTAATGCGGCGGAGTGCGAACCCTATCTGACGGTTGACGACGCGCTCATAAAGACCTCAGTGCCCCAGATAATCGACGGCACCAGAATAATCCTGAAGATACTGGGCATCGAAAGGGCCATCATCGGCATCGAATCCAATAAAACCGATTCATACAGACTTCTATCGACCTATCTCGACACCGTGGATACACGGTCCATAACCGTAAAACAGCTCAAGACGAAGTACCCGCAGGGTGCGGAAAAGCAGCTTATTTTCTCGCTGACGAAGCGGGAGGTACCGTCCGGCGGCCTGCCCATGGACACGGGCATCGTTGTACAGAACATCGGCACCGTTTTTGCGGTGTATCAGGCAGTCGTCGAGAACAGGCCGCTTATCGAGCGGCTGGTAACCGTAAGCGGGTCCTGTATCACCAAGCCGGGTAACTATAAAATTAAAGTGGGAACACGTATCTGTGATATCATCGACGAATGCGGCGGTCTCCGTGAAGAACCCGCAAAGATAATACTGGGCGGGCCGATGTGCGGCCAGGCAGTAAACGACACCAACATTCCCGTTATAAAGGGAACATCAGGCCTCCTTTTCCTGTCGAAAAAGGACATAGACACCGCCGATTATCAGCCGTGCATACGGTGCGCGCGCTGTGTATCGGTCTGTCCGATAAATCTTCTTCCATATGAAATTGCCAACAGGACCGAGATGAAGGTTCTGGATGATATGTCGTCCCTGTATCCGCGGGACTGTATCCAGTGCGGTGCCTGCAGCTCTGTCTGTCCGTCCCGGCGTCCGGTGAGCCACTTTATCAAAGTAGCACAGCAGCATATCAGATCACACAAAGGATAATGTGCCGACATGAGTGAAAAGAACGGTTCGTCATTTATTCTATCGCAGGCTCCGC
>CAZAHA010000206.1:0-5132 GCA_964484915.1 uncultured Leptospirales bacterium
CTATGAATATACGGGTGACGTCTCGCTCTTTGCGATGAAGAGCGAAGAGCTGTACCGATTTGCCGAATACAATCCCGGTCTTATCATGAAGCTGAAGTATCATGACCATACCGTGCAGCTCCACAGATGCCGGCCGGCGCCCTCAGCATAGCTGCCGAATCTCCGTATATTGCTTTTGATTTATTACTATTTTTACGATATAAACGACTACAAGTTCAAGACGAAGCTGACGTCGGAACGCCTCTTTACTACGGTCATTTTCTCCCTGCGTTCATACCACGACCTTGTCACGATCGACCGTAACAAGGACGGACACGTGATGATAATTAAGGCATTCGCAAACATCTTCGATAATCTCGATGATATCTTGAAAAGCAAGAAGTGCCTTGAGGATGAGACCTGAAACACGTTAAACGGTCACGTCACGCACAGACTTCCGGAAAATCTGCAAACACCCCGTTTTGTAAGACAAATAATTCTAAAGGTTTGGGAATATCGTTCGATATATGTGATGGAGAGTTATTGATAATAAAACAAGGAGGTTTTATTATGATACCCAGAACATCAGAGTTTTATTCTCATGTGCACCGGGATAGTGTCGGTGTATTTGCCACGAAAAAGGAATTTGACGGCAATTCGTACCTGAAAACACGAGAAGTGAATCAGCTTGCTGAAAAATTTTCGAACAGCGGCATATATACTGAAGAAATTTCCAAGATTCTCGCCAAGAATATCCTGGACGGTTCTGTCGACATTTTCGCGTAATACCATTGCTGACAGAACCTACCGCCCGGTTTTCCCGGTCCAGAATGTCTATGCCTGCCAGTGACATCTTTATCAATTGACAGAGAAATGATTGCGTCGACAGTGTCTAAAACGCACTTGTGAATAGACACGGATGAACCGGAACGACGTATACCAGATTCTGGCCGCACGCGGCCTGAAACCAAACAGGCGGCTCGGTCAGAATTTTCTGATCGACGGAAAAATCGTCCGGCGGATTGCCGAGACTGTCGCCCCGATAAACGGCACCGTTCTGGAGATAGGACCGGGGCTTGGCAGTCTCACCCATACGCTTGCCGCTTCCGTACGGCACCTCATCCTCATAGAGATCGATGCCGGATACGTTTCATACCTCACGGAAACATTCGGTTCACATCAAAACATACACATCATACACAGTGACATACTCAGGATGAAAAAGCTCCCATACTGTGACGCGGTGGTGTCCAATCTTCCGTATTACTGTGCGTCAGAAATACTCTTTAGAACAATGGACGCATCACCAAAACGGATAACCGTCATGGTGCAAAAGGAGATGGCTGAACGGATCGCCGCTACGCCGGGCTCGCCATCATACGGTGCACTGACTCTTTCGGTTGCCGCGCGCTATACCGTACAGGACCATTTCGATGTCGGCAAAAACGCGTTCTATCCCCGGCCTGACGTGGACTCCACAGTCCTTGTCCTCGATCTGCAAGAGCGACCGAAAATTGAGACAAATGATTTGGATAATTTCCGTATGCTTGTCAAGACGCTCTTCTGGGGAAGGCGAAAGACCGTCCGCACATGCCTTGTATCATCACCACACATATCTATTGCCAGGGATGATGCGACCCGTATACTCGAATCTGTTTCGATTGATCCAAACGAACGGGGCGAAAAGCTTACGCTGGATGAGTACCGTACGCTGCTCCAAAAAATGAAGGAACAGGAACTAATCTGATGCGCTATACGCTTGAAATGCTTGCCCCGCTGCTTGAACAGGTTGAAAAACCGGCCCGGTATGTCGGCGGAGAGTTCAACAGTATTGTCAAGGACCATGCCGATATCCGTTTCGCACTCTGTTATCCTGATCTCTACGATGTCGGAATGGCAAACAACGGCATCCAGATCCTCTATGGAATACTCAACAGCATGGACGGCATCGCGTGTGAACGGATTTTTGCCGCCGCGCCGGACTACATGAAACTGCTGAAGGAGAATCAGCTCTCATTGTATACGCTTGAGACGCTTACGCCGGTACATGCATGCGACATCCTGGGGCTGAACCTCTCACATGAGTTATTGTACACAACAGTGCTCTATATACTGGACGGATGCGGGATACCGCTTCTGTCAGAAGAACGCACCGACGATCATCCGCTCATCATCGCTGGAGGCGAGGCTACGTCAAATCCCGGACCGATGCATGATTTTATAGACATATTCTATTTTGGAGAGGGTGAAGCGGGAATCTGCGCTGTGGCGGAGGCGGTGCGCGCGGGCAGGGCAGATGGCGTGTCCAGGAAAGAACTGCTCAGACGGACAGCATCACTTGACGGGGTCTTTGTGCCGTCATTGGCCTCCATTACGACAAACAGCGACGGTATGATCTGTTATACCGGCTTGCCGGTTGCTAAATGTACGTCAAACGAACTGTCGGTTAACGTTGCCAGGAAACCTGTCGTGCCGTCTCTGCGTACCGCACAGGACCGGGCGGTTGTTGAGATTACGCGCGGTTGCGACAATCTGTGCAAGTTCTGTCATGCAGGATACTATACGCTGCCGTACAGGACATACGGATGGGAGGAGGCCGCACGGGACGCCCTTGAAATACTGGATAACACAGGGTACGATGGCGTCACGTTTACCTCGCTGTCCATAAGCGACTACCGCCACCTGGTCCCTCTCCTGAACCATGTTCTTCCAGAACTCAATCGCCGCGGTGTTGGAATCAACCTCCCGTCTCTCAAGGTGGACAGGAACACGATTCAGCTTGTCGAAACACTTTCGAGAGTCAAACAGGTGTCGCTGACATTCGCGGTGGAATCTGCCTGCACGGAAATCCGCAAGATGATACATAAGCGCCTCTCCCTTGACGAGCTGTATGAGATCGTCCAGTATGTCTTCTCCCGCGGCTGGAGGACAATCAAGCTCTACTTCATGCTCGGACTGCCAGGGTACCAGGAACATGATGAGGTTGCCGCAATGGTTGATCTGCTGCACAGGATCAATGAAATCGGCCGCGGACGGAAAGATATCCATGTTACGGTTTCGCCCTTTGTACCCAAGCCGCACACACCGTTCGACCGGGTCAACATGGCTCCTGTCGAGTATTTTCTTGAGTCAGTAAAACGGATCCGTGCATCTGTCCCGCGGAAGGTGTCTGTGAAGAACCATTTGATCGCGGCCTCGTATGTAGAAGGCTTTCTCTCGCGGGGTGATCTTCGTACCGGCAGTGCGATCCTTTCCGCGTACAGAAAGGGGTGTTTCCTTGATTCCTGGGACGAATATTTTAATAAAGAAGCGTGGTTATGTGTTCTTGACGTGATTGACCATAGGGCGTCCTACTATGGAGAACGGCATGACCGGCTGCAGCCGTGGTCGGTCGTTTCAACCGGATGCGACGCTCTGCTCGATGCCAAAAGCAGGAAGGTTCTCACCGATGAGGAACTCTCCGGAAAACGCATGAAGATCACGGAACCGATAAACAGTCAGGCAATCGAGGAATCGATGCACAAGCTTGAAACAAGATATGAACGGATGGTAAGTGCACGGATGCGTTTTACCAAAACGGGGCGCGCGCGGTATTTGTCGCATCTTGATTTGGCGGAGGTCATAAAGCGTGCACTGCGTATAGCCAGACTTCCCCTGTGCGTCAGCCGCGGCTTCAACAAGCGTGAGCAGCTTGCGTTCGGATATCCGCTGCCGCTCGGTATCGAGAGCGAGTGTGAGTATGTGGACTGTTCGCTCCACGCGATGGCTGACGAGACGGCCGCTGATGCGGTTAACCGTGCGTTGCCGGAAGGAATCCGTCTGGTAAAACTGATATTTCATAATGAGAAGAGCAGCGTCATGACGTTGTCGCATGTGACCGAGTATCGTGTGGAATGTTCCGATGAGAAAGCAGAGCGTCTTTTTACGCTGTGTTCTGACTCTGGCGCCGAGATTGTGAAACGGACAAAAAAGGGCGAACGCCGTATACGGATCGCACAGGCGCTCCATTCCGTCGTTCGAAAGCCGTACGGTCTGTGTGTACGCCTCTATAACGGCACGGAAGAGTCAATTCGGATAGATTCGCTTGTTCATGAGGTCGATGATGGCTGCAGTAACATGGTACATGTCGTAAAAAGCGACGTGTACTCTCTCAACAGAGCCGAAAATACACTGATACCAATTATTGCTTGACCCGGTATGATATCTCTTTGTATATTAGGGGTGCAGTGTAATCAGGGATGGTTTGCACCTACACCACATACAAAGGGAGGTTGTATGGCAATTCAAAATATTTCGGGTACCGATGTAATGTATCCCCAGATACAGAACAACTCTGCTGTTCAGCAGAACGAAAATGCGCAGCAACAGCAGCAGAACCAGTCGCAGGCACAGTCTGCTTTCGATGAAAACAGGGGCAATTCGATCGATACCTACGCATAAAACGGAGCATGAATGCCGTCTACAAAGGAAGAGAAGCAGCTCTACAATGAGGCGATACGTGAACCGCGGGAGCAGCTGGAGAACAAGAAGAAACAGATCAAAGACATCGCTTTAAAAAAAAGAAAGAATGTCAATATAAGCCAGTACTATAATCTCGAGCTTGCCATGCTGCATCTCGATTCGGTCATGCTCTATATCAACATGAACGATTCTTCGGTTCAGTACCTTGATCTCCGGAACAGCTCGTTTCTCGATAACGCGCGGAAGGAGTTCTACAAGGCGATTCAGATGATGGAGGAAATAGTCGGCTGGGATATTGATCGTTCACTCGCTGAGAACAAGGACTACCTCGCTACGGTCAATAAACTTACCATCAGGAATGTTCTGCATATAGCCCGCCGTTTTTCCTACGTCTTCGACACCCTCAAGGACAAGACGGGAGAGTCATCCAAATGGAAGTGGTCGTTCGTTGATCTGAACGTCCGGATCGCCGCTGTTATAAAAAACATGATAAATTTCAGCGAGCTTGAACAGTACCGCAACTTCCGTTCAGAATACTTCAAGGACAGGGAAGAAATAATTAAACTGTGCAAGATCTCTCTTGAGGATGCCGCCAAGGAGGCAAGAAACAAGTATGAGATGTCAACCAAGGCCCCAGAGGATATACGCAAAGCGGTGGAGCTCTTGACAGCGCTGCGCAGCATCAACATGTT
>CAZAHA010000207.1:0-5102 GCA_964484915.1 uncultured Leptospirales bacterium
GAGTCATACATGACGGGACGTTTAAGAACATTAAAGCCGATATCCGTACCGATATACCGCATACCGTAGTTGTCCTTAACCGCCTGGACAGTACCCAGTATCAGTCCGCACTCGGCCGCTATGTAGCGACCGGGTTCGATCTTGAACATGATCTCGCGTCCATATTCCGCCGTAAAGTCTGCGATCACACGCTCGAGACGCATGCCGAGGTCAGCGAGGTCCAGCCGCCTCTCGCCGTCCACCTTCCTGTACGGAATGCCGAAACCGCCGCCAAGGTCAATAAACTCAAGATCCGGAAAACGCTTCGCGACTGCCATGAGAGACGAAGCTCCTTCGACATACTTCTCGCCCTCCATGAAAAGGGAGCCGATATGCTGATTGATCCCCGCTACCGTCAATGAGTATTTCTTCGCGATGCCGATGACATCATCTGCATGGTCCACCTGTATGCCAAACTTTGTCTTCTTGCCGCCGGTAACGACCTTCGCATGGTGTCCCGCGCCGACTCCGGGATTGAACCGAACGGTGACCCGTGTGTTCGGAAACGAGCGGCCGTACAGGTCAAGCTGGGAGAGCGAGTCAACGCTTACCATGATTCCCCTGTCGACCGCGTAGGCCATTTCTTCTGCGGACACGTTATTGCTGACAAACATGATCCGCTCAGGGGGAAAACCAGCGGCCTCCTCGACATAGATCTCACCGGGACTCATCGCGTCGACGGCAAGGCCTTCGTCCAGAACGATCTTCAGCAGTTCAAGGTTCGCGTTGGCCTTGGCAGAATAGTTTACCGAAAAATGTTCATATGATACCAGCTGCTTCATCTCTCGGCAGCGCTCACGAAGCAGCGCTTCGCTATAGACATACAGCGGCGAACCGTACTTTTCTACCAGTGTAAGCGGTGACTGCTTCATGAAGAAGCTGTTCTGTGACGTAACGGGGGCATAATATCTGTAATTCATCGTGTCTCCTGAAATAAACATGGAACCGCCCTATACGGCGGCCTTTTCCCTTCGGCTCATCTCCCTGTCAAGCGCTTCGCGGACCGCGTCGGTGTCGGCTGGAAGTTCCACCGGTTTGTTCGCGTAGGTCGAGCTGATGCCGTACAGACTCTTCTCGTGATAACCGACCTTAAACTCCGAGAACTTGAGGCCGTGAGCGGTCGAAATAACAACCACCCGTTCATCGGGGGCGATTGTACCGCTGGCTGCCAGCTTCATGAGAACCGACATGGCAACCCCCGTATGCGGGCAGGTAAACATGCCGGTCCGGGTGGCCAGCGCTGCGGCATCAGCCAGTTCCTCTTCCGAAGCCTGCTCGACGATGCCGTTACACTCCTTCAGTGTTTTGATGGCCTTTTCTATGGAAACCGGATCGCCGTTCTGTATTGCCGAAGCCAACGTCTTCTGCGCACGAATCGGCTTGTAGTTTTCGTATCCGTTTTTGTACGCCTGATAGAGCGGATTGGCGTTCTTCGCCTGCGCCAGTATGATCCGCGGCTGTTTATCGATAATACCCAGATCCTTCATCATCCTGAAACCGCGCCCAAGCGCGGATACGTTTCCGAGGTTACCACCTGGAATGATGACGGTGTCCGGCACGTCCAGGTCAAACTGCTGGACGATCTCCGGCGCGATTGTCTTCTGCCCTTCAATCCTGAGACTGTTCATGGAGTTGGCAAGGTATATGTGGTTGTCCTTTGTTATTTTCTGGACGATCTTCATGCACCCGTCGAAGTCAGTGTCTATCGCACAGACGATCGCGTTGTTGGAAATGGGCTGTACAAGCTGCGCAGTCGTAATCTTGTTTGCGGGCAGGAAGACGACAGACGGGATACCGGCATAGGCTGCGTACGCCGCCAGGGCGGCCGATGTGTCTCCCGTTGACGCGCATGCCACCGCCCGGATCGGTTTTCCGTTTTGGATCATCTCGTTTACCATGGACACGAGTACCGTCATGCCAAGATCCTTGAACGACCCGGTATGCGTGTTGCCGCACATCTTTATCCAGAGGTCCTTTACGCCGATCATCTCGCCGAAGCGCCGCGCCCAGAAGAGGTTGGAGTTACCCTCATACATTGATATGATGTTTTCATCCGATATTCCGGGAATGACCCACTCCTTGTACCGCCAGACACCGGAGCCGTATGGCCACGCGGTTGTTCCCATCCGTTCCCGGAGAATACGCTTCCACTCCTCCGCCGGGGTCTGTCGGAGCGCATCGATGTCGTGGGTTACCTCAAGCAGTGCCCCGCACGATGGACAGCGGTAGACGACCTCGTCAAGGGCGAACGATCCGTCGCATCCGTTAATGCAGGTAAATGATGCGTTATGTTGTTTCATCGGCACTCTCCACGTGTCTCTCCTCAATCCGAACCATAATAACCTCGCCTTCTATGAAATCGCTCTTCGACAACTCATCGATTGCACGAACGATGCCGTCCTCACGCGCCTCATGCGTGATGAAAAGTAGCGGTACATGGCCTGTTTCCGATTCCATCTGAACGACGGACGAGATTGATATATGGTTGTGCGCAAAACAATGCGCAACCTTTTCGAGTATGCCGGGATGGTCCTCGGTATACATCCGCACATAGAAACGGGAGATACGTTCGCTGGGCTGGACAAGCTCTGCCTGTCCAGTTGTACGTATCGCGCTCTCCTGTACTTCGGCTTTCACCGCTATCTGGACGATGTCTGAAACAACGGCACTTGCCGTCGGCAGCGATCCGGCCCCCTTGCCGTAGAGCAGTACCTCATCTGTCATGTCGCTGTCATATACCACCGCGTTATATTCGTGGCTGACCGCGGCAAGCTGATGGCTCTCTTCGATAAACGCGGGGTGTACCCGTACATCAAGCCTGTCTTCGCACTCGCGCGCGATTCCCAGAAGTTTTACAGCGAACCCCATACTCCGCGCAAACTCCACGTCGATCGGTTCGAGACTGGTGATCCCCTCTATGCTGATGGTGTGATAATCGACCCACCTGTTGTACGCCAGCATTGCCAGAAGCGAAATCTTGTGCCCCGCGTCATATCCTTCGATGTCAAAGGTCGGGTCCGCTTCCGCGAATCCCTCGGCCTGCGCTTCAGAAAGGGCCTCCTCAAACGACAGCCCGGCCCGTTCCATGCGCGTCAGTATATAGTTGGTGGTGCCGTTGAGTATGCCAATTACCGAACGGATCCTGTTTGCAACAAGACCGTTCCTCAGGTTCTGAACACATGGTATGCCGCCGCCGATCGCTGCCTCAAAGCCGAGTTTGCCGCTGCCGCTGTTCGCGAGGGCGAATATTTCCTCTCCGGCTTCGGCAAGCAGTTTCTTGTTTGCCGTGACCACGTTCTTGCCCGCCTTCAGCGCTTCGATGATCATCTTCCGCGCGGGTTCCACGCCGCCGATGAGCTCCACAACAGTATCTATTTCGGGATCGGCGATGATCTCCTTCCAATCGGTCGTCAGGGTGACGCTTTCCGAAACGCGGGAACGGACCGCGTCGAGATTGAGATCGCATATTGTTTTTATGATGACTTCCACACCGGAGCGTTCCCGGATAAGAGTACCGTTCCGGTTGATGACCGTGTACAGGCCGCTTCCGACAGTACCGAATCCGATAAGTCCTATTGCTGTCTTCTTTTCCATAAATAATATCCCGCGTGTAAATAGGAGTACGATGAAAAAGAGGCGGCAATTAGTCAACGTAATTTTTCATGTCACATTTCCCGCATATGACGGCTATTTTGGCAAAAACCTTACACCACGGGAGATCGACGCACTTCCAAAATATGACTTTACAAATAGTTTTATCCGGTGCCTCTTGTGACAAGCGCCACATACCGGTGCTGAGCCAGACCGAAGTAACGGCGAAAGAGCAATAATCAACAACAACGCAAGGAGCTATATTAATGCAGAAACTCATACAGTCCGAGAAATTCAAGGGCAGAAAAGGACCGCTGGTTTTCATTATCATGGACGGTGTCGGCAACGCGGCGGACTACCCCGGAAACGCATATCTGAATGCCAGGACACCCGTTCTGGACAATCTCAAGAACCAGTACATGAACACCGAAATCAGGGCCCATGGAACGGCAGTTGGGCTTCCCTCTGATGCCGACATGGGAAACTCAGAGGTCGGTCATAACGCCCTGGGCGCGGGAAAAGTCTACGACCAGGGAGCGATGCTGGTTGAAAAGGCGATTGAGTCCGGACAGATATTCACAACCGACACCTGGAAGGAGCTCATACAAAAGCCCCTGACCGATAACACAACGCTGCATTTCATCGGACTCCTCTCGGACGGAAACGTCCACTCGAACGTGTCACACCTGTTCAAGATACTCGACCGCACGGCAGCGGAAGGCGTCCGCAAGGCGCGTATCCACATCCTGCTGGACGGACGCGATGTTCCGGAAACATCTGCTCTTGAATACGTAAATGCACTTGAAGAACAGCTTCAAAAACACAATGCTCAGGGACTTGACTACCGGATCGCATCAGGTGGCGGACGGATGATCACTACCATGGACCGCTATGGCGCAGACTGGTCGATCGTCGAGCGCGGATGGCAGGCCCATGTGCTCGGGGAGGCCCGGCCGTTTACCAGCGCGACTGAGGCCATTGAGACGTTCAGAAACGAGGAGAAAGGCATTACGGACCAGTTCCTTCCCGCCTTTACCATTGCGGATAACAACGGTCCGGTGGGAACAATCGAGGACGGCGATTCCGTCATCTTCTTTAACTACCGTGGAGACCGCTCCATCGAGATCACCCAGGCGTTCGAATCCGAGTCGTTTGACAAGTTTGACCGCAAGCGTCGACCGGATGTTGTCTACGCCGGCATGATGGAATATGACGGAGACCTTCACCTTCCGGCAATGTTTCTTGTTCAACCGCCGTCAATTGAGGAGTCGATATCGGAGTATCTTGCAGCGACCGGCGTGAAACAGTTTGCGATCTCCGAGACACAGAAGTTTGGTCATGTAACCTACTTCTGGAACGGGAACCGCAGCGGTAAGTTTAACGACGAGACAGAAACATACGTCGAGATCCCGTCCGACAAGCTTCCGTTTGAGCAGCGGCCGTGGATGAAGGCGGCTGAGATCACCGACAGC
>CAZAHA010000208.1:0-5088 GCA_964484915.1 uncultured Leptospirales bacterium
GAGCGGCGACACCGTATAGAACGGATAGACCGCGCCGATAAAGGTCTTTTCTCCCACATAGTATCCCCGTGCGATGAGCCACCAGGTCAGCATAAAGAGTGCGGCCCCGTAAACAATACCCAACGAGAGAGCAAACGACTTAATCCTGAGTTTCATGACATACCTCCCTTCTGTTCATGCCTTCTGACTTGACTGTTCCTGCAGAACATGCACAGGCCGTTCCGGCAACCCGCGCATGCAAAGACGGCGATCTCGGCGACGGCAACGGCCAGTATTGTCCAGTATACGGCATACAGGAAAAGCTCTTTCACAAGCCAGTACTGCGGATACCCAAGCATGATGAGTGCGGCAACCACGGTGACGGTCAGTTCGGTCTTTGTGTACGGACCGTCCTTGGGCTGGGGAAAGAAGCGGGAGAGCCTGCCGATGTTCAGATGAATACAGTAGCCGTTTTGTTTGAAACATTTTGCACAGTAAGCCCGGATGATCATGTACAGGCTCAGGAGCACCGCGATGATATACCCCGCGAAATGCATGATTGTGCCGTGCTGTAAGATGGTGTACCCGGCCGGTACAAAAGTACAGCAGATGAGAACGGCGGCCAGTGCGCCGTGCTGTTTCTGGTTCATGAAAACCTCCTTTTTCTGCGAGCATACACTCCCGCCGTTCCTTTTTCGACCGTATTTATAACACAGCACAAAGGCGCGGCAGTAAGCAAGAAGCATCTAAAAAAAACGGAGCGAAGCGCTGTCCGATGCGGCTGTTTCCATGATGGATGCTGCTTTTGCTCTGTCCGACAGATCGAAGCAGGTAAGATGTGCACCGGACGGATCATCAGCACTGTATCCAAACTGATGAATTACAGAAAAACCGATCTTCTGCAGGAGCGAAACAGAGACAGATGGGGCTCCGACCAGTATTCGGTCGAAGGCGGAATCCAGTGCATGGCGCAGCAATGATGCGCACAGCAGCGAAACAGCGGGAGTATCGTTGTAGTGTGAATCCACGGCGAGCCTGTTCATCTCGCAGCAGGTGCCGGTCCGGTACTCCGGCGGGACGACGGTATAGTGCTCGATTTCGAGCCGTCCGTTGAGCGGTGTGACAAGCCGTCCAACAGCGGCAGTGGTCTCGCCGTCGAATACGCCGTACCAGACGGCAGACTGGTTGAAGATGTCGTCGAAGTAGGGGCCGCTGTCGTCGTGATACACCCTCCACTGTGACGGATTGTCCGCGGGGGGGTGCCATCCAAGCTGGCGTACATAGACATCGTACAGAAAATGCTTTGCCCCTTGCGTTTCGGTACGGTTGAGTTCCCTTGCCGACAGGTTCATCGCATGGTTTCCCATAGAGGCAAAAGCTGTGTTTTCAGCCACATGAACAGAACGACGAGGACGATTGCGGGAAGAATGTTGAATACACGGATTTTTTTGATTTCCAGGATCTCGATGCCGAGACCGACAAGCAGTATTCCTCCAACCGCCGTCAGTTCCGAAATAACTGATGCCCCGACAAAGCGGCCGATAAGGCCGGATAAAAGCGTCAGTCCGCCCTGGTAGAGGAGCAGCGGAATAACCGAGAAGCCGACCCCGATACCGAGTGCCGAAGAGAGCGCGATCGACGCAAAGCCGTCCATCACGGACTTTGTCAGGAGGAGGGTCGGGTCGCCCTTGAGTCCCTCGTCAAACGCGCCGAGGATCGTCATCGATCCCATGCAGAAGAGGAGAAACGCGCTCAACATTCCTTCCGAAAAACGTTCGGTCCCGACAGAGAAGCGCTGCCTCAGGGAATTGCCGAACCGTTCCATCCGGCTCTCGAGGTCGATAGTTTGTCCGATGATCGCTCCAAGGACCAGGCTGAAGATAACGATCAGGAGGTTTTCCATTTTCAGCGCCATCATGAAGCCGAGTGTCAGGGTAAACAGGCCGATCGCCTGAAAGACGGTCCGTACCAGTGTTTCCGGGAGGCGCGATCTCAGCACGAGTCCGATGGCGGTGCCGGTGATGATTGCGGCGATGTTGACGAGTGTTCCGATCATGTGGTGTCCTGCTTTGCTCTACTTTGGTAACCGTAATCCGCACCGGAATGAGAAAGATGTCAAGGCTTTGTTTGTCTGTCTGTGTGTTTCGGCACCCGTATACGCTGCTCTGGCATCTCTGGCACATGGTACGGTACAATGAATCATGAACGGCCGGATGAACGGTATTCCCGTGGAGTGCGGCCGGTTATGAGACGGAACGCCTTGTTGAATGCCGACTTTGAGTTGAAGCCGACGCTGTAACAGATGTCGAGTATACTCATGTTCGGCGAGTGCACCAACAGGTGTTTCGCGCGTTCTACCCTGAATTCATTGATGTACGCTGCAAAGTTCTTGCTGATGTGCCTGTTTAACAGTTCGGAGAGCTGGTGGGTGGACAGGTCCATCCGTGCTGCAAGCTGGGGCAGGCTGAGGTCCTCGTTCTCGTACAGCTTCTCTTCAACGACTGTACGGTGCAGCGACTCCGTCAGTGTGTCAATGTCTGTATCTTCAAGATATGACCGGCCGTCCCGGGTGACGAGGCCGGCCGAGGCAGCAGCCTGATAGGTGTCCGGATTCCTGAAGAGAATGAGAAACATGGCCGTTGATGTGAGGGGTATGACGGTACTGAGCAGCGAAAACACGATGCTGTTCCCTCCCAAAAGATACCATAATCCAAGCAGCACTCCCGTGATACATGAGAAATACAACATTCCGCAGACGGTGATGATCGGTTTTGATCCGGTCCATGATTCACACTCTATCTCACGTACAGCGGTTATGCCTATCAGAAACAGATATGCGCCGAGGTGAACAGCACCTCCCGCCGTTGCCGGCAGGATACCGATCGGCGGTAATCCGGATGTTCCCGAATCAGCAGCACCTGCAGCAACGGTAACCGCCGCTGCCGGAATAAAATGCAGAGTGTACAGCCACTTTCCCGGCGTGCCGGACAGTGTGTAGCGAAGAAGCAGATAGAGGGACGGACCAAGCAGATATACAGAGCCGATACCCGGATAAAAGAAATACCGGTACCTGTCGCCGTAGCCGAACATGATAATCAGTATACTCCCTTCCATAAAGAAAAATGAAAGAAAGAGAAGAAAGAAGAGGACGTTCTTCCCGGATTTTCTTCCGGCGGCAAGCTGTCCTGCAGCCATTGCCGATGAGAGGAACAGTCCGTGAAGCGCGATATACCGGACTGCAGTGTCTACTATGTGCAGTATCCTTTCCATCTGCATTGATAAATCACCGTCTGTAAAAACATAAAGTACTATCATGATGTTTCAGGAATTTTTCGTCCAGTCTTATACGACGCTGCGATGTTTGCGTGTATGTACGGCATGCTTCTCGATAAGAAGGTTCCGTATTTAAGATGATGCATCCTTGTCCCTGTTAGTTCCGCGCGTGTAACAGGGGGCAGAGTACCGTATGAGATTGTGCCATCTGAGAGGTTGCATTGCGGTAACGGTGCCGGAGTATGCTTTCTGAAACGTCAGAGCGCTCCTCCGCGATATCATGTCGGCGGGGATACGACTCCGGCCGGTTTTCCCGAGATAGCTGATCAGCTGTTCCCGCAGGTAGCAGCTGAGGTTCCATTTCGCCCCGTCGGTGTTGCGCATTTAAAAAAAATAATGATAACGGATAAGAAAGCACCATGAATGAGCCGCCTTGACCTGTGGTGCCGATTTGAGTATATTGACGATACCATGCTGCCGCGCATAGACCGCATTTTACAAAAAAAGTGCAAAGCACAAGGAGGATGTATGAAACCACGAGGACCGTTAATGATAGAACACCGGTTGATTGAGAAGGTGTTCTCGCTGACTGGTGAAAGGCTGAAAACCGTACGGGAGACAAAAACCATCAATCCCGTCTATGTTGAAACCGCCGTAGACTTTGTCCGGACCTATGCAGACCGTACGCACCACGGAAAGGAGGAGGATATCCTCTTTAACGAACTCGAGAAAAAAAGTCTGAGTGCCCAGGACCGTGAGCTGATGGACGAACTTGTCCATGAACATGTTCTGGCGCGGAAGAAGGTAGGTGAACTGGTAGAGGCAAACAACAGCTACAAGAGGGGGGACGCGTCGTCGCTGGGAGTGATCGTAGACAGTCTTGGTTTCCTGATCGAGTTATACCCCAAACATATCTACAAGGAGGACGAAATATTCTTTCCCAACACGGAGAAGTACTTCAGCGACCGGGAGCTGGACAGGATGCTTGAAGATTTTCATGATTTTGACCAAAAGATGATTCATGAAAAGTACAACAAGGTCTATAATTTGTTGAAAGAACTGTAGGGGACAGGTATATTGAATACCATAATGAAACCCTATGGATATGGAGGAAGCGGACTATGGCTATTTCAAAGGTTTGGATCGAGGACGGTTGTACATCATGCGGTTTGTGCGAAAACATCTGCCCGGATGTTTTTGAGGTGCCGGATACTGCTGTTGTAAGGGAAGGGGTAGACTTTAGCGAGTATGAGGACGAAATCAAGGAAGCGGCAGGCGACTGCCCGGTAGAAGTAATCAAGTATTCATAGTTTTGAGCCGTGCATGCGGCAGTACGGAGTTAACATTACAGCTTCCGGTCTTTCGGAAGGTATAATTATTCGTACATCTGCAAAGGGCTGCCGTCGATGTGAGCGGATTCCTCTCTTTTCGTGCTTGACCGTACATGCTCCGGGAATATCTGTTGCATATGAAGCAGAAGATCAACAGTATAGAAGATATTGCGCGTATAGCCGGTGTATCCAAGTCCACCGTATCCCGTTCACTCAACGACAGCCCTCTTATCAGCGACAGAACCAAGAACAGAATAATTAAAATTGCACGCGAGCACAACTTTCACATAAATCAGGCCGCCCGTTCGCTAAATACCAAACGCTCCGGGGTCATCGCTCTCGCGATGCCGATTGGAAGCAGGGGCGACTATCTGGTAAGCGACCCGTTTACACAAAAGCTTCTTGCAACACTTGTCCATTCACTCAACAGTCATGGGTACGACCTCCTGTTCGTTAACGTAACTGAAAACGGTGAATGGATAAACAGATACGGCGACTCGCGAAG
>CAZAHA010000209.1:0-5066 GCA_964484915.1 uncultured Leptospirales bacterium
CGGCGGCGTAATCGGCAAGCGGTGCTTTCTTGAGGAGAACGTTTCCATTTTTGCGCAGGCCGTGGTCAGCGCTGACTGCCAGATCGGCCGGAGTTCGAAAATACCGGCCGGCATACGTGTCTGGCCGGACAAGATAATCGAACAGGGAACACGTCTTACCCACGATCTTATCTGGGGACAGACAGGAAGCAAATCGCTGTTTGGCGGTTCCGGAATTACGGGTTCGTTTAACGTCAAGATAACGCCGGAATTTACCGCAAAGCTCGGTTCTGCAATCGGCGCCTATCTCGGAAAGAACACACGTGTCACTATCAGCCGCGACGCGTGTGGATCGTCCCGTCTCATCAAGCGCGCGCTTACGTCGGGCTTTCTCTCCATGGGTGTCGACATTTTCGACCTCGAGATCGAGTCACTGCCGATCACCCGTTTCGCGACACGCTTTATAAAAACAGACATGAGCGTCCACATCCAGACCCGACCGCAGGCAGGTCTTCAGTATATAGTTATCCACCTCTTCGACATGAACGGATTCCAGCTTTTGTTAAAGGACGAGAAGAAGCTGGAAAACATCTTCTACCGGGGTGATTACCCGCGGAAGTCGGCGTTTGAGGTTGGGCAACTTCATTATTCGACCCATCACCTCGAGTCCTACCTGGATTACGTCAGCAACTACATCGACATTCCGCTTATGCAGGAAAAGAATCTGCCAATTATGGTTGACTGTTCAAATGGGGCCGCATCGTATATCTTTCCGGATCTTCTCTCCTACTGCGGCTGCCGGCCGACAACGTTTCGCGGACAGATACAGTACCGCGACAAGGAGATCGACCTCGGCAGGGAAGACAGAAAGGGAATAAACCAATTGAAGACGATGTCCAGATCCAATCACGAGATCGGCGTGCTGATTTCCAGGAACGGCGATTATATCAAGATTATCGACGAGGAGGGAGTCGAACTTTCCAACGATCAGGTCATCATGCTTTTGTCCGTCTTCTTTGCGGGACAAAAGAAGGTGAGCCAGGTAAACCTTCCGGTTACATCGTCAAGAAGCGTCGATCAGGTTCTCAATAAACTGAGGTGCAGGGTAAACAGGATATCAACAAAGATACGGGCCCCGATGCATACGAACGAGATTTTTGCGACGGGCGATGAGGGCATATACCCCACGCTTATCTATGAGTATGACGTGATGATAACCTTTTTGCTGATTCTGGAGCATGTTATACGGACCGGTGAACCGCTCTCGGAAATACGGAAGGCACTTCCGGAGTCCGGTGTCATGCATGTGCAGCTTGAATGCAACCAGCAGGACAAGGCAGCCATCATGCGTGAACTTATTGAGAAACCGACCGGAGACGAGGTCGAGCTGCACGACGGCGTCCGAATAATCCGGGAGAAGGGCTGGATACTGATACTCCCTGACGCTTCGCAGCCGATCATTCATCTGTATGCGGAGGCAGACACGGTGCATGAGCGCGACTCGATTGTGGCGGAGTTTTCGCGGAGAATAAAAAATATACGGACTACGGGATAGAACAATGGCTGATATAAACAAAGACCGGCTCTTTACACTGTTCAGGGAGATGGCCGGGATTTCATCACCCTCGTGGAAAGAGGGCGAGATGATAGCGTATCTGGAACGGTACGCCGCGAAGAACGGGATACATTTCAGGAAAATTCCATGTGGAGAATCATATAACGTTGTTATGAAGGTGGACGGCAACGCTGAAGGAAAGAAAAGCCTTCTCTTCTCCGGCCATACCGATACGGTAACGCCGTGCGACAACATAACCGTAATCGAGAACGAGACCAAGTTTACGACAGACGGCAGCACGGTCCTCGGTGCGGACGACAAGGCAGGTCTTGCGGCGATACTTGAAGGTGTTCAAAGCATCGTTGAGTCAGGCGCCCAACGCGGTACGGTAGAACTGCTGTTTACGTGCGCCGAAGAGGTTGGTCTCAGGGGAATGAAGGACATGGACATGAGCGCGGTCTCACCGGATTACTCGTTTGTACTCGACTCCGGCGGACCGATAGGCTCGGTCTGTATTCAGGCTTCCTATCATACGATAATGAAGATTACCGGCAACGGAAAGGCGGCCCAGGCAGGCATGGAACCCGAAAAGGGGGTCAGCGCGATTGCGGCTGCCGCCGGAATGATCAATGCCCTCAAAACGGGACGCATAGACGAGGAAACGACCGCGAATATCGGAACAATAACAGGCGGCAAGGCCACAAATATCGTGGCGCCGGAAGCATACTTCGACCTGGAGATCCGGTCACTTGACAAGAAGAAACTGGCATCGCTCGAAAAGGAGTTTAAGGAAACCATCCGCAATACGGCAAAGGAACACGGCGCACGAGTGAAAATCGACCGGTATCTGGAATATGCAGGGTATACGGTAAAGAAGAACGCCCCGATCATGCGTCTCTTCCGAAAGGCGTGTGAGAGTATTCAGCTTGTTCCACACTATGAGGCATCGGGCGGGGGCAGCGATACCAATATTCTCAACGCGGCAAAACACCAGGCAATTAATCTCTCGTGCGGCATGGCGAAGGTCCATACAACGTCAGAATATATAAAAAAGAGCGACCTGGTTAAGACAGCGCGTCTTGTAGCGGCGCTGATTGAAAGCGCGTAAAGCGGGAGTATCTGGAAAGCGGCGGTAGATGTGCGGACTGGCGTATAGCTGCCTTTACGTATCGATATGGACGGCTTCATGAAAGGTAAAGCAAAAAAGAGCAAGGGCGAAAGAACCCGGGAGCGTATATTCTTCCGGGCGGGAAATCTCTTTGCCGAGAAGGGGTATCAGGCGATCTCCGTCGATGAGATAATTGATGGACTCGGGATCGCAAAGGGGACGATGTATCAGTACTTTGACGGCAAGAACGGCCTGCTCAAGGAATTGCTGCAGTACTCGCATGATCAGATTACGGCTGTCTTTGACTCTATCCAAACCGACGGCAAGGAGTGCCGTGCGGTCATACGGGAGACGTATTTCAGGCTTAACCGTCTGTACAGCACTACTTTCGACATGATTGCACTCGGTCTTTCGTGCAGCGGTATTTTTTCGGAGGATGATGCCATCCCATTTCTGATTGAGACACTGCAGAACGGCTACAAAAAGGTACTGAAGCCGTTTAACGATGATTTTCGGGTTAATCCTGTGGAAATACCGTTTGTCGTATTCCTGCAGGGTGAATTTATCAGGGGGCATCTTCAGTACCATTTCGGCAGCAGCGGCGCTCCGGACGAGGACATACTCCGCATTATAGATTTTACGATGGATCTTTTGGAAAACGGGATCTTCACCAGGGGCTGATAATGCATATTGAATAGAGAAATTATGGTTGACAAATGAAACTGAACGTTCAGTTTCCTTTCTGTAGCGGATTATTTCGACGAAGTGAGGGTGACATGATGTTTACTGATGAAAACGGGCGTGAGCTGTCGGTCAGGGAGCTTGTTGTATGGGGAGCTCTCTACTGTGCAGGTATTTTCCTCCTGCTCTTCCGTATAACACATGAAGGTGTATGGTATGATGAGTCATATACCATCGCCGCGGTAAGAAACTCATTCGGCGACATGGTCGGCATGATTGCCCGTGACAGCCATCCGCCGCTGTACTTTCTGTTGCTGAAAAGCTTTACGCTTGTGTTCGGTGAGTCTGTTTTCGTATTCCGTCTCTTCTCGGCTCTGGCGGTATTTCTACTGGCACTTGTCGGTTTTACGCACATAAGGCGTCTTGTATCCAACAGCGCCGGACTTATTTATGCTGTTCTGGTATTTGTTACGCCAATTTCCATTTTTCAGGCGCAGGAAACACGGATGTACAGCTGGTGCGGCGCTCTTGTCATGGTATCGTTTGTGTTTATTTTTGAATGGTGGAAAAACGGGTCCATGAAAAACTGGATAGCTGGCGCACTATGTGCCTATGCGGCGGCGCTAACCCACTACTACGGGTTGATTGCCGTAACGGTGATGTATGGTGTCTTGACGGTATATGCGCTTGTCACGCGCCGTGAGGCGGTTGTACGCATACTCGTTACCTGTGCGGCGCTGGTTATACTGTATACTCCCGTGTTTTTCATGCTGGCATATCAGGCCTCACGGATATCCGGTGGATTCTGGATCCAGCCGATGCCGCTGTGGCGGGCGCTGACGCTGTTTACGTATTTCTATGGATATAAGTTTGAATATCCGGTTGTGTCTGTGTCGCATTTTGCGACGCTTTTCGCAATGCTTCTTGCCGGCGGCGGTGCAGCAATGGCCATACGAAGGCGTAAAACCGAAGGGGACTTCGCGCTTGTCGCGGCTTCAGTCTTCTTCCTGACGGTACTTGCCGGATTTGTACTGAGCATTATCATCCGTCCGATCCTGATAGGACGATACATTACCGCCGTGCTGGGGCCGTTCCTGTTTCTTTTGACCTATGCGATACACAGCCTCAAAAAGAAAGTGCTCATAAGTGGAGCGGTCGTAGTGTATACCTTGCTGACGGTGCCGGTACTCTACGGTATCTATATGAAGAACGTTAACGGCCCGATGGAAACCGTTCATGAAAATCTGAAGGAGCGGGTCGCTCCCGATGACATCTTCCTTCACGGGAGCGAGCACACAATGGGCACCTTCTGTTACTACTTTCCGGAGAACCGCCACTACCTCTACATCCCGGAAGGTCACAATGCGTACTCCAACTACGAGGTGTTCCGCCGGTATGGTGAGTACGGATCCGACTATGAACCGTATCTTGAGTCCCACCGGGGAACGGTCTGGGTGACCAACCGCCCGGGAGATCCCACATCGCTTCCTGTGGCGGCTGTCGCCTCTCACCCGCACTGGATGCGCACCGAATCGACCGAACGGTATGGTTTACCCGACAGCTGGTACGGAGTACACGTTGACCGTTTCCTCTATACCGAAGAGAAAGAAGAAACCGGCACGGAGCTGATCGGCAGTCTGGAGATTGTCGTCCGCGGCATCGAAGGACAGGACGCCGTCTACTGGGCAGTATTTGACAGCGACCCCATTTCGGAAAGCAATATCTCCCTCAAGGGAATGGGAA
>CAZAHA010000210.1:0-3015 GCA_964484915.1 uncultured Leptospirales bacterium
GAAAAGGAACGTGGAAAGGGTTGAAGCGACTACGCAGGATCTTATGCCAAGCGGCATGCTTGAGCCGAACGCCGTACTTGCCACCGGGGAGTTTCTTGCACATATGCGAGAATCGACATCGTCGACGCTGCCACACCGACACAATCTGCTGGTCGAAGAGTTCGCGGACCCGGACAACGCAAGCGACAACCGCCAGATTATCCTCCATACCCTCTGGGGCGGACGCGTAAACAGGCCTCTTGCCTTTGCCCTTTCCGGGTACTGGCAGAAGGAGTTCGGCTACAGCCTTGAGATCTTTGCCGACAACGACAATATACTGGTGCAGCTCCCCCATGATACCGATTTGCTCGCGGTCCTCCGTGAGATCGGAAAGCATAATATCCACGCGCTGCTTCATCACTATCTGGAACAAAGCGGCTATTTTGGAGCGATCTTCCGGGAGAACGCCGCCCGTTCGCTGCTGCTGCCGCCCAAGGGATTCAAGTACCGCCAGCCGCTCTGGCTGAACCGTCTTCGTGCGCGGAAACTCCTTGAGGCAGTCTCGCACTTCGAGGACTTTCCGGTTACGATAGAGACATGGCGCCAGGTCTACATGGACGAGTTTGACATGAATTCACTCATCATGCTCCTTGACGAACTCCATGACGGACGGATAGCGGTATCGCGATGCAAAACTGCGTCGCCGAGCCCGTTTGCGTCAGGCATCATATGGAGCCGGACAAACCGGTATATGTATGAGGACGATACCCCGCGCGGGGGAAAGGGAACCCGAACCAGCCGCTCTCTTATCGAAGAGATAGCACGGACGGCAGGGAAGATCGAGATCCCCGCCGATATCGTGATGGAACTGGACGGGCGCCTCAAGCGGACGGCTCAGGGATACGCCCAGTTTTCGGACAGCAACGAGCTCTTGGAATGGATAACAGACAGGCTCTGCATGCCGTATGACGAATTCGATATTCTCATCGACGCCGCGGCACGTGACATGAGTATGGAGCGTGAAAGTCTTCTGGCAGAGATTGCTCGACAGTGTGTCCTCTTTACGAAAAACGGTATCGACCTGGCCGCATCGGCTGAATCGTTTGTCCGCCTCCTGGCTGCCGGTCTGGCGGGAAACGGTGATTACCGTACGCTTCCTTGTTCTGCCGAACCGCCTGATGCTGCAGCTTCGGTCGATGCTCTTGTTGCTGCATACCGGGCAGTAACGATCGAGGATGTCGATCCGGAGCTTCTGTTTAACCAGTTTTTGGCATACTATGCCGTCCTTCCGGAAGGCATGGCCGCAGCACTCTTTCGTGAACTGTACAGCGACGGCACCGTCGATAGTCTCCTTGACTCGGACATGCTCTACCGCGGGATGCTTGTACTGGACGATGACACAGTCTCCATTGCGCTTCCTGATAACTATGAGCGGCTGCTGCGGCTTCTCCGCCGCTTCAGACAGCGGGAGGTCTCCATACGGCCGGTTACTGATCTGCTTCCGTTTCTGATGACCAATAGCGGCATATCGTCTTCTCATGAAGAATGCGACCTCCGTGACATTCTGGACCGCCTGATCGGATATTTCGCTCCGGTCCGTCTCTGGGAAGAGGAGATCCTGCCCGCACGATGCCGCTCGTACAGACCGATGCTGTTTGACTCGCTGTTCACGTCCTCGCCTCTTGTCATCAGCGGCTCCAAACGGAAGCGGTGCGCTTTTTTCTTTGAACATGAGCTTTCGATGTACGGCGTCTTCTCCGGTCGGGAGGAGTATGAGCGTTTCTATTCCGGCAGGCCCTTTACGGTTCAGGAGATAATCCGCGACAGCGGTGCGTCAAGCGCGGCAGCGACGAAGGAGGTATGGGGCCGCTTTTTCAGCGGTGCGGTCTATACACAATCCATGGAAACCGTCCGCGGTGGGATGCACGCGAACTTCGAACCATCTTCTGGTACGGATCAGCCGCGCGGCCGTTCGCCGTTTTCACGGTGGAAGATGTCGAGACCGTTTGGTGCGGTCTGGTACGCGGCCCCGCCGAAGGAAGAGGACCCGGATGCCGGCAGGGTTCAGTTTCTGGAGGAGTGCAAGGAAACGGCACGGCAGCTTTTGCTGCGGTACGGCATCCTCTTCCGTCAACTGTATGAGCAGGAGACGCTTCCGTTTACCTGGCGTGACCTGTTTAAGGCGCTCCGCATTATGGACCTGTCCGGCGAGGTCTACTCGGGTTACTTTTTCCACGGTGTGGACTCCGTACAGTTCATATCGATGGACGCATTCGCCCGTTTCGAGACGTTCGATGCGGCGCAGGTTGGAGGATGGCTCTGTGCCGCGGACCCCGTCAGCCTCTCCGGCAGGGACATACCGTTTTACAAGGAGGTTCTTCCGCACCGCAAGGAAAACAGCCACTTTGTACTCAGTGAAGGAGCCGTTGTCCTGGCCTGCAGCAGGAGTTTCAGGAAACTTGATTTCAGGATACCGCCTGAAGCAGTAACCAGTGATACGCTTGCGCCGCTGTACAATGCTCTGATGCGTGAAGTCAATCCAGTGACACGCATCCGGGTAGAGGAGATAAACGGTGTACAGGCTGTTTCGTCTGAGTACACCGCCGCTCTGGCCGGCCTGGGATTCCGCCGCGACGGCAAATACCTCCTCCTTGAGAAGCGGTATGGTATCTGAACAGCCGTTTTTTCATCAAAGAGATTGACATTATTTCGCGCCTATTTACATTGACGTTAATTTTGAGGTGTAGCCAAGCGGTAAGGCACCGGGTTTTGGTCCCGGCATTCCCAGGTTCGAATCCTGGCACCCCAGTTTTACTCCTCTTCTTCAGCTCTGGCGTCTTCAATGGCCTGAATCGCTAGCAGGAGTTCTTCTTCTCTTTCCTCAAAGTCTTCTTCTTCGATGTCGCCCATGTCGAAGGAAAGCTGAAGTTCTAGCAACTGCTTCTGGAGGTTTTCCAGATCGTCGGTGGCGACATCGGCCTGTTCTAGAATTTTTTCGGCAATCCAGGTGACGCCGCCAATGGGGCCGGCAACGGG
>CAZAHA010000210.1:3025-5049 GCA_964484915.1 uncultured Leptospirales bacterium
ATGACGGTATCAGGATCATGGTCCGCATGTGGTCCTCCAAGATCTGTCCGGCACCATCCCGGGTCCATCAGGTTCATCAGAACATTCGTTCCCTCAAGCGTCGGAATCATGTCGCGTACATACCGGTCGAGCGCTGCCTTGGAACAGCTGTATGCCATAAGCTGCGGCTGGTCTGCGATGCCGGATGTGACGTTCACAATACGGCCGAAGTTCCTCTCCAGCATGCCGGGAATAAACGCGTCGCACAGCTTCGCAGGCGCGACCGTGTTGACCATGAAGCTCGTCATGTATTCATCAACCGTCGGCGTGAATACCTCCCGGTATGTCGTCATCACGGCAGCGTTGTTGTAGAGGATGTCGAGGCCGCCGCCGGTGATGCTCCTGACGACTGTAATCAGCGTCTCTATTCCCTTTTCGCTGTCAAGTTCCGCCGCAACCGAATGCGCCTCAATGCCCTGTGTTGACAGCTCGGCAAGAAGGGCTTGTGTTCCTTCCATTGTCCGTGCATGAAGGATCATGCGGCACTTTTTTTCAGCAAGGGCCCTCGCAACACGAAGCCCGATGCCTCGGCTGGCGCCGGTTACCAGCGCCCATCGTCCTGTGATATCGATCATGTCTGTTCTCCTGACCATGTCTTTTTTATATGCCGGTTACAGCGCAAGCGTATAGATTGCCTTCACATCGTCCCGTGTGAGTTTCTTGAATCCGCCGATTGTCTGAGTGTTGTTAAAGGTGGCCTTGTCCGCCATGATATCAATCTGTGACTCGTCAAAGCCGATCTCCGACAGCCGTACCGGCATTTTAATGTCACGGTAAAAGTTTTCGAGTGCCTCTATCGCCTTCATGACCGTGCTTTCCGGGTCGCTTTTGTTGTCCTCCATGCCAAAGTCACGTTTTGCAAACTGGAGAAAACGGCCGATGTCGGTTTTATACACATATTTCATCCATGCGGGGAAAACAATAGCAAGGCCCGCGCCGTGAGCCACATCGGTCAGTGCACTTATCTCGTGTTCCATTCCGTGCGATGCCCAGTCCTGCGCGCGTCCGGTTCCGGTAAGGTCGTTATGTGCAACGGTGCCGGCCCACATGATTTCCGCCCGGGCGGCGTAGTCCTTCGGGTTTTCGAACACCTTGTATGCCTGGTTGATAATGCTGACCATCACAGCCTCGCAGAGGCGGTCGGTAAGGTCGACGTTTTTGGTGGGGGTAAAATACCGTTCCATCGTGTGGGCGAGCATGTCTGATATGCCGCAGGCCGTCTGGTAATCCGGAAGTGTATAGGTGAGTTCCGGGTTCAGTATGCAGAAGTCGGGGCGCATGCACGCGGCCGTCAGTCCCCGTTTCAGCTGTTTCTCCTCGTTTGAAATGACCGAACTGCTGCTTGTCTCACTGCCGGCAGCCGGTATCGTAAGGACCACCCCAAGCGGCAGCATCTTTTCGGGTGCTGTCTTGTAGTCGTAGAAGTCCCATACGTCGCCGTCATGGTAATAACCGACGCCGATCGCCTTTGCAGAGTCAATGACGCTTCCGCCGCCGACGGCGAGTATACAGTCGATCTTCTGGTCTTTGCATATGCGTATTCCCTCATGTACGAGGGAGAGTCTGGGATTGGGTTTTACGCCGCCCAGTTCAACAACATCGATCCCGCTTTCTTTCAGCGAAGTCAGGACCCTGTCGTACAGTCCCGTTTTCTTGATGCTGCCGGTACCGTAATGAAGCAGTACTTTTTTACCGATCAGTCCGGTTTCCCCGCCGACCTCGGTTTCAGTATCCTTGCCAAAAATGATCTTTGTCCTGTTCTGAAATATAAAGTTTTCCATAACAGCTCCTTACATTATGTTTTAGTTTTCGATTATATATGTCAGCACGACTCGCGATCGACAAGTACAGACTCAAACTCGGCAAATAGTGGACTGTCTGCTGGGTTCGAGATGTATTCGATGAGACCCCTCGTTAATGTACGCAGCATTAAACGAAATTCCACCCGAAAATAACAAACACACATCCCCAAGCTCCCAGCGAGG
>CAZAHA010000211.1:0-5024 GCA_964484915.1 uncultured Leptospirales bacterium
TATAAGTATATGTCGGTACCGGTAGGTCAAAAACTGTGAAAGAACCTCTTATAACATATTGACCCGGCGGAAAAGTCGTGTAAATAAAAAAATGCCGCCGTATATCCGGAATGGGCACCTTACAGGATAAACGGTCTGCGTTAATGATTATTCAACAGGAAAAGCCGTATGGATGATAAAAACTGTTTACATGACGGACTCGCAGCGCTTGTACACACGCTTTGCATAAAACGCCTCCTCGTCTGTGTCTCAGGAGGCATGGACTCGGTAGCGCTGCTTGATATGTGCGCCGATTTTTCCCGTAACTATCCGCTGTCGCTCTCGATATTTCATCTCAACCACGGTACCCGCAACGGTGAATCGGACCGGGACGCTTTATTCGTCTCCTCTCTTGCGGATCGGTACCGTGTACCGCTGTATTCGTTCTCCCATACATTTGTGTCGTCATCCAATTTCGAGGAAGCGGCACGTGAGGTAAGATACCGGTATATCGCACAGGTGCTTGATGAGCAGGGAATCGACTATGCGGCGACTGCCCATACACAAAATGACAGTGTGGAGACGACGCTCATGAGACTCTTTACCGGTACATCGCTGTATGGGCTTCGCGGCATAGACAGGGTATCCGGCCGCATAATCCGGCCGCTTCTGGACGTCACCGCTTCCCGGATCAAGGGCTACTGTGCTGAAAGAAAACTTGCATACGTGTACGACAGTTCCAACAGCAATACGTCATACGACAGAAACTATATGCGCAGGATCATTCTGCCGCCAATCGAACAGCGGTATCCCGTATATGAATCCGTGTCCCGTCTGCAGCACCATGCGGAAACGGCGTACCGTCTTGCACGGAAGCATGTTCTCTCTCTTGGCAAAAGGGAGTCAGACAGCGGAGAGATTTGCTACACCATACCTGTCGGAGGGATGACGCAGGAGGAGATGTCGTTTCTTGCGGGTATCATCCTCCGTGAGGATTTCAATACGCTTTTCACCAGTGCTGTTGTGCGGGAAATAGTAAAAAAGATGGAAACAGCAAATGGACAGCGGATACTCTACCGGAGCGACACACACGTGCTGTATATGCGGCAAAAACCGACGGAAGTATGCCTTTATGTACTGGCAAGGGACCCGTCAGAGGAACTCGCATGGAACGAGGTAACCTTTGATCCGGACGATGATCCATCGGGAACGATCGACTGTTCTTTCTTTGACATTGAGTATGAGTGTATCACAGGAGCAGACGCCGCACCATACCATACAAAAGCGCAGACTCTTTTTATTGATGCCGATGGAAATAGACGGTATACTGTTCGGGGCAGGCAAAACGGCGATACAATCCGCAACGGCGGTCACAGGAAACGGCTGAAAAAGGTGTTCATAGACCGGAAATTGTCTGCCCGGGACAAGTCGCTGTGTGCAGTTCTCGTCTCGGACGGTATTGTTGCTGGTGTTCTCTTCCCGGACGGAAGCTCTCCGATTGTTGCTGACGGTTTCCGGCCCCAGGACAAAACAAAAAAAATACTTGCCATACGTTATGCACAAAAATATGAGTTATAGAATTGACGCTCAACGTATTCTTGGGAGATATGAATGAACAAAACCATGAAGCAGATCGCCTTGCTACTAATAATACTCCTTCTCGGATATCTCATCTTCAGCGGCGAATTCACACCGCGAGAGCCGCGCGAAGAGCTTTTGTACAGCACCTTCATCCAGAAACTTGAAAATGACACTATCCGCTCGGTAAAGATACTGCAAAATAACACAATCGAAGGGAAGTATATAAAGAATGATAATATAATTGAATTTAAGACTATCATTCCGTATCAGGATCCGTACATAGTAAGCCGCCTCCTCGACAGGGAGGTAGAACTTGAAGGTGAGTCTCCTGACGAAAACATGTTCATCAAATCGCTGCTCAGCTTCCTGCCGTGGCTTCTTTTTATCGGCTTCTTCTGGTTTATCATGATGCGACAGGTGCAGTCGACCGGCAACAAGGCAATGTCGTTTGGAAAGAGCAAGGCCCGGTTGAACGCAGAGTCCAAGGAAAAGATAACGTTTAACGATGTTGCAGGAATTGAAGAGGCCAAGGAGGAGCTCTCCGAGGTCGTGGAATTTTTGAAAATGCCGGAGAAGTTCAGCAAGATAGGCGCGCGGATACCAAAGGGTATCCTGTTGATGGGCCCTCCAGGAACGGGAAAGACGCTGCTCGCACGGGCTATCGCCGGAGAGGCCGGGGTCAAATTTTTCTCGATCAGCGGTTCCGACTTTGTGGAGATGTTTGTCGGTGTCGGTGCATCCCGGGTACGTGATCTTTTCGAGCAGGGCAAGAAGAATTCCCCCTGCATCATTTTTGTAGACGAAATCGACGCCGTCGGAAGGCTCCGCGGTGCAGGCCTTGGAGGCGGTCATGATGAACGGGAGCAGACTCTTAACCAGCTCCTCGTCGAGATGGACGGATTCGAATCAAATGAAGGCGTCATCATGATTGCCGCGACAAACCGTCCCGATGTTCTCGATCCGGCGCTCCTTCGCCCCGGTCGTTTCGACCGTCAGGTTGTGGTCGACGTGCCGGACATTCGGGGTCGCGAGAAGATCCTCGCCGTTCATACAAAGAAGATACCGCTTGAACGGGAGGTCGACCTCAAGATTATCGCCCGCGGCACGCCCGGCTTTACCGGCGCTGATCTTGCCAACCTCGTCAACGAGAGCGCGCTCATCACCGCGCGCAAGAACAAGCAGCGAGTGGGCATGGTCGAAATGGAGGAAGCCAAGGACAAGGTCCTCATGGGGCCGGAACGCAAATCAATGATCCTCTCCGATGAAGAAAAGAAAATCACCGCGTACCATGAGGCAGGTCATGCGATTATCGGCTACAAGCTCATGGACACGGATTCGATACACAAGGTAACAATAATCCCCCGCGGACGGGCTCTTGGACTGACGATGCACCTTCCGGAGGAGGAGCGGCACAACTATACAAAAAACTACTGGCTGCGGATGATATCCTTCCTGTTTGGAGGACTCGTTGCCGAAAAGGTAATGTTTAACGAGATGACAACCGGCGCGAGTAACGATATTGAACGTGCTACATCCATCGCAAGGCGGATGATTTGTGAGTGGGGGATGGGTGACCGCTTTGGACCGATGGCGATGGGGCGCAGGAATTCACAGCCTTTTATCGGCAGGGACATAAGCCACGACCGTGACTATAGCGATGCGACTGCGCAGGCTATCGATGAGGAGGTTCACAATATCCTGAAACAGCAGGAGGACACCGCGATACGGATTCTCACCGAGAATCAGAATATATTTGAACGGCTTGCCAATTATCTTATTGAACGGGAATCACTCAACGCGGATGAGATCCGTATGGTCGTAAACGGAGAGGATCTGCCTCCGCTTCAGGTATAAAAGATATAACGGCGGTACGCACATATGGATGATCTGGATCGTCTGCTTCAAAATGTTGAAGACAACAACGATCTTTCCAAGGAAAATGAACGTCAAAACAGCGAACAGAGCGCCCGGAAGTCTGACAAGAATCTGGGCGGTGAGAGCTATGACGAGTCATACGGATCATTCGAAACCGTCTTCGAACAGCTGCAGAAAACGGAGGCCGTTCAATCATTCAGGAACAGTCCGCTCGAGGGTATAAAGCCGCACTGGAACTATGTCATAGACTTCAAGAATCTGTTATCAGACATGACCCTTCCGGAACAGGTTCTTGCCGCACTCAGGAAATACAAGTATACGTATCTCCGTTCCATCGAAAACATCGAATCGCTGTACGATTCCTATATCTCTACAAAATCAATCGATGATATTACCAAGAAATCCAGGCAGGAGCTGCAGCTTTATTTTCCCGCACAGGAGAATAACCATCAGCAGCTTTTCTTCCTGAATCTCAAGGAGATATTCCTGCGCTTCAGGGAGTTTAACTCGAAGGTGCGAAAGAGCTGGAAGGACCTTGCCAACGGTATCACCGGCATGAGTCTGGTAAATGAATCTGCGAAATTCATGGAAAAGGCCCAGGAGATCATAAACAGCGGCCTGAAGACATGCAGGGATACCGACATGTTCCTTGAGTTTGTCGCATCCATCCTGTATATTCCACGCAGGGACTTGAACGTTCTCGAGAAGGACATTCAGAACCGGATCTACTACCGTGAGTCTTTTGACTACGACTACCGGACTATTTTTACCGAAAAGATATCACACTCATCCTCGAAAAAAGAAGAGAACACGTCCGATGCTCCCGCAGATGTCGAAACAGAATCAGGTGATACTGAACAGATGCTGTCTGAAGAACCTGTAGCAAAAGCTCAACCCGATAAAGCAATGAGTCAATCCCGTACCGCGAACAAACCAAGCGACAGTCTGTTGTCGGATTTGTCCCGGATTCCCGGAAAGAGCAGCTGGAATACGAAGGAACCGTACATCATACGCATCAATCCCGATATTCTGGAAAAAAATCAACAGGACCTGGACGAGGCGCTCCTGTTTGTCGGAGAACCGATGGAAACAGAACAGCTCGACGCATACGTCAAGCGCGCGCTGATACGGTCTATCAGTTCCCGGACACCGTCTATCGTACGTGAGTATGAGGAGTTTCTATTCAGAACGATTCAGATACAGTGCGGTCTGATCATGAATACATTCGAATCGAACCTGTACAGTCCCGACCTCTTTCTCTACCATTGCGGTCCGTTGACCGTCTATTCCACTCTCAGACGGCTCTTCGAAAACCGCTCATACGGTATCTGCTACAAAAGACTGTCCAGCAATAAACTGACACGGTTTCTCCCGCAGGAATACATAAAGGCAGCCGTGATGCGCTATTTTAATCAGAATGTCTACATTCATGACCTTCCGTTCAACAGTATCCAGGACTTCAATACGATCAGACAGCACATCCACTCCATATACAAACACTCGGTAGAGAAAAATCGCCACAAAATCGGGATTGCGGTTGATCATAAGTACCGGGAGACGGGTAAGAAGCTCTCCGTGGATGCAGTATT
>CAZAHA010000212.1:0-4992 GCA_964484915.1 uncultured Leptospirales bacterium
CGTAAGCAGAGGAGCCTACAAACTCGAGAAGGCGCTTGATTATTTCGGTATCGATGTGGCGGGGGCGACCGTCGCTGACATGGGTGCCTCAACCGGCGGCTTCACCGACTGTCTGCTGAAACGTGGAGCTTTGCATGTCTATGCTGTGGACGTGGGTTACGGACAGCTTGATTATTCTCTCCGTATCGACAATCGCGTTACCGTTATGGAACGGACAAATGTGCGGGACATCCATGCGGATATGTTTGACCGTTGCGTGACATTTATAACAGGTGATCTTTCGTTCATCTCGGTCACCAGGGTCTTTCCGGTTCTTGGAACCGTTTTCCCCGGCGCTCCAGGAATCTTCCTGATCAAGCCGCAGTTCGAGGCCGCTCCGTCTGAACACAAGAAGGGTGTGGTACGTGACAGCAATGTTCACTATACCGTACTGTCCCGCGTCTGCGCACGGCTTGCCAAGCAAGGCGTCCAGCAGCATGGTCTGACATTCTCGCCGATACGGGGGCCCAAGGGGAACATCGAGTTTCTCCTTCATTTTTCGCTGCAGCAATCAGAAGGGATCGCATTACCGGACAGCGTGATACGCACAGCTGTGGATGCGGCGTGGCAGAATACCCGGTAGCGTCACACATAATGTGCTTTACAAATCACCTTGCCGAATGTTACAAAGATTTAAAATCATTTGGGCCGTAAGTGTGTGGTGAAGCAATGCGTGTATTCTGTATAGTTTTTCTCCTGCTGTGTATCATGAATCCCGTGTCGGCAGAAACAATTCCCGGTATCCGCGCGTACCCTGTTCCGTACAATCCGGACAAACATACGCTGACAATTGACGACACGAAAAATGCGTATACCGGCGGGCAGACCAGTATTGTTATGGAGATATTCGACATTACCGGAGACAGTGTCTACAAGCGTTCGTTCTCCGGATTCCCAATCCGGTGGAAGGGGTATTCATCAAATGGTGAGCGTGTTGAAAACGGACTCTATTTTGTCAAGTTGACGGTAGAGGACCTGGAAAGCGGTGAAATTGAAAAAGGAATCATACGGATAATTATAAAAAAATGAACAACAAGGTAATGCGCAGGGCACACATGCCGCTGCTATGTATCATGATACTCGTGCTTTTTGCTGCCGATACTGCAGTGCTTATTGCGGATACAACGGGAGTCCGCACGGCGTTTACACGTACTCCGACGGTTGGTGCGCATAATGTTGCCATGGGTACTGCCGTGGAGGCGGTAACCGATGATGTCTTCTCTATCTACTGGAATCCCGCAGGACTTGCTATGCTCCGCCGGAGAAAGAGAACAGTTGAGGAGGATGTTCTCCTCAAATTGAAACAAGGTGAGATCGACAAGATACGGGAGCGGGACCTCCGTCTGTTCAACGAGAACAAGGTCAAATTCTTCATGCAGTTTGGCGCTTCCGCAACAGTCATGGATGAGGACCGGGAGATCGGATTTACGGGTGCTGCTTTCAACATATTCGATGCGGTTATCGGGATCGGCGCGCTGGGAGTCAATTCGTCGGAGATACCGACCTATGATGCCGAAGGAAACGATACGGGTACGACCGATTATCGAAGCGGTGTACTGTACACAAGCTTTGCCTATCCGACGGAGTTCGTTTCGTTTGGTGTGACCACAAAGGTCCTGTACGAAAATCTTGACCGGACCAATTATACCGGACTGGGCGGAGACATAGGCATTCAGACAGACTTCATGCCGCTCCTGCAGCTGGGAGTTGTGGTTCAGGACCTGGGAAGCGGTCTCCAGACTCTGCATGAAGAAGAAAAATACTCAAACGACTATGTCTTTACTGATCCGCTGCTGCGGATGAACGTGGCGATCAAGTCCAGAACCGCAGATTTTATACTGTCGCTTGGCATCGTACGAAAGTTCGAGAACGAGGACCCCCTCTATAAACTGGGGTTTCAGTACAACTTCGCCTCTCAGTCCGCGTTTTTGCTGGGCGTTCGCGACTCGCTCTTTTCCACAGGGATAAAAATGAATCTGTGGAGCCTGGACCTTTCTTATGCACTTTCGGTTGACAGTATCGATTTCGGATATAATCATACGGCATCGGTTATGGTGCTGTTTTAGGTGTACGGCGTGATTGCTGAAAAGACATGTATTATGGGAATCGTAAACATTACCCCGGACTCGTTTTATGACGGCGGCCGGTATGAAACAGCTGACAGGGCCGTTGAGCACGCCGTAAGACTGGTCAGGGACGGTGCAGATATACTGGACATCGGTGGCGAATCTACCCGTCCGGGTTCACGTCCGGTGACACTGGAGGAGGAGCTCTCACGCGTACTTCCTGTCGTCGAACGTGTAGCTGCGATGGTCGACGTACCCATTTCTGTTGATACGACAAAGGCGGAGGTGGCGCGACTGTCGCTGTCGGCGGGAGCCTCAATCATTAATGATATAAGCGGTATGACATTTGATCCTGATATGCTTGGTGTTGCGGCGGAGAGTACAGCCGATATAATACTCATGCACACACGCGGGCGTCCGGAAACGATGCAGAACGATATCCGCTACAGTGATGTGGTCGAAGAGGTTCTAGCCTTTCTCAACGGACGGATCGAAGCCGCGGTACAGGCCGGTATCGGGAAGGACAGGATCATCATCGATCCCGGTATCGGATTTGGCAAGAGTGTCCGTGACAATTACACAATAATAAACCGTCTTGAACGGTTTGGAGAGGCCGGGTGCCGGATCATGATCGGTCTTTCAAGAAAGTCGCTCATAAAGCACATTCAGCCGGAGGGTACAGACAGGCTGCCGGCAACCCTGACGCTGAATGTCTGTGCGGTTCAGAATGGCGCACAAATCATTCGGGTACATGATGTGCTGGAGCACCGGTTCGCACTGAACGCTCTTGAAATGCTCAGATCGAGCGCCCTGGAGTAAGGTATGGAAGTTTTCTTTTATCAGGTAATGTACTGGATGTCCCATGTATGGGACTATCTACGCAATATAATTGATATTCTCTTCGTTGCCCTTATATTTTATCTTGTCTACACCTATCTTGCAAGGACAAAGGCGCTCCAGCTGTTACGCGGATTTCTGTTTGTCTTTGTTCTCTGGATATTGGCATGGATCCTCAAACTGGAGACGCTGAACTGGCTTATCATGACGATGACATCCTATTTTGTTATCGCTGTTATCATCCTCTTTCAGCCGGAACTACGACGTGTTATCATGCGGATCGGGCAGCACAGCTGGCTGTCGCCTACCGACCAGGAGGATGCGCTCCATCTGGATGAACTGGTTAATGCGATAAACGCGATGGTAGAGGAGCGGATAGGGTCGCTCATCGTTTTCGAGCGGGACAACTCGCTCCGTTCATTTGCAGAATCGGGCGTCATCATAAACTCCCGCATCTCGGAAGAGATCATCAGGACTATATTTTTCCCCAACACCGCGCTTCATGACGGTGCCATCATCATTCAGCGGGGGAAGATCGTCTCCGCAGCGTGTTATCTGCCGCTCAGTGATTCGAAGCAGCTGAAGAAGAATCATGGAGCGCGTCACAGAGCGGGACTGGGGATTGCGGAGGAAACCGACGCGCTGACGGTCATTACATCAGAAGAGACGGGACAGATATCCATCATGGTAAACAGCAAGATATTTCCGCGTATCAAGCCGGGAGAGCTGAAGAACATCATTCTCTTCTTCATGAATCCGAAAACTGCGTATGAGGAGAAATACTCAATAAAATGATAACCCAGAAGGAGATGCTACTCGACTTTATCCGGTCAAAGGACTTCATCGCGAAGATTGCGTGTCTGGTACTTGCTGTTATTCTGTGGAGCTATATCGGCAACCGGAATGACAACGAGATCATGTTCAATATTCGGGCAGAAGTGGTGAATCTGTCTGATGATCTGGTAATTACCGATATGGAAAAACGGTATATCGGTGTCCGCATTCGTGGTGAAGCGGAGGATATCGAGAACATCGATAAAGAGAATATCGCGGTCACGGTTAATCTGTCCGACGCGATTATCGGAAAACCGTACCGGTATGACCTTACACTCGAATATACCGATATCCCCGATACCGTTGACATCTCACTCGAGGAGCGAAAGATATTCGTTACCGTAAACAGAAGGATTTCCAAACAGGTCTATATACGTCCGCGGATGACGGGGAAGGTCGCGCAGGGCTATCTAATGGGTAACATCTACATTGAGCCCGAGCGTGTTGTCCTCTACGGTACCTCGGACATGATACAGAAGATAGACCATGTTCAGACCGAGGAGTTTTCCATCAGCGGTATCTCGTCGACCATGATAACCGACGTCCCCCTCGATACAAGCAGGCTTGAATACTCCGATATCAGCACGGAGAGTGTCACCGTACGGGTTCAGGTGTTTTCGGATGAGAATATTTTTACCTATGAGCCGGAGCTTGACGTATATGGACTCATGGAAAATTATTCGTACGATATCAGCCATACAAGCTGTACGGTATACGTGCAGTCTCTTGACGGTTCCGAGCCCGAGATAACGAAGAACGATGTAAAGATCTGGGCGGACCTTGATCCCGTATACAGCGAGGATTTCAAAACGAAAAGCGGACGGATTGTCGCAGAAATACGGAGGAAGGCCGGCGTAAAGGCGATGATCAACAGAAATGCCGAGAACATACGGATCATCTCGATTGTGCCTGACAGCATCATAGTAAAAATACAACGATAGGGTACGGTAACGGTATGAAATATCCGGTATTGGGTGTTAACATAGACCATGTGGCGACCCTCAGACAGGCACGGGGAGAGGTATACCCGAATGTCATTGAGGCCGCGAAAATATGCGAGAAGAGCGATATCTACTGCATCACGGCGCACCTTCGTGAAGACAGGCGGCATATCCAGGACTCAGATATATACGCGCTGAAGGACGCCGTATCCACCCGTCTCAATAAGGAAATGGCCCTGGTCGAAGATATTGTGCTGAAAGGCTTCGATGTACGC
>CAZAHA010000213.1:0-4978 GCA_964484915.1 uncultured Leptospirales bacterium
TGACAGGTACACGGCAGTATACGACATTAGGACGTGAAAATGTTATGATCATACTTAAACTTCTATAGCTCAAGCAGGACAGCGTATGGTATACATCAACGGATCGACAATCATTATAGAGAGCGAAAAGGCAACCCTTGAAGACAAGCTGGACCTGGACAACGCAATCGATAGTCTGATAGAAATCGGATATGAGACTATCTATCTCGACCTCGGCACACCGCGATATCTGCCATCGGAGCTTATGGGGCTTCTCATGTGGAAGAAAAAGGAGCTCATGGAAAAAAACAGGAATATCCGTATCTCACGCATTTCGTCCAATCTGAAGACCGTATTTGAAAATGCTCTTCTCATCGACTTTTTCGAGATAGATGCCCAGACAACGACCACATAACGGCTATTGTTGCGGCGCATACTCCCTGTTGAGATAATCAACAATCTGATCAATATTGAGAACACGGTCTATTTTACCGCGTTCTATCGCTTCCTTCGGCATCCCGAATATTACGGATGACTCCCTGTCCTGCGCGATTGTCCACGCTCCATGGTCCTTGAGGCGTGTTATGCCGTCGGCACCATCGGAGCCCATCCCCGTCAGGATCATCGCATGGACGGTTTTCGGCATGTTTTCAGCGATTGAATAAAAAAGCATGTCGACAGACGGGCAGTGCCTGTTGTGCGGCGGGTCATCCTTAACCGCAAGGATGAGGCAGCCGCCTTTCTTCCGTACATACATCTGATATCCGCCCGGTGCGATATAGGCAGTCGACCGCCGGATATACTCGCCGTCTTCGCCTTCCTTGACACTAATCTGCGACATGGTGTCGATCCGGTCGGCGAAGGCCTTGGTGAATTTCGGCGGCATGTGCTGCGTCACGACGATGCCCGGACATTCTACGGGCATGCTGCTGAGAATCCGCGCGATGACCTCGGTGCCGCCGGTGGAGGCGCCAATCGCGATCAGGTCCTCGGAACAGCTTGTCTTCGGCGCGACACGGGTCTTTTCCGTTTCCCGCTGCCGATGTCCCTCAAAACGCTTCTTCAGCAGCGATTCCCGTCCCGCGCTTTTGACCTTCGCGGCGAGCTCGCTTATGAAGATATCGAGTATCCCGTCTGCACTGTGCACGTCCGGTTTCAGGATAAAGTCAAACGCTCCCTCGTTGATCGCCTGTATGGTCTTTTCGGCACCCTTTTCCGTAAGAGAGCTCACCATGATAACCGGCAGCGGCTTGATCTTCATGAGTTTTCCGAGAAACGTGAGACCGTCCATCCTGGGCATTTCGATATCGAGAGTCACGACATCCGGAGACAGCTGCTTTATCTTCTCGGCGGCAATAAACGGATCCGGTGCGGTCGCGATAACCTCTATCCCCTCGATTGCCCCCAGTTTGTCCTTCATGAGTTTACGGATTAGAGCGGAATCGTCGACCGATATAACCCTGATTTTATCCATGTGTGATATCCCTGAACATATTTTCTGTTGTTGTCGATGAACGGCCTATGATGCGCCGAGCCTCATCTTCTCCCTCTGCTGAATGAACATCCGTCCGTCACTACTGTCAAAGACTACCTTCCTGATCATGTTGCCACCGACGTCCTCCCTGATGATGGAGATATCCTCAGCCTCCACAAGGACACGAGCAAGCGTAATGTTCCCGCTGCCGCTATCACGGCTTACGAAGTCCGCTCCTCCAAAGATCGAAGCCGTAAAACACGTCGGATCGAGTCCCCGTTTCCGAATGCCGTCCGTAAGGCGTCTGACCGCGTTCACACCGTACAGGGAGCTTTTGTTCCGGCCTGAGTCCGAGTCGACGCTTGTCCGCACGGCAGGCAGCATGAAATGCGCCATGCAGGCTATCCGGTGATCCTTGCTGTAGAATGACAGCCCGATACAGCCGCCGACCGTCGTTTCGATGAGTTCGCCCTCCTCGGCAAAGATATCTTCTCCGGCATAGATAATGTATTTTGTACGCCCCGTCGTTCTGTCGCGCTTTACAACCATGTTCACCTCATCAGTAGTATCGCTACACTATCTTCTTGTATATCGTATGGCCGATGCTCCTGAACCTGTCTGAGATACCGGACAGGTTTTCCGAATGGCCGATAAACAGATACCCGTCATCGTCAAGGTAGTTGTACATCTTCTTGAACAACCTGTTCTGTGTTTCCTTGTCGAAATAGATGATGACGTTTCTGCAGAATATTATCTTGAACCGTTTTTTCATGGGATAGGTATCAAGAAGAAGGTTAAGCCTGCGAAACGAGACCATCTTCCGAATATCCTCACGTACAATATACATGCCGTCACTGTAATCGAAGTATTTCGTACGCAGCGCCTCGTCGAAAATATTGAGAAGGGCGCTCTTGTATTCGCCGACATATCCTGTCTTGAGAACCTGGGTATCGATATCCGTAGCGAGTATCTTTACCGTCGGCGCCGTGCGGGAGCGGAAATACTCCCGGCAGGTGATCGCGATCGAATAGGGCTCCTCACCGGTCGAGCAGCCGGCGCTCCAGATGCGGAGTTCATCCCCGCACGTCTTCTCAAGTTCAGGAAGCGCGGTTTGCAACATGAAGTCAAAGTGGCGGCTCTCGCGCATGAATTCGGTTTTGTTTGTTGTGATTACATTGATAAATTCCAGAATCTCGTTGTCGTAGTCGTCATCAAGATAGAGGCGGTAATCATGGAAGGATGTCAGTCCCAGTGCCCTGAGCCGCTTCATGATCCTGGACTGAAGGAGGGCCCGCTTGAGGGGAGCGAGTTTGATTCCGGTTTCGGTGTAGACGACTTCGCGGAAAAAGTCAAAATCTTCATCGGTAAGAGTGGTAATCGTAGATTGAAATGCCATACGTGTCCTGCAGCCTTGTATTTACCGGTCAACGAAAGAGAACATACACCGTTTTCCCGGAAAAGGCCTTTGTTTCCCGTACGATGTATGCGTCTTCTGAACGGACGATCTCTTTGAGAATAACGGAATCGGTTACCGGCCGGGCGTACACTCTTCCCTCCTCGGGAAAGAAGATTATTTCCTTATATGTACGGGATTCAAGATCATGTCTGGTAACGGGAATCTTCTCGTTTCTCATATACTGCCAGATAAAACTGATGTCAGCGGCGATATCATCATCGGGCCTTCCTGAATTGCTGATCCGGGCCAGTCCGAAGAGTTTCGCCTTGAGCTGAGTCCTCGTTCCGCCGCGCTTGATAACGTCCGCGATAATGTACTCGATATGGGCGATACCGAACTCCGCACTCTGCGACTCGGTAATGGAAGCATCACGGCCGAAACCGGGAACGATAAAATTTGTGATTCCGCCGATACCGAGAGTTTCGTCATAGAGGCAGACGACAAGCGTGGAACCGGCATATGTCCTGAGCACGATTGAGCCATCCGCGACCATGTATTTCCCAGGCATGATAAAATGTACCGTTCGGTGATGATGCAGCCCCTGGAACGCTTTCATGCAGGTCCCTACACGATTTCGTCTTCCTCAAGCTGCTGAAACTCTTCGGTCGTCAGGATCCTGTCAACATCAAGGATAATGATCAGCTGTTCGCCGAGCTGACCGATGCCGCGGATGAAATCCGTCTCGATACGTGTCGTAAAATGGGGCGTGTTCTGTATGGAACCAACCGGTATGTTGGCAACATCGGATACCGCATCGACAATCATTCCGACAAGGCGTTTCTTGACCTCGACGATAATGATGACCGTAAACGAGTCGTACTCCTTCTCGTTCATGCCAAACTTCAACCGCATGTCGACGACCGGAACAACCTCACCGCGAAGGTTTATAACACCCTTCATGAAGTTAAAGGTGTTGGGAACCGGCGTTATTTCCGTCATACCGAGGATTTCACTGACACACAGCACCTCGACTCCGTAGGACTCGCCTCCAATAAGAAAGGTAACAAACTGGTTCTCTTCTGTATCAATTTGCTCATTATGGGTTTTTTTCTTGGTTTCTGTCATGTTATCTACTCTTTCACTCCTTACCGAATGAGTTTCTGAACAACATTAATGAGGTCGTTCGGCTTGAACGGTTTTACCATCCACCCTGAAGCGCCTGCCTGCTTTCCCTCTTTCATTTTGCTCTCTTCCGACTCCGTTGTGAGTACGAGAATCGGCGTGAATTTGTCGCGGGTCCGGAATTCCTTCACAAAAGATATACCGTCCATCTCGGGCATGTTGATGTCGACGACACACAGAGCTATCTCCTCTCCGGAACCCATGATATCGTCGACCACTTCAAGTCCCTTGAGACCGTTTTCGGCCTGTTTGATTGTATGCCCGAGCTTCTTCAGCGCAAACTGAACACTCGTCCGTATTGTCGGGGAATCATCAATGACAACGATGTTTTTCATACGCTACTCCTTCCCTTTCTTCATCAGTCCTGCGAGTTGAAACTGTGATCGAATTCCATCTGATACATGTTTAAATTTAATGGTCTGCCCGTTCTGCCGGACAGATTTTAGCGCTGCAAGCACAAGCTGAACGACCGAAAGATCAACCCGCTCGAGGTTGCTGAAGTCAAGCAGTACCTCCTCGTTCGTTGAAACTGCATCAAGCAGTTTCTCTTTGAGGGCGTGAATGTTTCTGACACTGGTGTTTTCATCAAGAATGATTTCCGGCATACTGCCCCCTCTGTGTCGAGATTTCACTCAACATTCCGTGAACATCGAGTATGAGCGCGACATTTCCGTCTCCGAGGATCGCCGCTCCCGATACCGTACGGTTACGAGTGATGAACCGGTCAATGCTCTTGATTACCGTCTGCTTCTGACCGATAAGGTCGTCTTTCATAAGCGCCAGCCGTTCTCCGTTTGATTCCACAACAACAACCAGCGCTTCCCACGGATTTGTATATTCTGGCTCAATGGAAAAATAGCTGTACAGCCTGCCGACTGATATGTACTGGTTGCGTACCAGCACTACCTCGCCCTTCCCCTTGACTGTTTTTACGTCCTCCTGCTTCG
>CAZAHA010000214.1:0-4936 GCA_964484915.1 uncultured Leptospirales bacterium
CAACCGCGGGTCATCGTCGCCGCGGCACAGCGCAATGCGGGACGAGATCCTTGTTCATCTTGCTACTATAAAAAAGATACTGAACAGCGCCTACAGCGAGCGTGCTTTGCCGATCCTGGACGAGATGATATACCGGACCGACGCAAACATAGAGAGGACACGCGACGGACTCTCCTCCGGCGACGAGATAGAGATAATCCAGTTTATCGGAAGCGAAATCGAACCCTCGCTTGGACATCTCAGGGAGTACGGAAGGGAAACCGGCGCAATGATAGACCGGTACTATAAAATGAAGGACAGCGAACACAATACCGTATACAGCAAACGCAAGGCCTTCGACGAATCGGTTGCGAAGATAAATCATGTGATCTCCTCGTATCTTGACAACGCCCAGGTGGAGGCGCAGGCGATCTTTCCCCACTATTTCGAAAAGCAGAGTACGGACGGCGTCGATTTCAGTATGTATATCGGCGAGTCGCTGAGTAACAGCATACCGTACAACGATATCTATCTAAGAAACCTGCGCCTGTGGCAGCTGATTACTCTGTGCAACATCGCGAACATAACTGAAGAACTCAAGAAGAAGACGCAGGTGGCGCTGGACACGACACACCTTCTGGTTATACAGGATATGCCCATTACGGTAACGTTTGATTTTGAAGAGAAGGGGTTTCGTGTAGAAGGCGCATACAACATACGCTATGAGATAATCAAGAAGCGTATAGACAAGGCGGTCATCAGCGGCACGGGAGAACGCCTGACACAGCCCCGAAAGCTTGCCATGGTTTACTCACAGCAGAAGGAGCGGAATGAGTATATCCGCTACATAGACTATCTCATTTCACGGGGGTATCTGGAAGACGGTATCGAGGAGCTGGACCTTGACGACCTGCAGGGTGTCAGGGGACTGAAGGCGCTCCGTACAGGCATTACCGTCAGGGACGATCTTATCAACCGTCCGGTACGAGAGATCATAGACGCGGCGTTTATACAGTAGTAATTTGGCTGTGTGCAAAGCACTGCCCATGGTTTTAAATCATCGGCCGTCTGAATCAAAAACGTACGGGTTGGCGGCAAGTTCTCATGAAAATGGAAGTAATCTGCGGACTGGCTTGCAGGCGATTGCAGGGCTGCCCTTCATTGCTTCGGCCATGGGCCCTGCGCCCTGCCGGCTTTTCGAATGCCGAAGATGGACAGGGTAACATACGAAATGTGATTCCACAAGCACGATGACCGTCAATTAATAAATGTTTGTACCCGGACACTTCAAAAACCCGATTCGGTAAATATCGTAAAAGGAATCGGGAGTGTCGATTACAGCAACATAATCATGTCACAATGTAATTTTTTAAAAGTTACCGTCATTATTAAATTAGTAATCTGAAAATGATAAAGAAATAGCGGACGATAAAACCGCCCGCTATTTTCATGATCTTAACTGTTCAGAATGTCAAACGCGGTCTTGTCCCCGGCATCGGTTATGAATGGAATGCCTGTTTCATGCTCCGTTTCACGGTTGGCACTGTACAGGTCGTCGCGCGTTATTTCGTTCAGGCTGAACTTCCGTGCACCTGCCATGAGCTGCTGTATACCGGCGCCCAGTTTGTCGGCAAGCGTCCAGACCGCGACGGCTCCGTAAGGGATGTTCGCCATCTCGTCCTTGCCGACCTTCTTCTGTACGTCGTAATAACCGGCAAAGATCTCTTCGGCCGAGTCTCCCCGTTCGGCCACGGCAGGTGCAAGCTTGTCCCATTTGCCGTTGATCTTTTCTTTCCGGTCAGGATGAATGACGCCCTCGATGTTTGCACCGAGGAATCCCGGAATCATGAGCGCGCGTCCCATGCAGACCAGCTTGACGAATGGCGCACCGAGCGCGATCGCCTTGAATATCTGGTCTTCGCGAGCGAAACCGCCGGCGAACGCCATGTCGACAACTTTCTGTCGCTTTGAGAGGTGTTCCGCGTATATTGCGGCCTTGGCATGAAGCAGAATGGACGGAACGCCCCAGCTTTCCATCATGTTCCACGGACTCATGCCGGTACCGCCGCCGGACCCGTCGATTGTAAGCAGGTCGAGGTTTGCGTCGCTTGCGTATTTTATTGACATCGCGAGGGCTTCCATGCCGTATGAGCCGGTCTTCAGTGAGATCCGCTTGTATCCGATCGAACGGAGGTATTCTACCGACTTCATGAAAGATTCACGAACGCCCTCGATCGAATCGACATCTGTTCCGCCGAGGCGGCTGTGGCGGGCGATTGACTTGATTGCGCCTGTCTTCATCGCTTCCTGTACCTCGGGAAGTGAGGGGTCCGGGTCGACAACATAGCCGCGTTTCTGCAGGAAGAGCGCGTAGTCAAGCGAGTTGACCTGTATCTCTCCTCCGATGTCCTTCGCACCCTGGCCCCACTTGAGTTCGATAATGACCTTGTCGCCATACTTGTCCATGACGTACTCAGCAACGCCGTTGCGGGTGTCCTCCACGTTAAGCTGGACGATGATCGCACCGTAGCCGTCGTAATACCTGAGATAGGTGTCGATACGGCGGTCAAGCTCCGGTGCTTTTTTCACGCTTCCGTTTTCGATGACCGCTTCACGGTCGATACCGACGACGTTCTCGCCGACAACGATCGGAAATCCAACCAGGGAGGCGCCTATTGAGAACGAGTCCCAGTACCGGGCCGCGATGAAAGTTGAACCCAGTGCTCCCGTCATGACCGGTACGCGGCACTTTGTCTGCACGTCGCTGCCGAACGCGGTCTCGATATTTACGTTTGGAAAGATACAGTCATCGGCACTGTTCGTGATCCCTTCCGGAAGCCCGTGGGCTCCGTAATTGTATCCCTGAATCCGCAGGTTCTCATACGAAATGCCGACATGATTGATTTTGGAACTTCCAGCGGTAATCCACCCAAAGTCGCGGGGGTAGAGCAGTTTTCTGCCCACCAGGCTCGACATGAACGTCTCGCACTTTCCCTTGCAGTCTGACTGGCAGAGCGTACACAGACCGGATTCGGCCGGATTGCCGCGGTTGACCGTTCCCAGAGCATCGTTTACTTTTGCATACTGTATCATACAAATCTCCTTAAAATGTGTGTTACATGTGTTGTATATCACGGTAGAAGTGATATAATTACGTTTTCGTATGGTTTTTACTACATAATAGCGAATATTGTGCAATGATTTATCGGTATGAATAAAAAAAAGGTGCATTTGTACACCACGCTGCGGCTGCATCGACCGGACGGTAGCAATAATTTTAAAAAATAGCGTGATAAATGATGAATCATTCTATTATGTGGACAAGAGTACAGGCTGACTGGAGGCATGCGTATGAGGTATGAAGAACTGACCGAATCATACAAAAGCGCGCTCCGTCTGGCGAAACAGAGTTTCATGAAACGTGTGGCCAGCGGAGGATCGGGGTATCTCCCCTCGCTGGACGGTATTGTTAAAAACGCAGACATTATCTCGGAAGTCGATATCGGTACGCACGAGATTCCGCTGAAGAAAATCATCGGGGCGGCATCGCATTCACGGGCGATATCGTTTGCCCGTAACTTCCTGCCGATGCAGGACGAGATGTCCGAGTTTGCGACCAAGTGGATGAAGCTGTATGAGGCGCATCTGACAGAAGGTATTCGCGACTCGATCTCATGTTTCGAATACCTGAACTGGTTTTATGTCCGTGAGGGCAACAAACGTGTGTCTGTACTGAAATATACCGGCGCCTATTCGATTAATGCCGAGGTACGAAGGATCCTTCCAAAACGGGACCCTTCGGATATGACCAACACCATATACTATGAGTTTCTCGACTTCAACAGGCTAACCTCAATATTCACCATATGGTTTTCCCGTCCCGGACGCTTCCCCAGGCTGATTGAGATGCTCGAATCATACGCTCCCAACCATGTCTTCAGCGTCAACAAGTACGAACACTTCATGATAAACGTCTACATGCCGTTTGCCGAACTGTATCACGAGCTGGGCGGCGACAAGCTGGACATTACGACGGCCGACGCGCTTTTAACTTATATAACGGTGTATGGTATACCGCAGTGCTTTATCCCCGCCGAGAACCGTTCGCGGATCAAGAAGATGTTTTCCGAGTTTGAGACCTTGAACCACGAGTCTTCGATAAACCTGATCACGCAGCCGCTCAAGGCGAGCAGTGATGGCGTTATCAATACGCTGGCAAGGCGCATGACCAACAAGAAGCTGAAGGCCGGATTTGTCTATGCGAAGACGCCGGCGTCATCTGGCTGGACAAACGCCCACGAACAGGGACGTCAGCATATCATCAGCATGATGGGCGACTATGTTGAAACGTACAAGGTGGAGGAAGTGCCGCAGGACAAGGATGCCTATCTGTACATCAAGGAGCTCGCGGACAAGGGAATGGACGTCATCTTCACAACGTCGCCGACGTTTAACCAGGCGACTCTGAAGGCGGCGATCGAATATCCGCGGATCAAGTTTTTCAACTGTTCATCGAAGGACTCGTTCAAGAACGTCCGAACCTTCTTCGGACGGATACATGAGGTGCGGTTTCTTTTGGGGCTGATCGCCGGGGCGCTTACCAAGACCGGATATATCGGATATGTCGCAACCTATCCGATCTCCGAGGTTATCAGCGGTATCAATGCCTTCGCGATCGGTGCTGCGATGACCAATCCGTTTGCAAAAATACATGTGCGCTGGATGTACCGGTGGGAGAACGAAACGCTCTCGTACAAGGCCGCTGCCGAGCTTACCAAGGAGGGCGCGGACCTGATCTGTCAGGACGACCTCCCCATCGTCCATATGAACCGGAAGGCGTACGGCCTCTTCTCGACGATCTGCGACCTTGAGACGGGCGAATGCACGCCACACAAGCACTACGCGATACCCATATGGCACTGGGGCGTATTTTACGAGAAGATACTGAACAACATCT
>CAZAHA010000215.1:0-4924 GCA_964484915.1 uncultured Leptospirales bacterium
TTCGCATCCGTGCCGCTGGAATTTTGCTCTTGTAGAGGAAAAACGTCCCGGATTTAACCTCGAAATAATCGAGCATGAACGGAACACGCAGATCCTCTCATCGAAGGACCTCTGCCTCATACACCGCCTGAAAGAGTATGTCGATGCGGGCGTCAACGCGTTCAAGCTTGAGGGGCGGATGAAGTCGCTCTACTACGCCGCGAACATAACCAGAATGTACCGTCTTGCTCTGGACACGCTGCATAGTGGCAACGATCCCGGGATACATGCCGAACTCTATGACCGTGAGCTTGACCTCGTCAGTCACCGTCCCTATACCGACAACCTCTTCAACGAATTTACCACCATGGAAAACCGTACGCTTCCCTACATAAAAAAAGCGGAATTTCTTGGATACATTACGGAAGCGGACGGATCGTCTGTTGCAACGGTGAAGCCGTTTAATCCCGTCAACACGGGAGACACGCTTGACATCATCTATCCCGTTACCGGCGGGCGCATACTGGATGCTACCGTTACGGTAAACGCCATCTACAGTGCAGCAAGGGAGATTACCGACAACATGGCAAAACCGGGCGAATTGGCGCGCATAACGTTCTCGGGCCGGGTATACGATCACGGCATCTTGAGAAAACGAAAGGAGTCGCAGGGTCCTTCCGTCAGGAAAGCATCCGTATACGGGTAAAGATGTAGTTCAGCGTGTCCTGCTTCAGAGTCTTCCGGTAAAACGGTCTTCCTGCAAGAACAATCTTCTCCGGTTCGTCACAGAATCCGTACTTTTCTATCTGCGACGCGCTGTTCCACCTGACAAGCGAGATGGATGTACCCGATATTTCAAGCCCGTTCATGGCTTTTCTGCCGATGACGCACCCCGAATTGAATATGACAGGTATGATAAGGTCCTTGTTGTATATGCTCCGTATCGAACCGCTTATGGGGTCCTTATTGGCAATCTTCGTTAGCTGCGCTTTGTAAAAAGCAATCTCCTCCTCAAGCTTTCTCTTCCGCGGAAGCGGCGCCTTGATGTACGAACGAAGCAGACTCTCAATATTGAACATGGTGATGTCGATGTCCGAAAGCGACTCAAAGAGCGGACGATGCGTATGACCGATGCAGGAAATGATGCCCGACTGCTGCGAAAAGTGGTACACACGCTCTTCTGTCTTGTGTATCTTCATGTTGCCGTAGTCACGGACTAAATTCTTGATGCCAAGCGGATGGGCGAGATACTTGAGAACCAGTCCGATAGTTGAGTTGAGCGGTCCGTTATACTGCGACGCCTGGTGACCGTGAAAAACAAACACATCGCCCGATTTCGAACGGAGTACGACACCCTCGTGCAGGGTACGGTTTGCTGCCCGGCTCCCGCGTCTGTGAAGGAGAGAGATATCATGGTTGCCGAAAATTTTGGACAACCGTCCGTCCTTCTGGAAGAGTTCGAATATGCCGTAGAGTTCGGACCACGCTCTTTCTATTGATGAGATTTTGTTCTTCTGAAGTTCTTCGATATCTCCGTTGAGTATGAGGTGGTATCCCTGCGGATAGTAGTAATCACGGAGTATGGACATCATGTTCCGTGAATTATGGTAGAAATCGTCACGCCGTCCTCCGCTTCCCAGATGAAAATCACTGAATATGATAAAACGCGATTTTCCCGTACAGGGGATAACGGGTGATGTTTTCAGCAGGTTTCGAAGCTCCATGTGGTACCTGTACAACGGTCGCCTTCCATGTCCGTTTATTCTGTACTTACCATACACGAGGTCGCGACAAAATTCAATTAAAATCTTCATCGCACTCCCCGTTCATGGTATACGGCCTTTTCCGGCACCAAAGATAAAACTGAAACAGTGTTTCCCTGAAATCTCATACTCCTATACACTATCCAGTACAGAACACTGGTACACGGACGTCTATCGGCACCTGTCTGGATGAAAAAATGGTTGATGAAAAGTCAAGTGCTGGTATGGTTCGCATGTGACCTGCGGATCATTCAGAGGAAGATAATGAAAACCGGCTTAACTGAAAGACTGACTGAACGCCACATACTCTGTATTATCCTTACCTGTACATTCATTTTCCGGCTTCTGACGCTGGAAATCATCGAGGATTCGGGCGACGGCATGTACTACTGGAGGGCGGCACAGCAGCTTTCCCTCGGCCTGCCCTACGGCGCACTTGACCACTGGAAGACACGGTTCGGCCTGATACTGCCTGTACTGGGGATAATACGCCTCTTCGGTTCTCATCCTGCTGTCTACTACATCCTCCCCATCACGATGGCGCTCATACAGTCGGCGCTGCTGTACCGTCTGGTATACGAACTGTACGGCCGGTCTGCAGGACTCGTTTCCGTTGCCCTTCTTGTCCTCTACCCGGAGCTGGTCCGCGCATCAAGCCAGCTGCTGCCGGGGATCTTCTCAGGCACATGGGTCCTTGCATCGCTCTTCTTCATACACCGCTCGGTCAGATCGGAGAGGGGGGGTATACTCTACCTTGCCGCATCCGCTCTCATGATGTTTATAGCCTATGAGACGAAGATCACAAATCTCTTCTATGCACCGGGCGCGGCCGTCTTCCTGCTTGTATCGACACGCAGCTTCAAGGCTCCTGTCATATGGAGCAGTGCTCTTTTGGGTCTCTTCATCATCGAATGCATCCTGTATCATCACTTCACCGGAGATGTGCTTGCCCGTGCACACGCTATCGCGGGTGAACATCTTGAAAGCAGAAGCCTCCGCAGCATTCCGTTTTACATGCTCTTTTACCGCTGGGTCCGTCCGGGACCGCTTTTTATGGGCGTGCTGGGGCTCTCTTTCTGGGCAGTTTTCCGCTGCATCAAAGAAAAATGCCGTGAACAGGGGGCTGTTATACTGCTGCCGCTGGCAAGCTTCATTATCCTCCTCACATTTTCCGTCAAGAGCATCAATCCGCTGGTTCAGGCGGTCAACACACAGATCAGATACTGGAACACGGCGCTCCCCCTGATTATGGCCGCATCGGCACACATCCTGACATCAACCACGCTGCTCCGGTTTAACCACATGCGAACGCGGTTGTTTACCGGACTGGTACTGGCATCCCTGATATTGCATGCAGTATTCAGCGCGGGTAACCTGATCCGCCATCCGATCTGCATGGTACATGATGTGTACGTACAGTTCAACCATGCATTATCGGAAGGCATTCCGGTGCTCCTTGATCCTGAGACCTCGGTCTTTCTTGACAGATACAACAGCATACGGGATCGGATCGAAGAGGACGGCAGCCGCAGAGATGTGCTTGAATCGTATGACATGAGCAAGGATGAGTTCAGGAATCTGTATAACAGGAAGGTCCGCGTGGACAAGGCAAGGCGCCTCATGGAAAGTATTTTCATAAACACCGAGCTTTTGAACAGGAACATAGTATCCATGTATCCGTCCCTGCTTTCTGTGCAGAAACACACCATACAAGGAAAACCCGTTTACACCATGGAACTTGCTACAGCCCAAGCAGCAAAGAAAACCGATGCTGCCCTGAAAAACGGAGACGAGCCGGTATATGTGCTACACAGAAGACCTGTATCATTGACACAGACAACAGTGAAGGATTATCTGCAAAGCTTCAGGAAATGATTACTCATACACAACGCTGTCACGGCCAGCTTCCTTGGCCTGATACAGACGAGCATCGGCGATCCGGATGTAGTCTGTGAGCGTGTCGCAGTTTTTGGAACACTCCTCGAGGTCGGTAATACCCGCACTGAACGTCATCGTGACCGGTATGCCGTCACAGATAAACGGCGAGTTTTTTATCGTTTCCTGAAGACGGGTGAGAATACTGGCTGCCGAGAACCTGCTGCAGTCCAGAAACGACAGTATGAACTCCTCTCCGCCGTACCGGGCGAGTACATCATAGTCGCGTATTTCCTTCCGCAAAGTTGACGCAAACTGGGTCAGGACGGCGTCTCCACAGATGTGCGAGTAGGTATCGTTAATGCGCTTGAAATGATCGATGTCCAGGATTGCAATGGAGAGGTTAATCTTTTTTCTCTGGCAGAAGCTGATCTTCGATTCGGTGATCGAAAAGAAGTAGCGCCTGTTACACAGTCCCGTCAAGGGATCGGTGGAGGCCTCCTCAATGAGCTTCTTTTCACGGTCGATGCGCTCGAGGACTGAGTATATGCGCGCGAAGAGTTCGTCGTTCTCGAACGGCTTCTTGATATAATCTATGGCACCCGATTCAAAACCCTTGCGGACGGAGCTTCCCTCTGTTTTTGCCGATACGAAAACGATCGGGATGTTGCGCATTTCAAACTCGTTTCTGATGATACGCGCGGCTTCAAAGCCGTTTACCTCGGGAAGCATGACATCAAGTAGAATAAGGTCCGGTATGAAATTGCTCCTGATAAGCTGGTGCATATCATGGATGTTGCCTACAGATACGGTATCAAAGTCGGTCAGAACATCAGACAACAGATAACTGTTTACCGGGTCGTCGTCGACGATCAGGATTTTCTTTTTTGTCATGATTTCCGAATCAGTACATATCATATGTCACATAGGAACGGCACGATCGATTAATTCAAGAGTTTTTTACAACACGTTCACTTTTGTTTACGATTACTACCTAATCATTGATAGAAATTTGTCAACAAATCCTCAAGTCTGTCACGCCGTCTGATCAGACGCGCCATACCGTCCTGTGTTATCAAAACCTCTGCCGGTTTGAGCCGCATGTTGTAGTTGGAACTCATGGAAAATCCGTACGCGCCTGCGTCGATCACACCGATCACGTCGTTTTCCCTGATCTCGGGCAAGAGACGGTCATTTGCAAGTATGTCTCCCGTCTCACATATGTTACCGACCAGCCTCTGCTTTATCCGCTCTTCGGACGGTTCCCGGTCGGCATAAATTTCTATCTCATGAAACGAGTCATACAT
>CAZAHA010000216.1:0-4902 GCA_964484915.1 uncultured Leptospirales bacterium
CACATTTCAGATCCCGCCTATGATCGTACCATCGCACCGATATGAAATCGTGACATCGCTTCTGTACGAAGACATTGAGCTACTCGGAATGCTTCATCTTGCAATGGATGCCAGGGGAAGCGACATCCATGAACGGCTCCGTACACGCCTGAGCGGAATCATTTACTCAATAAACATCACTCAAAACCTTCATGCCGAGATAACGGAGCGGGTGAAGATCGAACGGAAGCTGAAGAACGCGCTTGCCGACCTTGAGGATCTCTCTCTCAGCGACGAACTGACCGGATTGTATAACAGGCGGGGATTTCTTACGCTTGCAGAACAGGCACTCAAGACGAGCATCCGTGAGAAAAAGGCTTCGATGATCTTCTTTATCGACATGGACGGATTAAAGTATATTAATGACACATACGGCCACGAAGCGGGAGACAGCGCAATCGTGATGATCGCTGACATACTGAAGCGTTCGTTCAGGACATCAGACATAATCGGACGGCTGGGCGGTGACGAATTCGCCGTCTTCTGCGAAAACGCATCAGGAAAACACCAGAACCGTTTCAGAAGCAGAATCGAGTCGTCGCTTGCCGGAATAAACAATAAAGCGGACCGTTCCTTTCCCGTCTCGATGAGTTTCGGCAGTGCGGTATACGATCCGAAGAACGGCATCGATACAATCCAGAACATGCTGACACGAGCGGACGCAAAGATGTATTCGGCTAAGAAGCTGAAGCACACCGGCATGCACTGAGCCGTCTCTTCAGCCGTCATTCCTCTGGATAATCCGGTACACGACAACACTCACCACAACAGACAGTACAACAATGACGCCCGCCAACAGATTGTAACCGCGGAGCATCTTTGTTCCCGTATCCCGTACCGTATCCCAGTTTTTACCCAACGTATGTCCTGCGAAGATCCAGACCGTATTCCAGACTCCGGCGCTGACAAGTGACAGCAGCGCAACAGCATACGTATTCAGACGGATCAATCCCGCTCCGATTGATATGACACCACGAATGCCTGGAATGAAACGGTTAACGAGCACGCCGAGATACCCGATCCGGCCGAGCACATCTTCAGCCCGCTGTATGGACCGGGCAGAAAAAAAACGGTAGTCCTTCTTCAGAAAGAAGGAGCGTCCCAGATGCTTCGCGGCAAGGAACAGTACCAGAAATCCCGCGGCGGAACCGCACGTTGTTGCAATATAGACGAGTCGCAAGTCCAAAAGCTGCCTGGCGACAAGATATGCGCCAAAGAGCATGACCGTATCGCCTGGCAGCGGTGGCATGATATTCTCAAGAAATCCGGCAAAAAAAAGAATGAAATATACTGTCCACAGATGCTCGGCGGCAAAGAGCGTGTCGGCAAGAGCATCCATAGCGTATCAATCAGTCGTGTACATGACCGTGGCTGAGCTCATCGTCCGTAGCCTCACGGACACCAACAATCTCAACATCAAAATGCAGCTTCTTGCCGGCCAGCGGATGGTTCGCGTCGATAGTGACTTCGGAATCGTTTACATCGGTTACCGTCACGACACGGCGCATTTCATCCGACTGAATCTCAAACTGCATTCCGGGTGAGACCTCAGGAACATGTGAAAAGTGCTCCCGGGGAACAGCCTGTATCAGTTCAGGTTGGGAAACCCCGTACGCTTCCTCAGGCTCTATGGTTACCTCAACGGAATCACCGGTTGACTTGCCGTCAAGCGCCTTCTCGAGCCCGGGAATGATCATGCCGGCACCATGAATATACTGAAACATTTCACGGTCTTTGGTTGTATCCAGCACGGTGTCATTGTCGTCCTTCAGGTTATACTCCATAGATACGACAGCGTTATTCTGGATTGTCATTGTTGCCTCCAATAAATTGTGTTTCTTAAACGGCACCGTACAGAACGGTACAGTCCTGCTTCACTGCCGTTCATATGGTATACATATGATGAATCAGCCTGCGGTTTTTTACTGATGCGGCGCGGTTGGTTCTGGCAGCCTGTGGGATAAGTAAAACAACGACTACAAGACAATTCAAAAAAAAAGTGCAGGCCCCGGTGACGCAGAATCGAGCTGTCCGCCGGTTTCCTGCCATGTATATGTTTCCATCTGTACGGAGCACACTGCACAGCAGGACATCTGTCAAGAAAAAGCCACAATCACGATGAGGAATGCTGTCTCCGTTCCTCAAGGAGGTGCATGATAAGTTCCTTAACGGTGAACAAAAGGTTGTGATCGGTAGTGGTGGCAAATATCGGACGCTGCAGACCGGTACGACTGTAGCCAGAGAGGATGGACTGTACCTGGTCCATCGTAATACCGGAAAATACCATGACGGGAGGCAGCATATCCGGCGGAAGCGGATCGTCCGTGAACACATCCTCCAGCGCCTGAATAAGCGTACCGCGCATCATCGATGCCGTACAGAATATGACCGGAATATCGTCGATACCGGCCTCGGAAAGAAGCGGTTTTAACTTGTCGTCAATGTCTTCCGGTAATCCCGAGACAAAGATCGCCGGCGGTCCCGGCAGTGTCTGTTCCATAATATTGTCCTATTTTGTACCAAAGAGGCGGTCACCGGCATCTCCCAGCCCCGGTACAATATATTTTCGTTCATCGAGACGCTCATCTACAGAGCCGAGATACATCTGAACGTCCGGATGTTTCGACTCGACAAGCGAAACGCCTTCCGGCGCGGAGATGATAGAGACGACCTTTATGTTAAAATATCCCTTTCTTTTGAGCAGATCGATCGCCGCGACGATTGATCCGCCGGTTGCAAGCATCGGATCGATGATGAAGAAGATGGGCTCCGTCAGGTTTTCGGGAAGTTTCTCGTAGTACGTAACCGGCTTCTTCGATACCGGGTCCCGGTACATCCCAAAGAATCCCACCCGTGCGGTCGGAACGAGATTGAGAACGCCTTCAAGCATTCCCACTCCGGCGCGGAGTATCGGAACGAGTACGATATCGTTAACCAGGCGCTTTCCCCGGCACGGTGCGATGGGTGTTTCAACGACATCCTCGGCCACAGACACGGTCTTGAGTGCTTCATACGCAAGCAGCATGGTGATCTCGGATGCAAGCATGCGGAAATCGCGTGTTCCCGTCCTTGAATCGCGAAGAACGGTGAGCTTCTGTTTGAGCAGCGGATGGTCAACTTCGGTATACATTGAAAACTCCTGATCGCGGTATTATCCAACGCATATCAGCAACGGACATCGGGCAAAAAGAATATACCGGAAATGTACAACCCTGGATGTACCGAGGTGTATCTGTGCACATACAGACGGGAATACGACTCAGTTTACAGGCAGGGTGACCGGTGCCAGATTTGGCAGAGAAACCTTGCTGCTGAAATCAATACTGTTCTGGATCTTCACATCAACATGAGCCGTTTCCGTAAAGAATTGCACCGTACGGCCCTTCTCTCCGCCGACGTCGTGATGAACCAATGTGATATCATAATACGAAAGAAGTCCCTTGGCAACCAGAATATTCGCCGCACCGATCTTCTGTCCGGTATACTTAATCAGGCTGGAACCGCCGTACAGCCTCGCCTCAAGTTCGTTTTTGAGAATCCCTTTCTTCTCGAAACGGTGGAGGAGATACCGCAGGGAGCAGTTGACGTATCGCATGACATTCTCGCCCGTGACGTTTAATATGCACGGCGACGGACATTCTTTCGTGCACTTTCCCGTACAGGGGGAATATTCAGGCAGCTGTGCGTGCGTCATGCCGGTATACCCGCTTTCGGGATGGTAGAGAATGATCGACACACACGAACCGAGTACGGTCCATATCTTGATCTTTTCGTTCGTGAATAAAACATCACCCGGGTTGATATATGCGGTTTCTTTCGTTTTAATCATTATTTACACTCTGCACGGTGTTTCATGTATGAGATTCTCTCAGGTGCCGGGCATATGAAACAGGAATGAGTCGCATACCCTCATATATTATCACTATCGACGCTCATATACAATTATTTTTACAATTTATGAACAATGCGTCAAGATATTTAACATGAAGATACTTTTTTATATCCTGTTTATACTGAAGATCCGCTCTTTGGCATTTCCATGTAACCCTGCGGATTGTACCGGGACTCTATTCTTTTCTTGACAGGGCGTACCGGCACGGTTACCAAACCAGTACTGGAGTAACCGTTTATTATCTTCTATAACAGGTATTGTATCATGAAAATAAGTGCCGCCATTCTGTGTGTTCTGTTGTCTGCATCGGCATTTGCGCGCGACACGATTGTATTTGGCATCATCTCGTACGACACCCCTCTTTCGTCGATCAGCAATCAGACCTTACTCGTCCGGTATATCGAACAGAAGGCCGACATCGCGGTACGGGTGATCACCCTGAAAAACGATGAGGAAACGGTTAACGCTTTCAAGAACGGCATTGTGGACATCGCCTGGATCGGTACGTATCAGTATATGAAGTACAGGACACAGCTTTTTGCGTATCCGCTGGTCAAGCCTGTACATTTCGGGCGAAGCTATTACCGGTCCCTTTTCGTTACGCACCGGGATTCCGGAATTCAGACGCTGTCAGATCTTTCCGGAAAGACGGTCGCGTTTGTCAGCAGCCAGTCTGAAGCCGGCTACATCTATCCTGTCGTCATGCTTGCCCAGAACAGGATGTATGAGGGGGAACAATACTACGCCCGTTTCCTCAAGGGACACGACAACGTACTGTATGAGGTATATTCACGGAAATATGAGGCCGGGTGCGTATTCGACAGCGCGATCGATGTGTTCCTGAACAGCACCCAGAGAAGCGAGATACGGATACTGGCCACTAGCCGGGACATACCGTACGAACCGGTCATTTTGTCCAAGCGGATAAACGACGATCTTGCCGACAGACTCCGGCAGGTTCTCATAGAATG
>CAZAHA010000217.1:0-4884 GCA_964484915.1 uncultured Leptospirales bacterium
CGTATTACCGGATAGACGAAACGGAAGACGATGTCCGCGAGTGCTGGATCATGGATATCTCCACAGGCGGCATCAAAATCGAGGTAAACCGGACCGAGAATATTGATGAGTCTGACGAGCTTGTCGTCATCTTCCGCATCTTCGAGGCAATCTTCAGGGAGCATGTTGCGGTTCGGCATACGGAAGGGGCGCTCAACCGGATGCGGTGCGGCTGCCAGTTCCTGACAAAAAACGACATGCGGTCACGGTTTATCCAGGATTACATCAGCCGCTGACACCAGACCGTGGTATACAAAACACGGCCAGCCTCGGTCCGTGTCAAATACGCCGTTTGCACATTCGCAAACCGTCGGGATGACGACAGTGTTCACAGAATGCTTCAGGCTTGCCTTGTCGATTATGCGGCCGATTTTCGTGTTTTCCAAACGATATTTCCTCTGGGGAAAGCGTATCCGATACGGTCTCTGGCACCTTCGTTGCTGGCTGCTTTGTCCTGTGCAGAAAAAACTTCTTGAAAAACAGTACAGATGCAATACTGTCACGGTAGTACATATCATACTTAAAGGAGGTAGAGCGTGGTCAGGTACAATGATATTAACATTAATATTACACCGTCCGGCGCGAAGGATGTGCATGTCAGCTACAGCAGTAACGGCACAGTCCATCTTGATTTTATGGATTATCTGGAAAAAAAGGTGAACGTTACGTTTTCAGACGTCATGGCCTTCAGGTATATCGCTATCGACGAGGATGCCGTTGGACGAAAGGACCAGATTTATGAGGTACTTGAATCCGAATGGCTGAAAACCGAACTGTCCGATTATTCGGAGGAGGAGCAGGAAGCTCTGACGCACTTCATATTCTGCTTCGACACGTATAATAAGGCATTTCATGTGATCTGCAGCAGGGATTTTGACTTCAGCAAGAGTGAATAAACAGACCGCAATTGTATTTTGAAAAAAGATAGTATGAAGCACTATCATCATAAAGACTCGCACCGGGGCAGAACAGCCCTCAAATCGACAGCGTCTGAAAAAATTGTCCTTTCCATATACAACTGCCTGTATATCCTTGCCCAACCGGTGGGTTACTCTCACCAATCTCATTGATATAATACCAGAACCATTATGTTCCGTAAAAAATATGACGGTCAGGCGTTTCGGCCCAACAGAAGGGTCAACCTTCACTCCAGCGTGTCCTTAAAGAAGAAGTACTCCGGCATAGATATCCGGAAGATTTCCGAGATGGTGCGCTTTGAACGGAAACATTTCCGTATGCCTGATATAGGCGGTGTATTCAACACATACAGAATCTGGATCCTGGCAGCAGCCGGGCTGCTTGTCATCCTTCTTGTTGTGGGCGGTGTCTTCTTTACGCGATATCTGCAAAGCGAATTTGAAAGGGTGAAGGCGCTGACAGGTTTCCAGCCAAATGTCGTCACCAAGATCTACGACAAAAACGGCATCCTTATTTCTGAGCTATTCAAGCAGAAGCGAGAGGTCGTTCCCCGGGAGGATATGCCGCAGCATCTTGTCGACGCGTTCATCGCCATGGAAGACAACGAATTTTACAGCCACATCGGGGTCAATCCCAAGGGGATCGTCCGCGCGTTTTTCATTAATGTTGCCTCAGGCCGGATTCGTCAGGGGGGCAGCACCATAACACAGCAGCTTGCAAAGATACTCCTCACGTCGCGTGAACGGAACATCGTCAGAAAAATAAAGGAAGCATGTATCGCCCTGATGATAGACGCCACCTACGACAAGGAGCGTATCCTTGCGATGTACCTGAACCAGATTTTTCTGGGGCACGGTGCGTACGGCGTTGAGGCGGCATCGCAGCTATACTTCGGAAAACATGTCAGCGAACTCAATCTCGCGGAATGTGCGCTGTTGTCGACCCTTCCGTCCGCGCCAAACCGGTATTCGCCCATACGTCATACAAAGCGTTCCATGATGCTGCACAAGATCGCACTTGCACGGATGGCAGATCTTGGTTTTATTACCATTCCCCAGGCGGAGGAAGCGTATACGGCATTCTGGAGTGAGTACACGGACTACATTAACGCGCTTCCGCCGACGTACAATACCTGGTCTCTCCGCGTGGACGAGGCACCATGGGTCACGGAGTACGTCCGTCGCCGGATTATCGACACCTACGGCGAGGATGCCGTCTATAACGAAGGGCTGACCGTCTACACCACATTCGACCTCAAAAAGCAGCGTATCGCCCAGGATCTTCTCGAACAGCGGCTCAAGCGCCAGACTGTCATCTCCGGAAAGCGTCAGTTCCAGAATGAGGACTATTTTACAGAAAAATTGGGAGACCAGATAGAGCTCTTCTCGCTGGTTTTCGACCTGCCAACATTCACCCGTCAGGGTTCCTATGAGAACAAGAAGATAAACGACAAGTTCCAGAAGGATATCATCGACGAGCTCGAACTCGTCAATTTTCTGTACGGGCAGTATACTGTTGCGCATTTTGCCGAGGAATACCGGAAGGACCACAATATCAACCGCTCCCTGCTGGGAGTAGAAGGAGCACTCGTCTCGCTTGATCAGTCTACAGGGGCGATCGAAACGATGGTCGGCGGAAGCGAGTTTTCTTCACTCAATCAGCTCAACCGCGTTGTTCAGTCGAACCGTCAGCCGGGATCATCCATAAAACCACTCCTGTACAGTGCAGCAATAGAGAGCAGACAGTTCACACCCGCGACGACCGTCCTGGACGCTCCCCTCATATTTCTGGAGAGCGACGGCAAAGCGTGGATACCGGAAAACTATGAGCGTGAGTATTACGGAGAGGTTCGGCTGAGACGTGCGCTTGCCAAGTCCATCAACGTTATCTCCATTCGGATTGCAGAACAGATCGGCATCCAGGCGGTCTTGGACTGCTATGCCCGCTTCCTCCATCTGTCGGACGAGGAGAAGACCGAACGGCTGCCGCGAAACCTTTCGATCGCGCTCGGCACGTCCGAGGTCACGCCGCTTGAACTCGCACGGGCGTATGCGGTTATTGCAAACGGCGGCCGGGAGGTTATCCCCTATGCCATACGGTATGTCGAAGACAGAAACGGAAAGGTCCTTGAAAACAGGGAGGAAGATGTCGCAGCCGAGCTTGAAAAGCTCTCCGAAAGCGGCAAGATACAGATAATACAGCCGGAGACCGCACAGATCATGATCAGCATGCTGCGAAGCGTCGTTGAGGCGGGCACCGGACGTTCCGCCGATCCCGGCCGTCCCGCGTGCGGCAAGACAGGTACCACCAATAACTGGAAGGATGCCTGGTTCGTCGGCTTTACGCCGGAGATGACAACATGCTTATGGATCGGGTACGACAAGCTGGGGATGTCCCTGGGCAGTGGTCAGACAGGCGGGACCGTTGCTGCACCGCTGTGGGGAGAATATGTCAGAAAGGCGCTCTCGGGTACTGCAGTCACCGGATTTCCCCACTACGCCGACCTTGAGCATGCGACAATATCGGCCGTCAGCGGACTTCGTCCGGGTCCCGGATGTACCGACATCATGGACGAGATATTCATACCGGGAACGGTTCCAACCGAAATCGACACGGCATGCAGTTCATACCAGACGTCACGCGACATTCAAGCCAGGACGCCGGCGCAGGACATCGTCGAGTTGCAGCAGCAGACCATTCTGCGGGAGCGCGAGCGGCTGGATGACGATGAAATCATCATAGACGATCTCGGCGATGATCTTCTTGATTAAACCGGAGTGATCATGCGCCTCTTCCGAACGGTACAGGACCGCCTGAGCGGACGCGACAAGATAATCAAAAACTGCCGGCACATCGTCAAGGCGCTGTCGAGGTATATCGGTGAACGGTCACTTGCGCAGTATGACAACCTGATACGAACCCAGCAGTTTATCCATACGGCCTTTATGCTCCACGGATCACGGCCGTGGGAGGAGTCGTTTTCTGTAAACGGACGTCAGGTAGCAAACGTCATCGTAGAGATACCGGGCAGCCGGTATCCGGACAACATACTCGTCGTCGGGGCGCACTACGATACGATCGAAGGAAGCGCAGGCGCAAACGACAACGCAAGCGGCATCGCCGCACTGCTTGAGATACACAGGATTATGGTCCGGGAGACGCCGGCGCGGACCGTACGGCTGGCGGCCTTTGTCCTGGAAGAGCCGCCGTTTTACGGAACCGAGAGTATGGGGAGCTATATCAACGCGTCGCGTTCACACAGGCGCGGCGACAGGATCGACCTCATGATTTCTCTTGATATGCTGGGGTTTGGGGGAAGGTTTGTCAGGCAGACTTATCCGGTAGAGCGGATGAAGGGGCATTATCCGGTGTATGGAAATTTCCTTGCGTGTACGGCATTACCGACAGATGCGCACTTTGCCTTTCTGGCCCGTAAGCACTTCAACCGCCATTCCTACAGCAGGATGCGCGAGATTATCGCGCCGGCTTCGGTCAACGGCATCGTCAACTCCGACCACTTCTCATACCACAGACACGGGTATCCGGCAATCCTCTTTACCGATACCGGATATTTCCGGAACGGTCATTACCATACCGAAAAGGACACTCATGAAACGGTCAATTACCGGTTTTTGGGAAACAATGTCTATGCCATAGCAAAGACCGTCCGCGACCTTGGCAACCTGCCGCCGGTCCACTTCAGAACCGTCCGTTAAGAGAGGATGTCCAGTTCTTTTACATAGTTGACGGTCACCGTATTCTTTGCCTTCGAATATTCCATTTCGATGATGACCACATGGTTATACTCGATCGATCGGTAAAAATCGCCGCCGGGATACTCCTTCTTGTAATCGGTCAGGCGTTCTTCCTGGATGAAATCGGTTTCAAAAAGAAGTGTTTGTATCTGTTCGTAGAGCTGTGAGAGAA
>CAZAHA010000218.1:0-4845 GCA_964484915.1 uncultured Leptospirales bacterium
GTTATGTCATTTATTATTACTTATCAACAAATATTTAACTTTTATTAAATATTGAACACTATTGTCGATTGTATTTAGGGAAAAATAGTAAACACTAAGCGTTTTTATGATATATATATTGATATATTTCTATCTGTACGATTTTCACAGGATAATCTGTAAAACAATCTGCAGCCACCCTTCCGATACAGGTATACACGGGAGGTAAAACCGGAACGAGTGAAAGTGACGAGCCAATGAAGTTATACGGAGCGCACATCTTTGTTCGCCATTTCCATACAGCGTCCTCTTCTCACCTTTACAGGAAACATATCACTATAAGATACCGTATTGCAATGAAAGAATGCGTGCCAAAAGACATACGTACCAATATGGGAAGCAGTTTACAGGTATTGTAAACTGCAATATTCGCTAATATACGATGATTACTTATAATTTCTTGCGCGAAAATAGCATAATTCAATCCTCAGACACCCGTAGCCGGTTGAAAATCATATGATGTTGCAATAGCGGTCACTAACGTGTCTATTCTATTATAACGAGCTTTTCTGAACAGTATGTTCATATTATTCCGCAATAGCGGATCATTTTCGATGCGTGCCCGGCCGACAGATGTTTTGTTCGGCTTACCCGTTTAATGCATTTCAGAGGACAAGAATACTATACTCAGGAGCAGATGCAATGAATACAACAGCAACCATGTATAAGATGAAAGAGATGAGACTGCACGGCATGGTCCACGTGTATAACGCCCTTCGTGAAACACGGGGTACAAATATCATGACACTGGATGAAATGACAGCGCAGTTGACTGACTTGGAGGTGGATGAACGGTATAACCAAAAGATCGACCGATTGCAAAAAGCTGCAGCCTTCCGGTTTCAGTCTCACGAAACAGATATTGATTCGTTAAAGGAATGAAACGTTGAGAAGAGTTCTGTAATAAAACTATCGCAGTGTGACAGGATACGCAGGGGGGAGAAAACATGCTTTTAACAGGGTCAACCGGTACAGGAAAAAGTTACCGTTGCCTGTGTTCTTGGCAACGGTGCCTGCCGTTAAAATTGAAAGAAAGATATGCCACGATAGACGACACCTGTAGCAGAGAAATGAAATGCTTCAAAAAACACAGCCTTATTAATTGCTACCCAACGTGGTAGTGAACTCAGGTTTGATATAATCGGTAATTCTGCTATTGCTGATGCGGTCTTCGACCGTTTTATACTTACTGCCATTACCATTATTCGTGGCAGAGGAACGATGAGAAAGAAATTTAAAACGATTTCTGGACGATAGGTGCCGTCCCGGAATTCGTGATTTGTGAAACAGTGACGGTTTAAAAATTGGCAAACCTTATTCTTGAACAGGTGGCAGGGTTCAGTTGAATATGCGAAATGTATGGAAATGATTGTTTCATTCCAGAAAACGTAACCGTCCCCATTGTGTGGTGTGGTACCAGCATGCGCCAGGGATATGGAGGGCGCCGTCAGGCGGTGCGGCGCCGCAAGGCGGCGTACCGAAGCCCCGCACGGGGCGGAGCCCGGAATCAGCCCGGTTTCGGGCGGCACGCCCGAAAGGCGCCCCGATGATATGCAAGAATATTCTACAGAATTCAGTAAAACGGGGACGGTGGTTTTTTAAAGAAACGTATTTGTATACATCATGAGTCATTTTTTTACCGGGTGTGGAAAGGAACCGTCCCTTTCGAGGTACATTGTACCGTGTTTGGATGCAACCGCCCCTGTTTTTTGGTGTGTTGAAGTACAGGGACGTACCCATGAAGGCTGTATACGGTTTGTTCAGCGGCTATCGTTCTATCGAACGGGTGACGACCAGGTTGACGCCGGTGCCGCCAATGTTTTCCATAACGATATCTCCGGTGTGCAGCGGCGGGCGGAGTGTCTGTTCCTACAGGGCATTGGGGAGGCTTGCTCTATGTTCTTTGAGAAGCGGTGCGTCTGTCTTTACCGGCACACGCGCCAGTAGTTCCGAGTTCACAGCACAGGTTGCGGTGACCACCCGTTTGGGGGCACGCACCTCCTCTTTGCCGTACTCCTCTCCACGGGGGCAGCGGTTTCCGGCAACCTCAACGTCTGTGTCAGCTGCAACATCCTGTACATGCCATGTTACTGTCAGATGGCATCCGACAGGGCAGCTTATGCATATCATCTCTCTTTGCATTATCACGCTCCGTGGACAGCTATAGATACTTCAAGATTGTTGTCTTTGTATGGATCTAGTGCTGCCATGTCGGACGGATTCAAATCGAAACTGATCATCTCTGAGGGCTGCACGTGACGCAGCGTTTTTTTCATGATCTCATAACCGTTGCATGTTGCTTTCAATACGGCATTATTCTGTACAACCATGCTCCGCAGATACAACCGGTTTCCTCGCTCAGGCGTATACCGGTTTGGTATGACATATTTGACATTACTTGCCGGAACGACCCGGTACTGCCGGCGTGCCGCCGTATCTGACAGATACTCACTGACAAAGCGTCCGCACCGGGTTGACTCCTCGGTCACAAAATCAACGAGATCGTGCACATGCAGCACATTGCCGCAGGCAAAGATTCCGTCAACACTTGTCATGAGGTTTGCATCAACCTGCGCTCCGTTGGTCTCGGGATTAATTGCAACCCCGCACTCTTTCGCGAGCTGATTGTCCGGAACTAACCCGACCGAAAGCAGCAGCGTGTCACAGGGTACGTGGAATGCTTTATCTGTGAGCTCCCGCCCCGCTTCAAGCGGTGTGATGTCAACACCCTCTACCCGGTCTTTTCCATATATATGACTGACCACATGGGACAGATACAGCGGGATCCGGAAATCGTTGAGACACTGCACGATGTTGCGTGTCAGACCCGCGGGGTAGGACTGTATCTCGACTACCGCGTTCACACGGGCTCCTACCCACGTCATGCGGCGCGCCATGATAAGGCCGATATCGCCCGATCCCACGATGACACACTCCCTGCCGGGTATAAATCCGTCTATGTTGACCAGCCGCTGCGCAAGCCCTGCCGTATAGACACCTGCAGGCCGCATCCCGGGTATGCCGATATTGCCCCGGTTTCGCTCCCGGCATCCCATGGCAAGGACGACCGCCCGTGTTTTGAAACAGCAGAGCCCTTCAGTTGTGGAACAGGCATAGACCGCCTTTTGGGGAGCCTCAACATCAATTGACGTGACGGTCATACCGGGGTGCCGTGTGACCGGCAATGCAGCAAGCTCATCGTAGCTTCGCTGTGCATATTCGGGACCGGTCAGCTCCTCTTTATAATGGTGGAGGCCGAAGCCGTTGTGTATACACTGGTTGAGGATACCGCCAAACAGCGCCTCCCGTTCTATGAGGGCTGCCGTATGGCCGTTGCGTGAAATTTCCGCTGCCGCTGCAATGCCGGCCGATCCTCCACCGATTATGACTGCATCGTAGGTGTATGTTTTCATCTGAGGCCATCCTGCTCTGGCACGTTGTCTGTAATATCTTTCTGAACGGTAAAATCTCCGATCCGGTGAGTCACCATGCGGCTCTCTTTTCCCCGCTTGGTTATTCTTTCAACCGGCGTTCCTGTTTCCTGTTCAATCAGTTTGAGTATCTTGTAGGTACAGAATCCTCCCTGGCACCGTCCCATCTGGGCCCGTGTATAAAATTTGACTCCGTCAAGTGTCGTATGCCCCTTCCTGACCGCGTCAATGATCTCCGCAGCAGAAATCTGCTCGCACCGGCATATTATTTCGCCGTAGTGCGGATTCTCCCGTATCAGCACGTCTATCTCATCATGCAATGATTCCCTGAAGCGGGGGAGCCTGTCGATTTCCGGTATGTACCCCGGCTTCTCCTGCAGCGGGAGGCCGGCCTCTTTGAGTATGTCTTTCACGTATTCGGCGATAGCCGGTGCCGCGGTCAGCCCCGGAGACTGTATGCCGGCAACCTGTACCAGGTTTTCGGCTTTTTTGGAAAGCGCTATGTAGAAATCATTCCCCTCCATGGCTGGACGGAGGCCCGCAAAGGAGGTGATGATGTCCCGCTCGGACACTGACGGCACAAGTCGGCGTGCCCCGTAAAATACCTTCTCGAAATTCTCACTGCTTGTGGCAGCATCTTCCTTGTCATCTTGTATCTGTGCGGTGGGTCCGACCATGGTGGTTCCCTCAACCGTCGGGATTACCAGCATTCCCTTGCTGACCCTGCCCGGCACCGGAAATATGACCCGCGAAGTATGAGCCGTGGCGTCTCTGTCCAGCAGGAACTCCTCGCCCTTTCGGGGCGTTATAACAAAGTCCTCCGCGCCAAATATTTTCGAGACAGTATCCGCATACAATCCTGCCGCGTTAATTACCCAGCGTGCCTGAATTTTCCGTGTATCCTCTGCTTCTATCTCATACTGACCGCCGGAGCACTTCGCCTCTATTACATTAAATCCTGTCAGAAGATCGACCCCGTTTTGCTGTGCCGACTCCACCAGCGTAAAGACAAAGCGGTACGGTTCTATGATACCCCCGCCCGGCGCATGCAGCCCGCCCACGATATCCGTGTTCAGCTTGGGCTCGAGATACAGCATGCGTTCACGGTTACACAGCTCAATACCAATGACTTCATTCTGTACACCGTTTTCGTACAGTGCTTCAACAGTCCGCATCTCTTCTGATGTAAACGCGGCAACCAGTATGCCACAGCGCCTGAACGGGAAATGGAGCTGTTTATGGAGCGTGTCATACAGCAGGTTTCCCTGTACCTCGAGGCGTGACTTGAGCGTGTCTGGTGAGTGATGAAAGCCGCCGTGTATGATTCCGGAGTTTGCCTTTGATGCCGGGCCGCTGGGCGATGGTCTGCTGGAAC
>CAZAHA010000219.1:0-4819 GCA_964484915.1 uncultured Leptospirales bacterium
GTCTCTGTTGCGGACATTAAACGGAACAACTCATTAAAAAACCCTAACCGGCTCTATGTGGGCACAAAACTGAAGATCCCGGCAGCGGGAGCGGTCGCCGGACCGGTCACTGCCGCCCACAGAACACAGGCTGAAAACGCAGGTCTTTCCTTTAACTGGCCGGTCAGGAGTGTGGGCCGGGTACAGCGCGACGGACATGACGGCGTCAAATCCATCGGCATTGTCATCCAGACACAGGGCCGATCGCCTGTTTACTGTGCCGAAAACGGAGTAATTAAAAAGATTGGATACATGCGCGGCTACGGCAATTATGTCGTCGTCGTCCACAGCTCGCGCTTCATGACCGTATACGCAAACCTCGGCGCGGTTGCGGTAAAGGACGGTCAGCACATCCGCAAGGGAAACGTTATCGGCACATTGGAAAGCACCGACGGCCACCTCCACTTCCAGATAAACCATGCCGGCAAACCGCTGGACGCGCTTGCTATCCTTCCGAAGCGGTAGGATACCTCTTTCTTGCTCCGGTAAAACACAACTGCCGCATGTGACACATCGTACAATTATCATTGACAGACGAAACAGCCATGGTCAGATGAGGCAGCCACGAGCAAGCATAAAAAGAGGCCGCCGGGCGGCGGCCGATTTTATATGGTTGGTTTATGATATTCAGGGACGGACATTTAACAGCCGTCCCTGTTATATCAGTCTGTTACTGAACGATCCAATCCGCAACAACGTCTTCGTTTTCCATCATCCAGTCACGCGCCGCTTCCTCGGTGTCCTTGTCTGACTCGCGGATCGCGACCATGAGCGAACCGACTTCTGCCGTTGTCAATTCCATGTTGGACAGAAACTGGGCCAGCTTTGGCTTGTCTTCCTTGATGTTCTTTCGTCCGAAGATGTGGATATTGCCGACTCCCCAAACCTTTTCCTTGTCCTGTTCCAGGAATTTGAGGTCCCACATACCAAACATCGAGTGCGGCTTCCATCCGGTTACAACGATATATTCTTCGTTCGCAATAGCGTCCTTCAGCGATGCCATCATCGCAGGGCCCGATGACGCAAGCAGTTTGTATCCTGCTTCGTCGAGTCCATACATCGGCATGATGTCGTTTTCGGTGGTTTTCATAACTCCTGCACCGGCGTCGATACCGGTGATGGTTTTATCCAGCTTTTCGGCAACCTCCGGCTTCGCAAGGTCGGAAATAGTGGTAACACCGTCCTCAACCATATAGTCCGGCACAACAAGACCGCTTTCTGTTCCCTTATAGACATGGCCGAGGTCGGTCAACTGGTCCTTGTACTTCTCCCAGTAGTCCTTGTGCAGTACCGGAAGCCACGATTCCATGAACGCGTCCTGGTCTCCGCCTGCTACCGCCGCAAATGCCGGAGCGACATCCGACGCGGTAATGTTTACCGTAAAGCCCATCTTGTCCTCAAGAACCACCTTGGCAAGGTGCGTATAGGCAACGCCCTCTTCCCAGTTTGCGTATACCAGATTCGCAGTTTCCCCATCAGTATCGGAGCCTCCCGGCTTGCAGGATGCAACAGCCGCGATAATTATTAACGCTGTTAATACTCTGTGCACATTTTTCATTATTTTCCTCCATTTATTTATGTGTATATGAAACCCGGAACATGTTCCGGACAGTTCACACTTTTTACTTTTGACGCTGCATATTGTCACTGAGTGCCTGTGTAACGCGGTCCAGAAAGATCGCGAGTATGACGATCGAGATGCCGCCCTCAAAACCCATGTCTATCTGCAGCTGTGTGATGCCCTTGAGGACAACGTTGCCGAGCCCCCCGGCTCCGATCATTCCCGCAATGACCACCATGGACAGCGCCAGCATGATCGTCTGGTTGACTCCCGCCATAATCGTGGGGAGCGCCACCGGCAGCTCCGCCTTAAACAGCATCTGCATCGGCGTCGAACCGAACGACAGCGACGCCTCCTTTATTTCGCGGGGCACCTGACGAATACCAAGGTTTGTCAGCCGGACCGCAGGCGGGAGCGAGAAGATCAGTGTTGCGATGACACCCGGGATCGGGCCAAGTTTAAAAAGCAGTACGGCCGGAATCAGGTACACAAACGCGGGAAGCGTCTGCATAAAGTCGAGTATCGGGCGTACAATGTTCCATACCTTGTCGCTCTTTGACGACCAGATCCCCAGCGGTATGCCGACAAGAAGGCCGAAAAAGACTGCAGCTATGACCAGCGACAGCGTGTCCATGGTTGCGGACCAGTACCCCATATAGTATATAAGGAAGAATCCTAAAATTGAAAAGATACCGACCCCTCTTTTAGCAACAAACCATGCAAGGCTGCCGAACAGCGCGATCATGAAAAGCGGATGCGGAAACTGAAAGACGAAGTTGACCCCGTTGAGAAGCCCCTCAACCAGTACCGCTATAAAATCAAAGAACCACGACATGTTTTCGGTAAGCCACTCGATCGCTCCCTCAAATATCTTTCCTATATTTACAACTTCACGAATCTTATCCATATCAGCTAACCTCCCCTACACATCGCCGTTTTCGTTCATCTGTTCCATCACTTCAGAGAGCACGACCGGTGCCCCTTCTTCATCGATACCGATATTCACCTCGCGGATAATTGCGGAACGGTCGACGATACCATGAAAGATGCCGTCGGAATCGATTACCGCTATCGGGTACTTTGTCTGCAGCGCCGTACCGAGAAGATCCGAGATTGGTGTCTCGGCGTACGTGGTAAACACACTGTCATTCTTGACAATCTCTGAGAGATCCTTCTTTCCCTGCTTGCGAAGTGCAACCGTGTCATCGATCGAGATAATCCCCTGCAGAACTCTGTTAGAATCAACGACAAACGCGTGGGACGTCCTGTTGTTTTCCATGATACGCATCGCGGCCTCGGGTCCGTCCTTTGGTATTGCAACGGTCGGACACCCGTGCTTGATGAGAGACGCCGTGATGATGCGGGTCCTGTCGACGTTCTGCACAAACCTGCGGACATAATCATCAGCCGGCTCGGCAAGAATCTCCTCCGGCGTACCGATCTGTCGGACTCTCCCCTGCGGTCCCAGGATAACGATCCGGTCCCCCAATTTCAGCGCCTCGTCGAGATCATGGGTGATGAAGATAATCGTTTTGTGCATCCTGGCCTGCAGTTCCAGAAGCTCGTCCTGCATCTGGGTACGGATCAGCGGGTCCAGCGCGCTGAACGCCTCGTCCATAAGCAGGATTTCCGGATCGTTTGCCAGGGCGCGGGCAAGTCCCACACGCTGCTGCATGCCGCCGGAGAGTTCACTTGTCATACTGAACTCGAAACCGTCCAGACCGACCAGCTTTATCGCCTTCATCGCCTTCTCGCGGCGCTCCTCCTTGGGCATGCCGCCGATCTCCAGACCAAACTCGACATTGTTGATGACGTTCCGGTGCGGCAGCAGGCCGAAATGCTGAAAGACCATCGACATCTTGTACCGGCGGACCTTTCGAAGCGTTTCCCGGTCCATCTTCATGATATCAGCGCCGTCAATGATTATTTCACCGGCAGTCGGCTCGATCAGACGGTTGAGGCAGCGTATAAATGTTGATTTACCGCTTCCGGAAAGTCCCATGACAACAAAGGTCTCACCCTTCTCTATTGAAAAGGTGGCACCGTTTATTGCGATGGTACATCCGGTTTTCTTGAGGATTTCGGGCTTTGTTAGTCCCTGTTTGATGAGCGGAATCGCCCGTTTCGGATTTGATCCAAAAATCATATATAAATCACGAACTTCTACAAGAGCCATCGTTCTTCTCCCTTAGAATAAACAATTATACTGCACACACGGCACCGACTGCCACCGGTGTCCGGAACAACCGGTTGTAAACAGAAAATCAGTGATGGAGTGTATGGATGAGATGCGCAGGCTGCAGCGGCCTTTCTGTGAAAAATCTGTATTTTTGCCTATTTTTGTATTACATAATGTGTTATATGTATTATACATTTTAAACCGATGTCAATAACTTTTTCGAGTTCGGGATACACGTTATTGCTTTACCATTTTCACGAAATTATTACATATGTATGGCAATACTGTAATTACCACAAAGATACACAAGAACAGGAAGATTTCATGCCGTTTTGCCGACATTTTTTGTTCGATACAGAAAAAGGTGCGGCCGGGCAATGCGGTACATGTTGCTCTGCCGCTCATTACCGACTGCTTTTTTGCATGTTGATCATTTCAATCCGCCCGAAATACTTGGCAAAGGAATATATTACATAAATAAAATAACGTATTACGGTTATATTACTATTGACAACCGTGCATTATACTTCATAATGTTTCGTCAGTATACACCGTGCATACGGGATGTATGTGCGATACCGTCGCAGAATCGGGAAAGAGAGAAGACACCTATGTCCACAAGGTCCGGGGCCGGAAGAAAACCCAAGGATAATCCGTTAAAAGTTACCAATTTCAGACTGTCAAACCAGGACCTGAAACTGATCGACAAAAAGGGAATCGGACGCAACTCAAGCGAACGCCTCAGGTATATTCTTGAACATTACAAAAACCCGAAACTCAACATCAGCAAACGGCGAAAGGCGTAAAAGATAAAGAAGTATGACGATTTTGCCGAAGCACTCGAGATGTTCAACACCCTCAGCGAATACTGGAACCAGAAGGACAAGCTTGAGTTCCTCTGCTCTACTCCGCTGCGCAACGATATCCTCACCGAGATTGAGGACGTATACCGCTGGAAGATCCGAACAATTCCGTATTTTATAAAACTTGAACAGTACGGCTGGTTTATTCCGCAGGCCAAGTTTACCTGGTCCCAGAAG
>CAZAHA010000220.1:0-4781 GCA_964484915.1 uncultured Leptospirales bacterium
GGGCGCCGTGGTTGAAACGGCCGATGATTCCGTCTCTGTTTGCAACAGCGCCCTTGTGCCGTTTGAGTTTGACGCATCGGACTGTCCGGACCTCTTTCCGCCGCTCGCTGCCCTGGCTGCCGGTATTCGCGGGAGATCGGTCATCACCGGTACGCACAGGCTCGTACATAAGGAAAGCAACAGGAAGGAGACGCTGCTTGAGGAATTTTCCGCTATCGGTGTCGATATTTCGGAAGAGAAGGACTCGCTGGTGATAAACGGCGGCTCTGTTCCGGGAGGCAGCGCTAAATCGCATAACGATCACCGTATTGCCATGGCCCTCGCGTGCGCGGGTCTTGTGTCAGAAAACGGCGTATCCATCGATGAAAGCGAAGCGGTGGCCAAGTCGTACCCGTCGTTCTTTGACGATCTCGGCGTTATTGGAGCGGGTCACAACCGGTAGAAGATTGCAAATCCGGTCCCTGACGTTTTGTAAACCATATCTTGGAGAAAAAGATGAGCCTTGATGAGATCAGAAAAAATATAGACATGAAGGATTCCCAGATACTGAAACTGCTGCACGAACGGATGGAGCTTGCGCTCATGTCGCGCAAGTTCAAGTCGACCATCGAGGACCAGTCGCGCGAAGCGGACCTCTTCGAGAAGATCACGAGCCACTCGGGAGTCCTCATCAGCGAGGAGTTCAGCTGCAAGCTCTATGAGATGATCATTCAGGAGAGCAAGCGTCTCCAGACCGGCAACTACGCCCTTATCGGATACCAGGGCGAACGCGGCGCCTACAGCGAGCTGGCTGCCACCGTGTGGAACGGAGAGTATGTGCCGACAGCGTGCCAGACCTGGGCCGAAGTCTTCGACGGCGTCACATCGGGACTGTATGACTACGGCGTTATCCCGATTGAGAACACGCTTGGAGGTGTCGTCAACCAGACGAATGATCTTATGATCCATTCGGACCTCAGTATTGTTGGCGCGGTGGAGATGGAGATTCATCACTGCCTGCTTGCACTGCCGGACACCGACCACCGCGAGATCCGGACGGTCTACTCCCACCAGCAGGCGCTGTCGCAGTGCAGGAACTTCCTTGCCAGAAACGGTCTGGAGGGTATTCCCTACTATAATACGGCCGGCGCCGCGAAGATGCTGCTCGAAAAGCGTCCCAAGGGGAGCGCGGTCATTGCGGGCAGGAACACGGCCGAGATCTACAACCTGGAAATCATCAAGGAAAATATCGAGGACCTTGAGACCAACAGGACACGGTTTCTCATAATCGCGCGTGATGAGTCGACAGAGCCCGGGAACAAATGCTCAATACTCTTTACGACCGCACACAAGGCGGGCACCCTTTTTAAGGTGCTGGAAATATTCGCCAGGGCCGAGATAAACCTGACCAGGATCGAGTCGATTCCGGACAAGCCGGGAACGTACGCGTTCTTCGTTGATTTTGAGGGAAGCAGCGAAGATGATACCGTCAAGGAGGTCATGGAAAAGGTTCATGCCATTTCCGGAAGCTTTCGGTTTATGGGGTGCTACCGGGAGATACACAGTACCGGGGATGAGGAATAGTCCGGCGGTAAAGGGAGACAGAACAGAATGAAGATAGCAGTCGTTGGAATGGGAAAGATGGGACAGTGGATCGCGGCGCACCTTGCCGGTGAGCATACGGTGGCCGGGTACGACATCGATGATTCCAGGATCTTTCCAGACGGAGTTGACCGGCTGACGGGGATCGAACAGATCGGAGATTTTTCTCCGGAGATGTGTATAAATGCTGTAGAGCTTGACGGAACCATCGGGGTGTTTACCTCGCTCTTTCCCTATCTGGACAGATCGTGCATGCTCGCGGATATTGCCGCCGTAAAGAATCCCCTCGCGCCGTTTTACCGCGAGAGCGGACGGCCGTTTGTCTCAACACACCCGATGTTCGGGCCGAACGATGAAAAGCTGACCAAACAGAACGCCGTCATCATTACCGAGTCAGATCCGAAGGGCAAAGATTTCTTTCGCGGTTTCTATACCGGACTTGGCCTTTCCATCTATGAATACGACTTCGAGGAACATGACCGCGAGATTGCGTATTCGCTTTCCGTTCCCTTCGTCTCGTCGATTGTCTTTGCAGGGTGCGTGGAAGAGAAGAACCCTCCGGGGTCAAACTTCAGACGGCATATGAAAATCGCGCGGGGACTCCTTTCAGAGGACATCCATCTGATATCCGAGATCCTTTTCAATCCCGCGACGCTGAAGCAGGTGGAGCGGATAAACCAGCGGCTCTCATATCTGACCCATATAATCCGCGACGAGGACCGTGAGGAGCTGATAAAATTTCTTTTAAATCTGAAAGAAAACATACATGATGAGCACTAAGGACGACGGCACGCTTCCGGGTATCGGCGATACGCCTGCCGAAAGCAGAGGACGAAAAAGCGCGCCAACAACAGCAAAAAAGGGTGTACCGAAGAGAGTTGCCGGGAGCAGGGCAAAGGCTGCGGCCGGGAAGCGGAGGACCAGGCGGAAGAAGGAATCGTATACCCGTCCGCTTCTGATACTCCTTGTCATGGGACTTGCAACTGCCGTACTGGTACTTTCATCGCTTCTGATCCGGAAAAACAGTACACCGCTTGATGACCGGACGGAAACAGTCACCAGGCAGTCGGTGGAGCGCACACAGGATCCCGATGATACCGTTTTGCAGCATGAGGCTCCATCCACAGAAACAGAAGACGTCGCAGCGGAAGAGGGAACCGGTACAGTTGAGGATGAACCAACGGCATCGTTGCACACGGTGAGGCTCTATTACATCTACTATGACGAAACGGCGGACGCGCTTGCGTACAGGCCGGTTGAGGCCTCCGTCGAGGGAGAAAACATTCACGAGGCGACGCTCAGACGGCTTTTCCAGGGGCCGGAAAACGCCTCCCTGAAGACGAGCCTTCCCGAAAGTGTCGGCATCAATGCGGTGCGCGTAACGGACAATGTTGCGTATATCGATCTGACCGACGGATTTACCGAAGGCGCCTATGGCGATATCGCGACCTCCCGGGTCAACCAGATACTGTTAACGATGATGCAGTTTCAGGACGTGTCTGCAATTACTATCAGTGTGAACGGCCGCGTTCTTGAAACGATGGGAGACGGCCGGCGCTATACCTGGCCGCTGCAAAGGATACTGTAATGTATGAAATCGAAATAAAGGCGTACTGTGACGATATCGGCACCTTTACACAGAAACTCATCGGCATGGGCGCTGAAATGAAACACGAACTCTACCAGAAGGACATCTACTTCAGCCATCCGATGCGCGACTTTCGTGAGACAGACGAAGCGTTCCGCATACGGACCGTCAACGGCGTCTCAAGCGTCACCTACAAGGGACCGAAACTGTCCACAAAGACCAAGACCCGTGTTGAATATGAGACGACTGTCGGAAGCTTTGACTCGATTTTTGCCATTCTCAGGAACCTGGGCTTTGTTGAAGGCGGGCTTGTTGAGAAGACCAGGATAGAGTATGTGCTGGAGGAAGTCACCGTCTGTATCGATTCGGTGACCGGCCTTGGCGACTTCGTCGAGTTGGAAAAGATCGGCACCGATATCGAGACCACAGAGCGCCACCTCTTTGATCTTGCAGACCGTCTCGGACTTGACCGTTTTGAGAAGCGGTCGTATCTTAATCTGATAACCGACAGCGTTGACGAGCGTCGGGCTTGATGGTGGAGGATGGTGATGAGGCAGTTTATTACCTATATCTGCACGCTATGCGGCAGAACATCGCGGATAACGGATGGCGAACCCATTCCCGTCTGTTGCGGACATCTCATGCGCCGTTTCGATGACGACGCGCCGCCTCTCCGGAAAACGGACGATGATGACGATTCATCGATCGACTCTGTCCTGAAATAGCCGGGTACGTTTCCCAGGCAGCATTTCCCTTCTTGCATCATCATGATCATGGCAGGATGCCGTGATTGATTGCAGAATACAAAAAAACCCTCAAAAATGACTTTACAATCGATTAATATTATGTCTCATTAGACATCGTTGCTTCTATCATGCAAAAATTTTATGTCGCATGAAAAAAGTGCTTACCTTTTCTGCTTTTCGTACGAAATAATAATCAGGACTGCCATAAACGGAGCACGTATGTTTGAAAACAGCCACATGATGAAGACAAACTACCTGCTTGAGCGTTCGCTCGACGTGGAGAGCCTCAGGCGGAAGGTGATAGCGAACAATATCGCAAATGTCGATGTGCCGCACTTCAAGCGAAGCGAGGTAAACTTTGAGAGCCAGCTCAAACGGGTCATCGAGCAGAATGAGCACCTCGCGCAGAACGAATATCCTGCCGTGCTAACGGATAAGCGGCATATCCCGTTTACCGAACGGCTCGACGTACACGGTGTCGGGCCGAGGGTTAACCTTGACTATTCAACCAGTTACCGGAACGACGGCAATAATGTGGACATAGAACGCGAGATGGTGGACGCATCCAAAAACCTCATGCGATATAACGCATCGATTGCAGCCCTGTCGCACAACTTCAAGGTCATGAAGATGGTGATGAGGCAGGTGTAGCGGACGTATTGAGAGGGAGATAACAGATGGGAATGTTCGACAGCTTTAATATATCATCAACGGGGCTGACCGCCCAGCGTCTGCGGATGGACCTTATATCAAGCAATATTGCCAACGCGGGTACCACGAGGACGCCGGAGGGCGACGGACCCTACCGCAGGAAGCGGGCGATCTTCGCTCCGGTCAATATCCGGCCGTTTTACAAGTCGCCGCTT
>CAZAHA010000221.1:0-4756 GCA_964484915.1 uncultured Leptospirales bacterium
GATTCTGTGGGCAGTGACGGACCTGGACCAGCGCGCCCGGGGCAAGGAGATCGCAGACCGGGTTTCGGAAGAACTGTCGTCCAACAGATGGCTTTAGACACAGTCCACCTCGTTTGCCCTTCTGGCAATGGCAGGCTTTGCCGGTAACGACGATGCTTCGTACAATTTCTCCTACAACATCAAAATCGGCGGAAGGTCGCAGGATGGTTCATCATCCGTAGCTTTTGCCACACACGAACTTGAAAAGGTACCGGACGGCGGCATCCCGGTTGAAGTTACCAACAAAAACAGGAACGCGCCCCTCTTTGTTACGGTCACGTCCAAGGGATCACCCGCCCCGGGAGATGAAGAATCTCATCAACGCGGGCTTGCCCTGTCGGCTGCATACGAGGACTTTTCCGGCAATGATTTGGATGTAACGAGTATTCCGCAGGGCCGCGACTTCAAGATACACGTCACGGTAAAGAACACATACGGCAGGAGGCTCGAGAACATCGCGCTGACACATATCGTTCCCTCGGGATGGCAGCTGCATAACACACGGCTTGAGTCCGGTTCCGGAAGCGCGGACGCAGAGTATCAGGATTTCAGGGACGACCGCGTCTATACCTATTTTTCACTCGCACATGACCAGTCCAGGACGTTTACGGTTATGTGCAACGCGAGTTTCGCGGGACGGTACTATATGCCCCAGATCGCAGTGGAGGACATGTACACCGGCGAGGTGCACGCCACAACCGACGGCGCGTGGGTGACGATTGAACCGCAGAACTAACCGAAAGGAGATACGGCGCACAGCAAAGGTCCATATTCCGGGATTGTGCGCCGCCTCTGTCCGTATACTTGCGGCAAACGCGCACCTGGCGTGTCTGACCGCATACCGGTACGGCCGGACGAAGTTCAGGAAACATCCGTTTGTACAACAGGCCGTCGTGGCTGTACACAGGCACCTGAAGCACAATCCGCTGTTCCGGAAGCTGCTCCCGGTCGCCGGAAGACTTGCACAGTCCCTTCCCGTTCGGGTGATGGCCGCCGCACTTGGGCTGTATGCGGCCGTATCGTTTTCGGCGATGCTTTTGCTGCCGCACGCCCTCTTTGACTCACCCGGCTCCACAGCCGTATATGCCGCGGACGGCAGCCTGCTGGGCGCCCGTATTGCCGATGACCACCAGTGGCGTTTTCATGTTTCCGACGACATCCCTCTACGGTACAAAAGCGCACTCCTTGAATACGAGGACAGCCGGTTTTATCTGCACCCGGGTATAGACCCCGCAGCGGTCATCCGCGCCGCCCGTGACAATGCCGCCAGCGGAACGATCGTCTCCGGAGCAAGCACCATTTCCATGCAGGTTGTCAGGCTCCTTCGAAGGAGCGTTGACCGTACATGGAAGCAGAAGATGATCGAGGCGTATCTGACGCTGGGCCTTGAGCTGCGCTTCACCAAGGAAGGGATACTGAAACTTTACGCATCGCACGCGCCCTTCGGCGGGAACGTTGTGGGTCTGCATGCAGCATCCTGGCGCTACTTTGGACGGAGTCCTGACGAACTGTCGTGGGCGGAAAGCGCAATGCTCGCGGTACTGCCCAACAGCCCCGCACTGATACATCCCGGCCGTAACAGGGATGAGCTGAAAGCAAAACGCGACTCGCTTTTATTCAGGCTGCATGAAGCCGGAAAACTGGACGAAATTGAATATACACTCGCGCTTGCGGAAGAGCTGCCGGAAGCGCCGCACCCGCTGCCGAGGCTCGCCCCCCGGCTTGTAGACACACTCGCGGCACGACACCCCGGCACACACGAATTCCATACAACGATTGATCAGCAGACGCAGGCGTTCGTTAACACAGTCGTCGCAAATCGCCACTCGCTGCTTGCACGCAGCGGTATCTACAACGTGTGCGCAATCGTGATAGACAACAGCACCTCAGAAGTCATCGCGTATACCGGCAACAGTCCGGAGCATGCCGACCGCCGCGTCGGCTCCCGCCTTCCTGAAACGGGATATGACATCGATATTATTCGGCGCCCCCGCAGCACGGGAAGCATACTGAAACCGCTTCTCTTTGCAGCGATGCTTGACGACGGCTTCATCACGCCGGACACGCTTGTCCTCGACGTGCCGCTGAACTTCGGCGGGTATATGCCGGAGAATTTCAGCCGGACCTACAGGGGGGCACTTCCCGCCAGGGACGCGCTGTCGATGTCGCTGAACGTTCCTGCGGTTGTCATGCTGCAGGAATACGGATATCAGCGCTTTTACCGGATGCTGAAGTCCTGCGGTATAACGACCATTAACCGGCCCGCCGACCATTACGGGTTGTCCCTGATACTCGGGGGCGCGGAAGGCACACTCTGGGAAATCGCCTCCCTCTACTCATCGATAGCCCGCATAGCCTCCGGAAAATCAATCGGTCATCCGGCCGTGCTTGCGCAAAAAAAAGGGACGCCGGCGATTTCCGGAAACATCAGCGCGGGAGCAGCATATCTGACGCTTGAGGCACTCCTTGGGGTCGAGCGTCCCGGTCTTGAAGGGTACTGGAAATCGTTCGCGGGATCGCAGAAGATCGCGTGGAAGACAGGAACGAGTCTCGGCCACCGCGATGCCTGGGCGGTCGGGGTAACGCCGCGGTATACCGTCGGCGTCTGGTGCGGCAACGCCGACGGTGAGGGACGTCCCGGCATGACGGGACTTGCAGTCGCCGCCCCCGTCCTCTTTGAAATCTTCGGCGGTTTAAAACGCTCCGGGTGGTTTACGGTACCGTATGAGAAGCTCAAGACCGTGGGCGTCTGTGCCGACTCGGGCCTCCTGCCGAACCGACACTGCGACATCTCATACATTCAGATACCCAAAGACAGCCACTTCGACCGGCAATGCACATATCACAGACTCATCCACACCGACCCGGACGGCAGGTACCGCGTAACGGACCGGTGCATGCAGGTCTCACAGATGCGGCATACGCGATGGTTTGTCCTTCCGCCGGTGGCAGAGTACTATTACGTAAAACACAATCCGTCATACAAAAAACTTCCGCCGATACAAAGCGGCTGCGTAAAGGACGGCGGCGATCCCGTTAAACGGTTAAGCCTCATCTACCCTTCGCACAACGCGTCTGTCTATGTTCCGGTAGACATAACGGGTGAAAAGAGCGCGGTCATCATGCGCGCGGCCCATGCAGACGAATCTGCCGTGATCTACTGGCACATCGACGACACATACCTCGGCAGTACCAGGACCTTCCACGAGATGGCGCTGCAGCCGGATGCCGGCACCCATGTTCTAACGCTGGTAGACGACGCGGGAAACTCTATTGAAAAGCGTTTTACCGTGCTTGACACGCAGTAGCGACCATATCCCGACGAAAACGATCCGCCGCCATGCCGCTTGCCGTGACAGGAATAAAGAGTAAAAACTGCTGTAGTTTCTGGACAGACACGCAGGATCCATACACAGGGCCACGTTTTTACATGATGCCGAGAAGCTGGACGGTGGCTCAAGAAAATTATATAGTCGCAGGAAGATGCAGTCACTCAATACAGCACCTGCATGCTTATGGCCCCTGTCCTTCCGCTTCCTTCTTTCCGCAAGCCCGAATGCTGCGGGTACCGCTGCCTGCACTGGAAACATGAGCCATGAATTCTGACCGTACCGTATCCTGTACCAGCCGCAGGGACCGTACGCTATACGGATTGACAGGCTGGAACATTCGGCAACAATGGGACACGACACAGGATTCCATGTTCACCATGTAGTAGAGAGCGCCGACACGCATGTACCCAAATACTTCATGGACAGTATGGTTATCGTTGGCATCATACTGGTACTTTTCATAGAGATAAATTCCTGTCGAGTATACATCGTTTGATGTTCGCACGCTCACATCCCCCGTCAGAAGTTCGGTAAAGACCGGCGCCGTGCTGTCAACATCCTCGCGGAGCTCTTCACGGTGGAGCAGGCCGTCGGCTGTTGTTTCGATTACCGCAGAGGTCATATAAGAGAACAGATAAATGCACTCACTGTTATATGAGCTGCAGTACTTTTTGGAATACGGAATATCGCCATTGTGCCGGGTGCAGATATAGTCTCTGTGCTGTTTGACTACTACCTTGCTCTGGTCGCTGTTCTCCATCGTCGATTCTATACATTTGTTGTAGTGGTTCCAGTAGATTGTGTTATCTCCGTGGAGGTATGATCCGGAGTCGAATTGATCCAACCTGACAATGGATGTCTTCTCGCGGAGATCCGTGTTCCAGGTATATCCGCTGTTTATAACGGTATTGTATAAAAAACTGACAGTTTCCTGACCAGCCGATGACATCATGGTGGTATTCCTCAATTTTCACATTAAAGGATCTGTTCTGTTTGCGACCCTTCTCTACCGATACTCTGGTTTTCCATCGGGAAAAATGAGTATATACTGCGCCTTTTTATCTGTCGCGTCATCTGCTGCTATCGCAATAGATGTCCATGTTTTTTAAGTGTTTTTTATGCACGCAGGCAGATACGGAACGAGGGAACCGCCGTCAAAATGCAGAGCGGAATGAAAAGCGCCGTCGACTGGCTTCTGCACATTTTCCGGGGACTATCATGCAGGCCTACAACACGAATCACTGCTCACGATTTCCAGGTTTTTCCCGTAAAAAACTTTGAAGAAAAGCCTGATAAAGTGACTGCTGAAAAATATGTTGAAAAAGGTACATATTTCTGGAATTCCGGTATGTTTGTCTTTAAAGTAAGCACTTTTCTTGAAGAAC
>CAZAHA010000222.1:0-4740 GCA_964484915.1 uncultured Leptospirales bacterium
ACATCGCCGCACATCATCCGGACAAGGCAAAGGAAGCGGCCAGGCTATCCGAGCTTTTCAACACCGGATTCTTTTCGCGGGTCGGACTCTCAGCCGCCGAATACGACGAGCTGAAGTCCCTGGCCCACTCCCTCATGAGGCATAGGGCCACTAAAAGGTCTGATTAAACTGAAGGAAGATTATGTTGTAAACCCACTCCTTATCCTCAACCCTGTAGGCATACTCCAGACCGCTTTCAAGCTGGAGCATCTTGTTGGAAAACGGATTATACTGGACGACCAGTTCTGCTCCCGCCGAACGCCGATATTCTCCTGTCTCCTCGATATTCAGCAACTGTCCGCTATCCAGTTCTTCCGTGACAATGTACCCGTGATCGTAAAAACCAGTCAGCTTCAGCCGTTTAAAATACATGATTTTCCATATATTTGCATGCATATTGAGCAGGGGAAGCGAGTAGTTGACGCTCGCCTTGTACGTTTCTTCAGCAAATTCTTCCGAGTAACCGCGCGGATATAAAAACTGGAGCGGGAAGCGGTAATCACTGCCATCATCACGCTCATAATCCAGTTCGAAATGGATGCTGTGGTGCATGAAAAGCGACGGGAAGAACCATTGAGAGAAAAGCGCCATCTGATACGATGAATAGTCTCCGTATGGGATATGCGTGTAGGACACATTCACAATCTGGCCCCAACGCGGATACAGATCCAGCATCGTCCCCTCCTGCAGATGTGCCAGCATCATGGAGTAGGAAACAGGTATGATCGTTCCGTCGTTCAGTACTGTTTTGTCATACTCGATGACAGACTTGCCGCTGATTTCGGTATAGGATGGAGATACGGTAAACTCCGCGAACGTCGTGTGAATACCGCGAGAAAAATCAAAGGGGACGGTAACGGAACCGTACACGGTACTCTCATCCCAGTGGATGTAGTCGCCGTCGCTGTCCATCTTCACCCGCTGGCCGAGCGTTCCGCCAGCTTCCAGTATCGGATACAATCCGCTGTACCGTATGGAACCCGTTACCGAATGCGCGCTTTCATTTATATTGTAATTATACGCGAGAGAAAGCGACGTGGTTTCGAGATGATCCGTTGACATCACCCCGATACCGTAGTAGTAGTCAAATACAGGGGACCAGCTGTGTACGTTGACCGAATGAAACATGGGCGTGTAGTTCTCCGCCTGATAGAACTTCCCATCCACATCATCCACCACCGACCCACCGGCCTCCTGTTCGACGACAGCCTCATAATAGTCCGCCCGCCGCACCGGAACCGACGCCAGGGGTGTCCACCCTGCAGGATCAAGCCGCATCTTCTCCCCTGAATAACCCCGAACCGTATAGTCGGAATAGTAGATCGAGCCGCCGTCTTTCGATGCGGACGGATAGTAGGCGCCGAATTTCCTGGACGTTACCTGATACCGTCTGCCGTTTCGAAGATCATAGGCGTATATGTTGTCTATACCGGAATAGTCGGATCCGTACAGCAGATACCGTCCGGCAAATGACGGAGTCTTCGGATGCTCGTCATGCGTATGCGGTATGAGTTCCGTAAAGGAACCGTTCTCTACATTGTACATCAGAAGCGCGCTTCCCTCTGTGGTCAGCGAGCCGCATGCTATTTGGGTATTGTCTGATGACCACGCGGTATCGTACAGAAAGGCATTGCCGGGTGAAGGGATACGTTTCAGGACGGTACCCGTCTGCGTGTCGATAATGATGAGGGAACACTGCCTGGATTCGGTATATTCAACGGCTGAGATACGGGACCCGTCGCCGGATATTGCCGCAGACAGCATCTTGCCGTTCGGGAACAGCCTCCTCTGCCTGCCGCTTTCAAGCTCCCGCACCATGATGGATGAATATGTACGGTATCCCCACCGGATATCGGACAGTTGTTCCACCCAGACTGCCCTGCCCCCGCCGACGGAAAAACTCCGTTCATTCTTCCGCGCTGCCGTCAGGACCTCCGATACCGGTATCTGCGTGACAAGGTGTGCGCTACCCGAGGAGATCTCCGCGATACCGCTTATCATCTCCTTGCCAGTCTGAAGACAGTACAGGCGTCCGTCGGATTCATGCAGCTGCAGAAAGCCGCTCCACCGTTGAGAGCCGGTCCGGGTAATCGTTTGGGAATCCGTAAACTCAAGTCCGGAAATCTGTTCCGACCAGCAGTGACGGAGAAAATTGTATGTCTCGCGGTAGTGGTCGACCATATCGTGATCGTCTGCCTTGGCAGTCTTGAACGAATAGTCAAAATGGTCGAGGTGCAGAATTGATTCGCCCATGCCCCGGAAGGTATCGTTCCAGATCATGGGGCCGTACTTGATCCTTCCATATGTTGCCATATGGTAACCCAGCACGTAGTGGTCTGTCATCGGATAGTTGTCCTCATGAGAGCCGAGATACGCGCGGTAGTAGCTGTACCGTTGGTCAACTGATGCCGATAATTCGTTTGTCCGGACGTACAGATCGAAAACAGGAACCCTGCCGCGTCCGTCCTCCGTCAGTACCGTCTCCATGAGAACCGCATCACCCTCGAGTTTCCACATGGGAACCATCGCGACGACATACGCCGCCATCCCCTGGTCACCGAACGCATAGTAGAGTATCTTGCGTCCCTCGCTGTTTATCGTGTTGAGCTGCACCATGTGGCGGCCTTCATGAAGCGCAAGGGAATGGTACCACTCGGTTGCGTTAAAGGTAGACGGTGAATTGTAGAATTTTGACATGTAAGGTACAAACTGTACGCTGCCGTTTGCCACGGAGGACTCGCTTACCAGTACGATCGTCGTATGTCTCCAGTCGGGTTTCATCGTCCTGGTGTTGTGTTTCAGGTAATGTTCCGAGAGGTTTGCCACACGCCTGGCGTCATCTTCGATATCGGAGGAAAAGATGACATCAAAGTGCTCGGTGCGGATTACCTTCCACCTGATATCGGGGGGATGGTTTTCATAAAGCGCAGAAAAACCGTTTTTCGGGGAAAAAAGTACAAAAGCCGCGAGAATAAGCAGAATTCGGTTGATTTCTTTTTTCATACGTTCAGCATTCATGAGGTGTCCCTGAACTGATAATTGTGATAGTATTTTCATTGCCCCAAGTGACGCCGGTTTCCGGACTGAAACCAAAAGTCAAACGTGTGAAACATATACCGGCAAGACCTGATTTAAACAATTATTTTTTATAATATCGATATTCCGGATATGAAACAGATATGAAGAAACCGGCAAGGAAACAACCATGAATGTCGTTATTATAAAGGCGCAAAGGGCTGATCTTGAGGAGATACTCGCACTTCAAAAACTCTGCTACATAACGGAGGCCGAGCGATATAACGATTTTACCATACCGCCGCTCGTACAGACTCTTGACGAGCTTCTGGAAGAGTATGCCGGTTCAATCATCCTGAAATGTGTATACGGCAACAGGATAATCGGATCGGTCAAGGGAACGATGGACGGGCATACGTGTCACCTCGGCCGTCTTATGGTACATCCCGACTACCGCGGGCGCGGATATGCACGGGCACTCATGACAGAGCTTGAAACAATCGCGTTTACAGCAAACCGGATACGAAGGATCGAGCTTTTTACCGGTGAACAAAGCACCAAAAACATCCGTCTATACGAGTCTCTCGGCTATAACCGTATCCGGACCGAACCGTCAGAGAGCGGAATTCGCCTTGTCTACATGGAAAAAACCAGAGGGGATTAGGCATACTCTACCTGCTGTATTCGTGAACCAGCATGTACATGGCGTTCGTCCACGGTTCCATATCCGTATGGGAACCATCGGGAGCATGTTGTCCGACAGGTTTTCGCGCCCTGTCTTTTCACCGACCAGCTTGCAGACGCACAGCTTGTTCCTGTTTTCCCTGCAGTAGTGCTTTGTCAGTCCCTCGACTGCGAGGCTATACAGTTCGTCCATTGTATACCGTTTTACAACAGGACATATGTCTATAAACTGGCATTTTCCCATGCAGTCTTCTCACCATAGATCCGGCACGATAGGATGATAATCCGCCTTACAAAAGCGTGTACATTCCTACTCTCTAAGCGCATGCATCTTTTCAAGCTACCCTGCATATTCATTAAAAAGCGGCGAATCCGACTGCGCGTGATGGGTGTCCAGGACGGCCGTCACCTCATCATACGTTGATTGCCCGCCGAGGTACATGTTCAGCAGAAAGACCGCCTCAGCGTCGCGGATATTGCCGGCCTGCAGGGATGACAGCTGTTCAATCGACATGTTCAGGGAAACCTCCTTATCGGTTCCCGTCTCCGGATCTCTATATATGATCGTCAGCGTAAACTCCTCGGTGTCCGATGGCTCGTTTCCTTCGGCAATAAACGTCTCGAAAAAGTACTGGCTTGTGTTGTAGCTGAAGTTTGTCGGTTGGATGTCGGTTTCATCCTGGGAGACCTCTTCTGCCGCTCCCGACTGGTGGGTCAGACTTGCCGGATATTCGAGCTTGAACCGTACATCACGTGCAGCAACCATGGACAGTGCGATAAACCGGTCTTCGAAGATTCGCCGCGCATCGTTTCTGGTTATCATGGTGAAATAGGCTCCCTTTCCCGTGTCGGTCAGCTCGTTCAGAAACTGCTCGTTGAAACCGTCTCCAATCCCTATCCCGGAAAAAAATATACCCTCTTTTCCATTAATAACGGTATGCTCGGAAATTACTTTGGGGTCAACCTCTCCCGTATTTGCGTATGCATCGGTCAGTATTACAA
>CAZAHA010000223.1:0-4653 GCA_964484915.1 uncultured Leptospirales bacterium
CCGCATGTGGCTCAGATAGAATCCCGGATTGAGATAGTCGTACTGAATCCCGTTGTTCAGACAGAAAAGCAGCGCGCCTGTAATGATTGCCGTTCGGTAAAGAGTCCGGAGGCGCGCCGAATCCTCATGAAGATTGATAGAGCGGTGAATTGCCGATGCGACAGTACCGATTATTACCATCGCCGCATAATATCCGTAGGTAACAGAAAAGACGTGTATGCGGCTGTGCTGTATCATGAAGAGATTCCATGACGCACCCGCAATAAAAAGCATCAGGAGAAAAATCCTCACTCGCCCGTTTTTCTGATACAGGTTTCCCAGGGCAAACAGAACAATCATGAAAAAGCCGTTAAAGTGGTAAAAGTATTCCATACGAAGATTCAGCGCGGTCGGATACGTAAACAGCAATGTTTTCATGTTTAGATAACTCTCATGAGCGCCCCACGCCGATCCCTCCAAACGGATGTCAAACATGCGCGCCAGAAGGAAATCCGCCATCACAAAGAGCCCGCCGTGAAGGGCAGATATCTGCGCAGCCAGAAGCAGCACCGATACAACGGGAACGACGCAGAGAAGCACGACAGACTTGTTCAGGAAGCGGCCTTCATAAACATATACGATACCGGACGCCGCCAGCGGTAACGCGGCGTAGTACATGTAGTAACTCTGACACAGGAACAGGAAAGAGACGACAGCTGCATACAGATATGTGTTTTTGCGTTTTACATGATATGATACATGGAAGAAGAGCGTCATGTTGAAAAAGAGCATGTCAAGAGGCCACTGATGCATCACGGACGAATAGTGCAGAAAGACAGGCGTCGTACACATGAAGACAAGCCCTGAAACTGTAAGAATATCGTCCTTGAAAACGATGTCTATCCACCGAATGAGAAACATGACACCAACGTTGAAGCATAGCAGAAAGAACATGCGCATTGCAAATATGCTCGAAACACCGGCACGGAGAAACATCTCTACAATAAAGACAAAGAGTCCGGGGTTCTTCTTCATGTAAAGGAAATGGCTCGCGACAGACATGAACGGCCGTCTGCTCTTTTTCAGGGCTTCATTATACACATTGACAACCGTACGGTCGCAGTCACCGCGGATGTGCAGGGAATCGTACTCGATCACCTCGGCATTATACGGCAGTGATTTTATAACAGCGAAAACATTGAAAAAAATGAAACATGCGACCAGTATTGTTTTCTTCACGTATGGATCCTTCTTGAAAAATCAGGATGATGCCGTATCTGTACCGTGGCGTGTGACCTCGCCGGTAAACGCCAGCTTTTGACTGTTTACGGTATCGTCGGACGAGTTCGCTTTTATTAAAGCGGCCATCATGATAAAAGGCTACGGTTTAACATATATGAAAAGATTACTCATGACCCTGCTGATCAGCTTCGTGCCATTTATGCTGTTTGCCAACAATTTTTCATCCTATCTCGGCAAAATACCATACGACAGCGTTGTCTCGGAACTGACACCGATTGAGGAGCGCGAAATAGAAAAGATCACTTTTAAGGACGGTACTCCCGTTTACAATGACCGGATAATCAGGCTCTACCTGGTGGCATCCGGAATCAACACAGAGGCCGAGTTTCGGCATTATTTTACCCTGTTTGAGGACCTTGTACAACAGGCCAAAGAGCTGGACGGACCCGGTGAGCTCAACAGATACAACATGGCCGAACGGCTTCTTCATTTCATGCATGACGAGATATTCAAGACAGAAATCACCGGACGCGCAGCGGGGTACAATATCGGGGTCAGGGAGACTCTTGACAAGAAGCGGTTTAACTGCTACAAATCTGCCCTGCTGTACAATGCCCTTCTTGAATATTTCGATTACAAAAGCTATCTCGTCCTCGTACCTGAGCACATATACTCTGTGGTTCTTATCGACGGCAGACGCATATCGGTGGAAACTACAAACCGCTTCGGGTTTGACACATATAACGACGGTTATCCGGAGAACCAGAGGAAGTTCGACAAACCCAACGTTTTGCTCAACCGGAAAAACTACCGGGACAAAACGCCGGTGGACAATGTTACCGTAGCCGGAATAATCTACAACAACCTGCTTCTGCTCTACGCAGATCAGGAGCAATACCCTGGATACCCCGTTAAAACGGACATGAACCGTGCGGCGCTGCTGGGCATGCTGGGGCTGTACATCACGGGAGACAACAAGGCAATTGCAAATAACGTGCAATACCCGTTTTTCAGGCTGACGGAAGACAGAGTCAAACAGGATCCGCAGAATCTTGAAAAGGCATACGACGATTTCATGCAGATCATCAACCACCCGTACATAACCGCCTACTCCAAACCGTATCGGCGAAATGCAAGCATCCTTGTTCTTGAGTCTCTCCCCGCGTACAGAAAATCCGTATACGGAGATCCGTCCACCCTTACTCTCGACCGGCTTGCCGAGTCTTATCGTGACAGTCTCGTGACACTTGAAAAGCTGTCGCTCGACCGGTCCATAACCGATTCCGGCTGGAACAACACCGTCATACAATACATGGAAAACGTCGACGGGAAGGTGAACATGGACTCATATGAGGGCGTTCGGTCCTATATCACGGCAGCCCACGAACTGATAAACGATGAACGTCTCAGGACGAGTCCGTCATACGGCAGGCACAGGGACCTTTTGGCGCGCTACGCAACAACCGAGCTGAACAACTATATCGCTGCCTTGATCAACAGCAAAAATTACCGCCAGGCGTATGCAGAGTCCCGAAAAGGGGCTTCGTATCTACGGCAGCTTGATTTCTCCCATTCCGCGACCATGCGGACGCTTGAGAGGAACATGAACATCGTCAAGGATCAAATGGAAAGGAACTGATCCTCGGCAACGATTAGTGTACATTGATTCCCATCTCCGGCATAAACGGCATCAGCAGAATTATCATTCCCCATGCGATCAGACAGGTGATGATTCCAACGATTGATCCGATCTTGATCCACTCGAAAAAGGTTATGTGCTTTTTATACCGCTTCTCCATCATGCCAAGCGCGACGATGTTTGCAGTGGAACCAATAGCGGTAATGTTGCCCCCGAAACATGCTCCAAACAACATCGCCCACCAAAGAGGCGTCATGTCAAGCTCCTTCACTACGGGGATGAAGGCCGCGACAAAGACTATGTTGTCGACAAACGCGGAACCGATGGCGGTAATAAAAATGATAAGCGGCGTCAGAACATACGGATTCCTTCCGAAGACGCCGGTAAAGTTACGCGCTATGTGCTCCGTCACTCCGGTATGTTCGAGCGAACCGGCCACCGCGAAGAGCATCATGAAGAACAGGAGGGTCCACCACTCGACCTCCGACTCGATATAGTGGCGGGCACGGTTGCCTCGCCATATCATCAGAACGCCGGAAATGGCAAGCGGCGCGACAATAAGGAGGGTATTCTTCTGAACGCCGAGCAGCCGCTCCAGTGTATGGTGAAGCGCGATAAGAGCAATGGCCGAGATAAGTATAAAGAGCCCGCGCCTGTACGGTATCCGGACCAGCGGACCCAGTCCAAGCTGCATCTTCCGCCGGGCCTCCAGACGTTCGGACAGAAGTGCGATGTCCTTTCGGAACCACATAAGTATGATAATCAGCGAGCCGACAAGTGCAACGAACATGACGGGAGACGCCCATCTGACGAAATCGGCAAAGGAAAAACCGGCCTTTGTCCCGATGAGGATTCCGACCGGATTACCGAGCATCGTGCCGCTTGAACCGATGTTCGTGCCGATGACCGCGATGAGGACAAACGGAACAGGCCTGATCTTGAGCGTATCGCACACCTGAAAGATCAGCGCAAGAACGAAGACGATCGACGTAACCTCGTCAACGACGCTTGCCATAACCGCCGACATGAACACGACAAGGACCACGAAGAGTTTTCCTGTCATGCCGCGCATGTTGATGACAAGCTGTATTATCCACGTAAAAAGGCCGAGGTCCTTGAGTACGCCTACCATCGTCATCATACCGACAAGGAAGAGGATGATGTCAAGCTCGGCCGACTGGATCATCTGCTCAAGCGAAAGGACGTTGCCTCCCAAAAGAATCGCGATACCGATGAAGGCGATTGCCAGACGCGTGTTCCAAAAAAGCAGCGTTGCCGCTATGATCAGCACGAAAATACCGACGGCCATTATCTGCTGCTGTTCATGCAGTCCAAAGATATAGGATATATAACTGGCCAAAAGCGAAGCTGCAACCAGGAACAGCCCCCTCAGCGCGAGCTTTTTACCGGTCATCTTGCTGTTTTCTTTTTCCATGGACTATTCCCTGAGTATCTTGTTTAGAAAATTGTGCAGCGTGATAACACCAACCAGCTTCTTGTCGCGGAGCACAAACGCTTGGTTGCTTCTGTGCTTGGTAATCTCCTGCGCAACGGTTATGGCCGGGTCCTTTTCGTTCACCACGGCATATTCCTGCGACATGATTTCCGCAAGCCAGGTACTGCTTTCATTTTGCAGTATATGCGAAAACGGTTCGAAGTTGAGAATCGGAGAGAGGTCATCCATCCAGAGAATATAATCGGGAAGACAGACATGAAGAAGTTCATATGCGGTCACAACACCGACAAGGTCGCCGTCTGCATCGACAACCGGAATCTCGTTCATGTTTTCCCTT